>NZ_RBII01000001.1:1017027-1356036 GCF_003634015.1 Litorimonas taeanensis
TCTTTAATTCCGCCGAGCGCTTTTTCTAATTTTTCCATCTCACGAGCGAGCTTTAGGTTTTCTTTCTTTGTCAAACCTGTTTCAGCATCCGCACCTTCGTCACCTAATAGAGCTTCAAGCTCTTTCAAACGTGCGATAGATTTAGTCACTGTTTGCCAGTTTGTAAGCATGCCGCCGAGCCAACGGTGATTGACATAATACTGAGCACAACGTTTTGCGGCTTGTGCCACTGGGTCAGAAGCTGCACGTTTTGTACCAACGAATAGAACACGACCACCTTTTGCAGCAACGTCGCGCGTCTCTTTAAGCGCTTGGTGAAGCAAAGGCACAGTTTGTGACAGATCTAGAATATGAATGTTTGAACGGGCACCAAAAATATAAGGTGCCATTTTTGGGTTCCAGCGATGTGTCTGGTGACCAAAGTGAACACCAGCTTCGAGTAGCTGACGCATTGAAAATTCAGGTAGGGCCATGGATATCTCCTTGTTCCGGTTGACCAAGTATAGGGTGTGAAGTTCTTCGACCATCGAAGCGCTCACCGGAATGGATGGAAGGCTATATGCCAGACACCCGCCCCTATACGCGAATTAATGCGCGCCGTTTAGCGTGGTTTATAAATTTTGCAAGGAAAAAACTGCGTTTCGCCAGTTCACTTGATAACATCTTGGATAAAACATCAGTCCATAGTCCAAATTCAAGAGAAGTTAAGGACGCCGAAAAATCCCCTTTAGGCTTCCCGCAGATAAAAGCGCCAAGTTTTTTAGAGCACGCGGCATATGAAGTTGGCTTGGAGCCATCAAATATACGGCCTCCCAATCGGGATTATATTTTTTCTTAAATCGCCTTATCCCCTGAAAACTGTAAAGCTTATCCCCGTGCTTGAAAGCAAAACGGCAAAGCGAAGACATAACGGAGCGGTGGTCTTCTTTATCAAGACCTGCAAGCGGGGCCATACCAAGGCTAAATGTCTTATACCCATTTTCACGGCCCCAGAGCATAGTCTCTACTAAAAGGAAATCGATGACCCCAGCCATAGAGTTTTCTAGGTAGCGCATTAAATCCAAAGACAGCTCGCTTCCATCCGCCGATGACCAAAGATTGGAAAAGGCTATAATCTCATCGGCCTTCATCGCGATAGCTATAGCTTTGTTTGATAGTACTTTGCGATCAAACCGCCCAAGGGAAAAACCTTTTTCGCGGCCTGATTGATGAGCAAGCCAATCCTTTGAAATGCTCTCCAATTTATCCATTTCGGGAGAATCCACTTCAGTTCTTATTATTTTAAATGAGACACCTTCTCTTACGGCTTTATTGCGAGCGTGGCGATGTTTTGCATTGTCTTTGCCTTCCAAGCTAAAACTCTCAAGCGCGACTAAGGCCATTTCGCCAATCTTCTGAGATTTTAATTTAGTCTGAGAAAACCGCTCTAAATGCCGTTCTCTTACAGCATAAAAGGCAGGTGAATATTTTGACGCGCGCGCCAAGCTTAGAAATTGCGCTATCAATTCTTCGGATTCGCTTTTTTGCCCTATAGGCGCACCAAGGGCGATCCAATTACGCCCTTTTACGCCGTACATTATAAATGAGCGTTTACTTTCAGAAAATAGAAAGCGTTTATCCCCTGTAAGGGCTAATTGGCTTTCCGAAACAGAGCCAACCGATTGCGCGATAATGTCTATGACTATGTCATTTATATCTTCGGTAGGAATTGCAGATGTCATGATGAGAAGGTTACAGTCAATATGTGAAACCCTTATAAAGGGCGTGTCAGTTTAGGCCGCAATCTCTTTAATTATTTCAACAGATTGATTGGCTTTTATGGCCTTCTGAATTTTGGGGTCAACCCCCCATGCGCCGTGTAATTTCCAGCTTGCTTCTCGTTTATCATCTAATGGTGCAGTTATCTGTATATATCCTGAATTTTGATAAGGCGCGTTTTTGAGTTGGTCCAATAACTTTTCTAGCGCATCAAGCGTTTCTATACTCGCATTTCGAAGACGGATATCTAATCCCACAATTTTGGTTTCCGGTGGTTTTGCATTAAAAGGTGTTATCCCTTCAGCAAACAAGCGCACCTCGCCATCACCGCCCTCAGCTTTTGCTTTTATTTGAATAAGGTTGCCGGGCGTAAGATAATCACGATTAGGCATGAGTACTTTTTCCGTAAACAAAACCTCATACTCCCCCGTAGGGTCTGATAAGGCAACGAAAGCAAATTTCTTTCCGCGTTTTGATAGGCGTTCCTGCTTACGCAAAACCACGCCGGCTAAATTCATTTTACATTCTTTACCGCTGCGCGCGTATTTTTCATCAATATCTATGGCTTGGGTACATTTATCCAAAGCACCTTTCTTTGCGTGCTCATCCAAAGGATGACCGCCAAGATAAAAACCTACAGCTGATAGTTCATTGTTTAATTGCTCTATTGACCCCCAACTTGGCGCATAACACAAATCTGGGTCTTCCATTTTTACACTATCACCAAATAGGCTCACCTGAGAGCTAGCACGTTCACGCGCCGCCAATGTGCCGATGTCTTGCAAAATACTCGCAGAAGCCATCACAGTGGCTCGGTTTGGTTCTAGACAATCAAAGGCGCCAGAGCGCGCGAGGTTTTCAATCGCCCGCTTGTTCACAAGCCGCATATCAACCCGGTGTGCAAAATCATAAAGGTCTTTGAATGGCCCGCCCTGCTCTCTCACACTCACCACATGGCGCATAGCATCCACGCCAACATTTTTCAGAGCGCCTAAAGCATAAAGCACCTTACCGTCTGCAACGTCAAAATCAGCCATTGATTGATTGACGCAAGGCGAGACGATTTCAATGCCCATGCGATTGCCTTCTTGATAAAATTGCGCGAGTTTTTCAACATTAGCAATATCGAGCGACATAATCGCAGCGATAAATTCAACAGGATACAGCGCCTTCAAATAGGCTGTCTGAAATGAAATCATCGCATAAGCCGCCGCATGGGATTTGTTAAATCCATAGCCCGCAAATTCATTGACCAATTCAAATATTTCACCCGCGAGGCGCCCGTCGACATCGCGTTGAACTGCACCATCAATAAATTTTGATTTTTGACGGTCCATTTCCGCCTGATCTTTTTTACCCATGGCACGACGAAGTAAATCAGCATCGCCTAGAGTGAACCCAGACAGAACTTTGGCGATTTCCATCACCTGCTCTTGGTAAATAATAATCCCGTAAGTCTCTTTTAAAATAGGTTCGAGCTTTGGATGAGGGTAGGTAATCTCTTGCCGGCCAAATTTTCGGTCAACATAGTCCGGAATATTTTTCATCGGACCTGGTCGATAAAGCGAAATCAAGGCGGTTAACTCTTCGATCGAGCTTGGAGCCATTTTGCGTAAAACATCACGCATTCCAGAGCTTTCCAGCTGGAACACTCCAGCTGACAAAGCTTCTGATAATGGCGCATAGGCTTCCTTTGTATTCGTACTAACCTTTGAAAGGTCAAAAGACTTACCTTGCTTCGCCAAATATTTCATACAACGGTCAATGACCGTAAGTGTTTTTAGCCCAAGAAAATCAAACTTTACGAGCCCTGCTTTCTCAGCCCATTTCATCGTAAATTGGGTTGCGGGTACATCAGAACGAGGGTCGCGATAGAGCGGGACAAGCTGTTGCAAGGGGCGGTCCCCAATCACGACACCAGCCGCATGGGTTGAAGCATTTCGGTATAACCCTTCGAGCTGCAAGGCTGTATCAAGCAAATTACGTACAGCTGGCTCGGCTTTACGCGCCTCTTGGAGCGCGGGTTCCATATTAATGGCCTGCGCCAAAGTAACTGGGTTGGCCGGGTTTGAGGGTACAAGCTTAGCAAGGCGGTCTACCTGCCCCAAAGGCATTTGCATGACACGCCCAACATCTCTCACCACAGCGCGGGCTTGGAGCGTTCCAAATGTGATAATTTGCGCAACCTGCCCGTCCCCATATTTTCGGCGGACATAATCAATCACTTCACCCCGCCTTTCTTGGCAGAAATCGATATCGAAATCGGGCATGGAGACTCGCTCGGGATTCAAAAATCGCTCAAAAAGAAGCCCATATCGAAGTGGATCCAAATCCGTGATGGTAAGTGCCCAAGCCACAACAGAACCCGCACCAGACCCACGGCCGGGCCCGACAGGAATTCCCTGCTCTTTTGCCCATTGAATAAAATCCGCAACAATCAAAAAATAGCCCGGAAAACCCATATTCGCGATAATACCTAATTCGAAGTCTAACCGTTCGAAATACGCCTCTTCCGTCGCCGCGTTTTCTACTTCTAATAAACGCTGCCGGAGTCCGTCTTTGGCTTTTTGCGCAAGAATATCTGCTTCAGATAAAGAGCCATCGCCAAAATTAGGCAAGATGGGCTTGCGCTTCTCAGATCGATACGCACAACGCTGGGCAATAATAAGTGTGTTTTCAATCGCCTCAGGTAAATCTGCGAACAACTCTATCATTTGCTCTGGTGATTTCAGGTAATGATGTCCCGTCACTTTACGACGATTTTTCTCTAAAACGTAAGAACCTTCAGAAATCGCTAATAGCGCGTCATGCGCCTTATGCATTTCTGGATCAAGATAATAGGGTTCATTCGTGGCGACCAAAGGCAAACCCTTCTCATAGGCAAAATCAATGAGTACAGGTTCCGCCTTTTCCTCGGCCTCAGTATGATGGCGTTGGATTTCAACATAGAGACGATTAGGAAAAAGCGCTCTAAGGTTATCTAACCATTTCTCAGCCTCAGCCTTTCGGTCATCCACAATGAAACGATTCAAAACACCATCAGGCCCACCAGTCAATGCAATTACACCTTCGGTACGTCCTGCCAGCGCAGAGGCTTTCACATGTGGTACATCCGTTGGTTCCACGTCTAAAAAAGCCGAGGAAGAAAGCGCCATGAGATTCTCATAACCTTTCTCAGTTTGGGCCAGCAGAACTAATGTACCATCAGGATCGCGCCTTATTTGCCCGGGCTGTAACGGGAGGCCAATATCCATTGAGAGCGTTACGCCGATAATAGGCTGTAGGCCAAATCCGGCAAACGTGTCTGAAAATTCCAAAGCACCGCACATATTGTTAGTATCAGTGAGTGCTACTGCTGGAAAACGCCAGTCCGCACAACGTGCAGCAAGGGGCTTCATTTTAAGCGCGCCCTCTAACATTGAGTATGGGGAACGCGTTCGAAGAGGAACGTAATCAAGTCGTCGAACTGACATAGCCTCTCCTTTTGGCTGAATATTTAGACCAAAACTTAGCCGCCTAGTACCATCATCCACAGCGTCATCACGCCAACGAACCCTGCCAGAACTGCGCCAGAAAGCACATCCATTACGAGCTGTTTTGCCATGTTTATCCCCAATAAAACGGTTGATGTTCTTATTTTGTTCTAATTCATTTCGCGGAAAAGTCAAACCCTTTCTGGGAATGAAGCCATATCAATGTGGATAAGTCGCTGAATCCCATTTGCCCTATCGCAATATGATATCCGGCATGGCAGCTTCTTGGCTCAGCAGAAGTCGCAGCTAGTCACCTATATTTTAAGATATCAAATAAGCTAATTAGAAACCAAAAGCTTTTCTGCCGTTTGTTAAACGCGAGGGGGTACCTTTAACGGCACAACGAGACCGTCACGCACTGTGAAAACTCGGTCCATATATTGTGTTAGATCCATATTATGGGTCGCCACTAACGCCGAAACTCCCTCCATACGAGTTAGGTCAAACAGACTTTTGAAGACTGAGGAAGACGTCGCGGGGTCAAGGTTTCCAGTCGGTTCATCCGCCAACAAAATTTGAGGTTTATTGGCGAGTGCCCGTGCTATTGCAACCCTTTGCTGCTCGCCGCCTGACATCTCTGAAGGCTTATGGTGCATACGTGGCTCCAGCCCCATAACAGTCAATAGGCGCTGCGCTTCGATAAGGGATTGTTTTTCGGATTTCCCAGATATCATTTGCGGGATGACGACATTTTCTTCTGCCGTAAACTCTTTTTGCAAATGGTGAAATTGATAGACAACACCAATCGTTTCTCGTCGTATTGCCGTACGCTTGTCGTCTGATAGTTTCAAACATTCTCGGCCATTTATGTAGACCTCCCCCGCATTGGGCTTTTCTAACAACCCTGCTGCGTGAAGCAGCGTTGACTTACCCGACCCCGACGGGCCGATAAGCCCTACCATTTCGCCTGGGAAAATATCAATATCCGCGCCCGCTAATACGGTCAAAGTCTTGGGCCCAGATTGATAAGAACGGTGAAGGTTTCGTACAGATAGAATAGGTCTTACGCTTTGCATAACTCGCCTCTACTCATACCTAAGTGCATCGACAGGATCGACTTTAGAGGCATTCATCGCTGGGAGGAATGTGGCTGCCGCTGAGATCAGGAAACCCCAAAAAGCAACACCGAACACTTCGCTCCAGACAATCTTAGCTGGAATACCATTTGAAAGCTGATAGACCTCCGCAGGGAAAAGTTCACAGTTACACACGAACTCTATAGTAGTTTGAACTGCGCCAATATTTAAACAAAACAAAACACCAAAAATTAAACCTGCGAGCGTCCCTAAGATACCAATCATTGCCCCAGACATGAGGAATATGCGCAAAACGGCACCACGCGTCGCGCCTATTGTTCGTAAAATCGCAATATCTTTTGATTTATTTTTCACGAGCATAATCATAGACGCAAGCACAGGGAAAGCCGCGATTATTACCACAATCATAAAGATAAAACGCATGGCAATTTGCTCTGTCCTAAGGGCCGTCGCTGTCGCTGCGTTTCGCGGACGGTCTTTCCATGTGTTTATGAAGACAGGTTCCCCAGCGGCATTTCCTACAGGTTGACGCAACTTATCAATCAAATCGACATTATCGAGACGCAACTGAATTTCGCCTGTAACTTTCCCATCATTGAATAAAAGCCCCGCCTGATCCAAATCCATATAAATATATGTCGAATCTGGGATTAATAAGCCGACCTCAAAAATCGCACCAACGGTATAGTTTTTTCGAATGGGCTGCGGCGGGCCAAAGGCTGTCGTGCGTGTTCGCGGGGAATAAATTGTGACTTTATCGCCTTGAGACAAACCCAATGACATCGCCAAACGACGGCCCATAGCAATATTGTGGTCAGACCCTGCCCCTACTCCAAAATTATCAAGACTGCCCTCTATAATGGATTGCGAAATCATCTCGAAACTACGAAGGTTTTCTGGACGAATACCTATGACCTGACCAAAACCAAATTGGTTGTTTGCGGATAAGCCGGTTTGATTCTCTGAAAATTGAAAGGCCTCATCAACGCCGGGCACGGCGGCCAAACGGTTTTCCATCGCCATCATACTCTCGGCTGTCGGCTGCGGAGCAGAACTCGCCACATACATATGGCCTTCACTGCCAATTGTGAGCCGGATCATATCATCGCGAAATCCATTCATAATCGACATTATTATAATCATCGCCGCAATCGCGAGCATGATACAGATGAATGAAATAGCGGCGATAAGGCCTACACCGCCTTGTGTTTTCTTTGCGCGTAGATAACGCATAGCGATACGGCGTTCTATAGCGCCAAACGCTCGATTTTGTTTAATGTTTAACGCCTCATTCATAGGCGCTAAACCTCAGCAAATTCTGTTTGTAAGAAAACAATGGCAGCATTTGGAGACAACTCTTTCTTCATGCCTGTCGCTCTGATTTTGACTTCAACCACACCATTCTTCAATCCACGAGGTCCAACTGTGACTTGGTAAGGCAGACCGATAAGATCCATCCGTCCAAACTTCACACCCCCGCGATCTTTAGTGTCATCATAAAGCGGGTCGCACCCAGCTGCCTCTAATGCACTGTACAGAGATTCACAGGCAGCATCGGCTTCTTCATCTCCAGATTTTAAATTGATGATACCCACACCGAATGGCGCGACAGATTTCGGCCAAATACAACCATTTTCATCATGGCTGGCTTCAATAATAGCTCCGACTAAGCGAGACACACCAATGCCATAAGAGCCCCCTTGGACAACATGTTCCTTACCATCAGGCCCCATGACTTTTGCTCCCATAGGAGCCGTGTACTTATCTCCAAAATAGAAAATATGGCCAACCTCAATACCGCGGGCTGTCATTTGCTTATCCGCAGGAATAGCCTTGAACTCTTCCTCATCATGCGTTTCATCCGTAGCAGCGTAAAGGGCTCGGCGTTTATCAACATGTTCTGACAGGTCGCCTGAAAAATCGACTTCTCCAGGAGGCGCCATTTCCAGTAGGTCTTTGTGGCAGAACACTTCGCTCTCACCCGTTTCAGCAAGAATAACGAATTCATGCGTCAAGTCACCACCAATGGGGCCCGGATCGGCTTTCACTGGAATAGCCTTAATACCTAAGCGCGCGAAAGTGTTCAAATAAGCTACGAACATTTTATAATAGGAAAGACGCGCACTCGCCTCATCAATATCGAAGCTATAAGTGTCCTTCATTAAAAACTCACGGCCCCGCATGACGCCGAAACGTGGGCGGCGTTCGTCGCGGAACTTCCATTGAATATGATAAAGAAGTTTAGGTAAGTCTTTGTATGACCGTACATAGCTGCGGAAGATATCCGTAATCATATCTTCGTTCGTTGGGCCAAATAGCATTTCACGATCATGCCGATCCATAATTCGGAGCATTTCGGGGCCATAGGCATCATAACGCCCAGTCTCTTTCCAAAGATCAGCGCTTTGTATGGTTGGCATCAACATTTCAACCGCGCCGGCTCTATTCTGCTCTTCACGAACTATAGTCTCTATTTTACGGAGAACTTTTAGGCCAAGCGGCAGCCAAGAATAAATACCCGCACTATTTTGCTTAATCATCCCTGCTCGCAACATCAGTTGATGTGACGCGATTGTGGCGTCAGCAGGTGTCTCCTTCAAAACGGGAAGAAAATATTGAGAAAGGCGCATGAATAAATCCGATAAAAGTCAATCTCTCGCTTACCCTGAACTGTCGGGCGCAACAAGACTTAGCCGTATTAAGTGACAAAAATAATAGGAAAGATTAGCGGCGCCGGAACCAGTCCCCAAACATATCCCAGCTTACTAAATCCGACCAAATCAATCCGCAAACGAGAACCCATATAACAGCCGCAATCTTTGTCGTTAATATGAATTTATCTTTTATATTACTGTCGACGGGCGCGCCGGGTTCAGTGCCTTTTACAACGTCATTACTCTCGGCTTGCCCTTTAATATTGCGAGGCAGAACCGTGAAAAGAACCGTCCACCAAATTATCAAAAAAACAACAAATAGAGAAAACGGATTCATTAGCAGGCCTTATCGCTGTCCTGATGTGTCTTGTGACTTTCCATTAACTCTATCAAAACACCTCCCGCATCTCCTGGATGTAAGAAAACAACAAGTGTACCATGCGCTCCAATACGCGGCTCTCCTAAAACCCGCATACCACGTGTCTCCATCAAAGCTTTTGCTGCGTTGATATCTTCAACTTCAAAGCAAATGTGATGCTGACCACCTTTCGGGTTTTTCTCCAAAAACCGAATAATTGGTGATGTCTCCCCATAGGGCTCAATCAGCTCTACCTGTCCACTTGGCAAATTGACGAAAGCATATTTCACACCTTGCGGCGCTAACACCTTTGGCTCAGTGCAATCCTTTGCCCCCAGAACATCCCGATAAAACGCAAGAGCCTGGTTAATATCCGGTACTGCAATACCAACATGGTTTAATGAGCCAATCATGCTTTCACCTTATGAACAATCACTTCAACAATAGCGCGTTTATCCGTCATTTCACGTACCCGACGTTTAATTCTCGCGGCTAGCCTATCTTCTATCAAGTCTTCTTCTTTCCGCGCCTTAATCGAAAGCGTGTCATAGGCTTCAAGGGCCGTATCTTCGACAACATCCAAAAGAATATCCAGTATTTCGCCCTCTTTTCCTTCGGGAAAGCCACTAATTCGTGGTTCTGGGCCACTAATAATTTTGCCTTTTTGATCCACAACTAGACTGACTGAAATATGCCCTGCATAAGCCATTTTCTTACGAAGTCGCAAACCTTGATCAAGAGATGAGACAATTGCATGGCCGTCTTGGTGAAGGCGGCCCGACGGCGTAATATCTACGACCTCTGGCCCCTTAGGCGCTATCCTAATCAATTCACCATTTCGGGGAGCATAAGCTTTCTGAATGCCTAGCGACTTTGCTAGCCGAGCATGTTCTAATAAATGCCGTCTTTCTCCATGCACAGGAATAGCGATTTCAGGTTTCACCCACTCATACATACGCGATAACTCGTCCCGGCAGGGGTGCCCTGAAACATGAATCGGTCGGTCTTTTTCAGTCACTATGTGCACACCATCATCAGCAAGCGCATTTTGTAGAGCGAATATATTTTTATCATTCCCCGGAATAATTTTAGAGGAGAAGATAACAGCATCACCCTCATGAAATTTAACATTTTTATGCTGGCCTGAAGCAATCCGGGATAAAGCGGCTCTCGGCTCACCTTGGCTGCCAGTACACAAATAAAGCACATGGGCCGAAGGCATGGCTCTCGCCTCTTCTTCGCTGATTAGTTCGCCTGTCTTTTCAAGTAATCCTATAGATTTGGCGGCGCCGACCATTCGCCGCATAGAGCGGCCAACAAGGCACACAGAACGGTCATTATCTTTCGCAGCCAGCATTACAGATTCAAGTCGAGCGACATTAGATGCAAAAGCCGCAACGGCTACACCACGGCCGTCAAATTCAGCGATGACTTTTGTAATTTCCTCACGCACGCCCTCTTCAGAGCCCGCCTCACCGGGTGAAAAAACATTGGTAGAATCGCAAATCATAGCTGTAACGCCGTCTTTACCTAACGCGCGAAGTGCAGCCTCATCAACGGGTTCACCAATTTGTGGCGCGGGATCAATTTTCCAATCACCAGTATGTAAGACGGTGCCTAATGGCGTTTTGATCGCAAGCGCATTAGGTTCAGGAATAGAATGCGTCAGCGTTATCAAATCAAAGTCAAAGGGGCCCAAGCTAAACGACCCTTTAAGCGGTACGTCTCGTAGCTCAACGCTATCCAAAAGTCCGAACTCACTCAGACGGTCTTTGACCAAATACATCGTGAAAGGCGTCGCGTAGACTGGACAGCGCAGGCGGGGCCAGAGACGCGCTAAGGCCCCCATATGGTCTTCATGTGCATGCGTCAGTACTATCCCAAGAATATTTCCGCGTTGTTCCTCTAGAAAAGAAATATCTGGCATGATTATTTCAACGCCTGGCGTGTCGGGCCCGCCAAAAGTAACGCCAATATCAACAATCACCCATTGTCGGTTATTTGCGGGACCAAAACCGAAAACATTCAAATTCATGCCAATTTCGCCGCTTCCTCCCAAAGGTAGAAAGACAAATTCGTCATCAAATGTTTTTTTGGATTGCGTCATATATTTTCTTTTGCACTGACCTAAATAGAGTGAAGGCTAATTATTTATTCAAACGCCAAATCTCATATAGGCCGTCTATAGTCAGTTGCGAGTCATAATGCTGAATTGTCGCAGAAGCACCTTCAAATAGCGACGCTACGCCGCCCGTGCCAATCACTGTAAAGTCACGACCGTCCTCTTCTTTGATCTTTTCGACTAAGCCATCAATCAGGCCTATATAACCCCAAAATATACCAGCCTGCATGGCTTCGACTGTATTTTTACCAACTATACGTTCAGGTTTACGAATTTCGATACGAGGCAGCTGAGCCGCAGCTTCGTGCAAGGCCTTGACGGATAGATTAATTCCAGGCGCAATAATACCACCTTCGAAACATCGATCAGCAGAGACAACATCAAAAGTCGTCGCCGTACCACTATCAATAATTATCAAAGGCCCATCATACCGCGTTACGGCCCCTAATGTGGTAACCAATCTGTCTGCGCCGACTTGTTCAGGATTATCAATACGAACGCCTATTCCAAGCTTCACATCACTTTCTCCGACAATGATAGGGTCAACCTTTAAATGCCGGCGTACTAAATTACGCATATTGAAAAGTGACTGCGGTACCACTGTGGAAATGACGCAATCTGAAATCGAGTCAAAACTAAGGTTTTGCATTTGTAACAACTGATGGAACCAAACCGCATACTCATCTGCTGTTCGCGTTGGGTCTGTAGCAATGCGCCATTCAACGGCCCAATTATCACCATCATGAATGGCAAAGAGTGTGTTCGTATTGCCTGTATCGATGACTAATAACATACTCTCTCCATTAATCGTTTATAGCAGGACATCGCCGGCCACAATTTCTCTGATCGTGCCATCCGAGAGGCGGAGCCGCAATGCCCCATTGTCCGAAAGCGTCTCAAACGTCCCCGCAACAATATCGCCGTCCAAATTCACTTTTATTACCTGACCCAAATTGGCGGCTTTATTCAACCACTCTTTATGAAACGGTCCAAAACCTTCAGTCTGTAATACAGATAATTTCGTCCCAATTATTTGCGTGAGCTGCGCCAATATAGGGTCAGCGCCTGCATATAATGGCTCAGCATCATTCAAGTCGTTTTCAGACATATGCTCTAGAAGGTGAGTCGTGGGATAAGGTAAGTCATCAGGGTTGTGCTCCAAATTCATCCCCACGCCTATAACAAGCCAGCCTTCACCGCCCTCTAGGAGAATTCCTGAAATTTTCGCGCCTTCGACCAAAACGTCATTTGGCCATTTTAGTGTAATTTTAGCAGGATCTATATAGGTCGACAAAACCTCGGTAACGGCCAAAGCGACGACGAAGCTAGCTAATGGTTTTGATATAAGCGGTCCCGACCATGGATAAATACCACTTGCAAAAAGATTGCCGGGCTTTGAAATCCAAGGACGGCCTCGCCGGCCACGGCCTGAATTTTGCAGTCCAGCCCTCACCCAACGCGGGCCAAATTCACCCTTGGCGGCTAAATCTTTAATATAGTCCTGCGTCGACCCCAGTGTTTCAAAATATTCTAATTTCAAAACGAGTTATCCCGTCTAGCCTCTAAAACAGGCTAGCTGCGGCTTTGGCAATTAAACCTCGAGCATCGGTTGAGATTAATGGCAACAAAAGAACCGGTAAAATCAACAAGCCACTGACTAAGCTGAGGAAGCGTAAGTTACGCGGGGCTTCTACAAACTCATGACGCGTATCTTCAAACCACATCGTTTTCACGACACGGAGATAATAGAAAGCACCAATAACCGAGGCCACTAAGGCAATCACGACTAACGGCATCAAACCTGCGTCAGCCGCTGGTAAAAAGGCAAACAGTTTACCAAAGAAGCCGAGCATTGGAGGAATTCCCATAAGTGAGAACATGAATAGCGTCATCAAAATCGCCATGCCGCGATTAGACTTTGACAAACCGCCAAGGTCAGAAATTTGCTCGACCATTCCATCACGAATACGCATTTGTAATATGAGGGCAAAAACACCAATTGTTGTAATCACATAAATACTCATAAAGGTCAGCATGCCTTGAACACCAGCCACAGTACCTGCCGCTAAAGGCACAAGAGCATACCCCATATTGGAAATTGAAGAGTAAGCCATGAGGCGCTTTATATTCGTCTGCTGCAAAGCCCCAAACACGCCTACAACCATGGATAACACTGAAATCACGACAATGACTTGCTGCCAGCTTGAAACAATCCCTTCAAAAGGCCCGACCAAGACGCGGGCAATGAGAACCATCGCCGCAAACTTTGGTGCAGAGGCAAAGAAACCAGTTACAGGCGTCGGTGATCCCTCGTAAACATCTGGCGTCCACATGTGGAATGGTGCGGCAGAGATTTTAAACGCCAAACCGCAGAGTAAAAAGACCATCCCTGCGATGATACCTGGAGTTGTTCCAGAGTCGCTGACGACGGCGCCAATGGTGCCAAAATCCAAAGACCCTGTAAAACCATAAACCAAAGACGCACCATATAGAAGCAATCCGGATGATAACGCCCCAAGGACAAAATATTTCAACCCTGCTTCTGAAGCGCGGAGGCTATCGCGGTTAAAGGCAGCCATAACGTAAAGTGCCAAAGACTGCATTTCGATACCGATATAAAGTGAAAGCAGATTATTAGACGATGCCATTATCGACATGCCCAACACAGAATAAAGCGTGAGAACAGAATATTCATAACGCTCTAGTCGTTCTGTCTTAAAATATGACTTTGAAAATAAAAGCGCTGCCGCGGCCGCAAATCCAATAATCAGTTTTGCAAATTGGCTAAAACTATCGACGATCAAAGCTTCGTTGAAAGCGAACCCTTCAGGTTCTCCTAGAACATAGCTCATCAATGCAAAAACAATGAGAATGATAATAGCATAATAACGCGCAAAATCAGACCGGTCTTTACCGCCCCAATAGCCGAAGCCTAATAAGAGCGAAGCTGAAATTGCCAACCAGAGTTCTGGTGCGAAAAGTGACAGTGTTTGCAACATGGCTAGTTCACCTCCACCACGGTTGTGGCAGCATTAAAATTGGTAATCAGGTTCTCAACAGAGGCCGCAGTAATATCCGTTATCAAAGAGGGATATACACCTAAAACCAATGTCATAATCGCGAGCGGCGTAAGAATTGCCCATTCACGTCGGGTTAAATCCGCAATGCCTTCGAGTTTCTCGTTTACAGTCTCTCCAAACACAACTTCACGGTAGAGATATAGTGCGTAAACCGCAGACAAAATCATCCCAAAGGCGGCACCGAAAGCAAGCCATGGGTTAACCTGATAAGCCCCGACCATGGTCAGAATTTCACCGACGAAACCTGATGTGCCCGGTAGGCCCACATTCGCCATAGTGAAGAGTAAGAAGAAAGCGGCATAGACAGGCATCTTGCTAACAAGACCACCGTAAAAAGCGATCTCCCGAGTATGCATTCTGTCATAAATTACGCCAACCAAGAAGAAGAGCGCGCCAGAAATAACACCATGTGATAGCATCTGGAAGATACCGCCCTGTATACCTTGTAAGTTAAAAGCAAATATACCGAGAGTTACAAAGCCCATATGCGCCACCGAAGAATAGGCAATCAGCTTTTTCATGTCTGTCTGTCGGTAAGCAACAAGTGAGGTATAAATAATCGCGATAACACTCATCCAATAAATTATTGGAGCGAGCTCTAAGCTAGCATTCGGGAATAATGTTAAAGAGAAGCGTAAAAATCCATATCCGCCAAGTTTCAACAAAATACCGGCCAAAATCACAGAGCCTGCCGTTGGCGCTTGAACGTGAGCATCCGGCAACCAAGTGTGGACGGGCCACATTGGCATCTTCACAGCAAAGGATGCAAAGAAAGCCAACCAGAGCCAAGTCTGTGCCCCAAGGGGAACCTTAAGCTCGTTAATCAAAACCCGCATATCTGTTGTCGGTTCGCCAAATTGCTGTCCACTAAGATTATAAAGGTAAATAATGGCAGCAAGCATCAAAACTGAACCAAGGAGCGTATATAGAAAGAATTTATAAGACGCATAGACTCGGTTCTTACCGCCCCAAACCCCAATGATAATGAACATTGGGATAAGCACTGCCTCAAAGAACAGATAGAATAAAACCATATCCAAGGCACAGAACACGCCAATGACAAGACTTTCCAGAATAAGAAATGCTGCCATATATTCGAGCAGGCGTTCTTTAATCGAAGTCTGGCTTGCAAAAATACAGAGCGGTGTCAGGAAGGTCGTCAACAAGACGAAAAGAATAGAAATACCATCAACGCCAAGTCGATATTCAATGCCACCGCCAAGCCAAGGGGAGTCTTCTTCAAATTGGAAACCCGCATTGGTCGGATCAAAATCTATCACCAAAAGAAGTGAAATAAAGAAAACGACTGAGGAGACGAACAACGCCACCATGACAGAGTTTTTCTCTAATTGTTCTTGCGCTTCAGGTTTCGCTATGCGTGACCAAAATAGGAGCAAGACACCGACCACGAGCGGCGTGAATGTAAGAAAGGATAGAACAGGAACATCATTAAACATATCAGCCCCCTATTCCGCGAAAGGCAACGACAATGAGCACAGCGACCCCAAGCAACATGATAAAGGCATAATGATAGAGATAGCCCGATTGAATCTTTGAAAGACGTTTAGATGTATTTGCGGCAAGTTTGGCAAAACCATTAGGGCCATAGCCATCAATGATTTTCTCATCACCAATTTTCCAGAACTTATCGCCCAAGAATTTCGTGAACTTCACAATTGTGGCATCATATAATTCGTCAATATACCACTTATTCAAAAGGAAGCGATACATAACGCCGCCGCCTGTTTCTTCGATAGTGGCAATCTTATCCTCAACGCTGCCCCGGATATACATGAACCATGCAATAACAAAGCCTGTTACAGACATAACAAGAGGTAAGAGCAGCACCCAAAACGGATATCCATGAACTTTAGCAAAGAGCCACCCAAACAAACCTCCAGGATGTGGTTCCGCATGATGGCCATCGCTAGCATGAGTTTCTGCCGCCGCAACCATATATTCTGGAGCTAGCGCAGCATGGTGGTCCCCTGCGGCAATTGGTAAAGCCCCGTGCCAGAAGTCACCCGTATTTCCCATAAAATATTTATAGAAAATAGCGCCTGCAAACACGGCACCAAGGCTTAAAAGAACGAGAGGCAATCGCATTACCCAAGGGCTTTCATGGGCATGGTCAAGCGTATGATGATCACCGCGAAAATTACCGTGGAACGTCATAAAGATTAAACGCCAACTATAGAAACTCGTCATAAGTGCCGCGACAAGACCAATCCAGAAGGCAAAAGCTGCCGCATTACTCTCAGCCGCTCCCGAATAGGCCGCTTCAATAATGGCATCTTTAGAGAAAAACCCTGCAAAACCGATAGACGTACCCGGAATACCAATACCCGTAATGGCGAGGGTTCCGATAATCATAGCCGCATATGTCCATGGTACTTTTTTACGAATACCACCCATTTGGCGCATATCTTGTTCATGATGCAGCGCATGAATAACAGAGCCTGCACATAGGAATAATAGCGCCTTAAAGAAAGCGTGCGTGAACAGATGGAACATAGCGGCATTATAGGCCCCTACCCCTGCAGCGAAGAACATATAGCCAAGCTGTGAACAGGTCGAATAGGCAATGACCCGCTTAATATCATTCTGTACCAAAGCCACTGTCGCCGCGAATAACGCCGTAAAGGCTCCCATAGCGGTAATGAAACCAGATGTTATTGGCGCAACTTCATAAATTGGATGCGCACGACAAACGAGGAAAACACCAGCAGTCACCATAGTCGCCGCATGGATAAGGGCTGACACAGGTGTTGGGCCTTCCATCGCGTCAGGCAACCACACATGCAGAACAAATTGAGCTGACTTACCCATTGCTCCAATAAACAGAAGCGCCGCGATCAATTCCATGGCGTTAAATTCCATTCCAAGGAAAGGTAGGCGCCTGTCAGCATTATCTGCGATGGCGCTAAAGACCGTATCAAACTCAACAGAACCAAAGACGAGGAAGATAGTCATAACGCCTAACGCCAATCCAACGTCACCCACACGGTTGGTAACAAAGGCTTTTATGGCAGCCGCATTAGCAGACGGTTTTTTATAGTAATAACCAATCAAAAGATATGACGCGAGACCAACACCTTCCCAACCAAAGAACAACTGAATGAAGTTATCGGACGTGACCAACATTAACATGGCAAATGTAAAGAGAGACAAGTAAGCGAAGAATCGTGGCTTATAATTATCATCCTCCATATAGCCCCAGCTATAAAGATGAACGAGCGCCGAAACAGAGTTCACGACCACCAACATCACGGCTGTTAGTGTATCAATTTTGAAGGCCCAATTCGCCTTCATATCACCAACATCCATCCATCTCAGCACATCTACTTGCGCTTCATTGTGCCCAAAGCCGACCTTAAACAAAGCGACCCATGACAAAAGTGCTGATACAAATAAGAGGCCCGTGGTTAGGCTCATAGAAAATTTTTCATTCAGGAACTGTTTGCCAAAACGTGTGCCTAATAATCCAGCAATAATCGCGCCGAGAAGCGGAGCAAAGACGATAATTTGATACAACATGCCCTTAGCCCTTCATCAGGTCGATGTTTTCGACCGCGATGTTACCGCGATTTCGGAAATACACCACCAGAATAGCCAAACCAACAGCAGCCTCAGCGGCAGCGACGGTTAGAATAAACAAGGCAAAGATTTGCCCGGCCATAGGGTCATTCGTACCGACCTCAGCCATATGGGTTGAAAACGCAACGAAGTTAATATTCACAGCCAAAAGAATGAGTTCAACGCACATCAAAATAATAATGACGTTTTTACGGTTTACGAAAATGCCGAAAACCCCGATTGTAAATAAGATCGCCGCAACGACCAGATAATGTGACAGCCCAATAACCATGATCTGCTCCTATCCGAGGCCTTGGCCAGGTTCGATATCGATAAGCTCAACACCGTCCTCGCGCGTTCGTGCCATTTGATCCATGGCATTTTGTTTTCTAACCCCTTCGCGCTCACGAAGAGTCAATACGATTGCACCAATCATGGCGACCAACAGCACAATCCCTGCCGCCTCAAACATACCAGCATATTGAGTATAAAGGACCTCTCCGAAACGTTCGAGGTTGGATTCATCTAATTCACGCACAACAACCGTTTGAGTCTCGCCGGCTACATAGGCGCCGCCGACCAAAATCATCTCCAAGAGCAATATTGCAGCCACTAACGCGCCCATTGGCAAATATGACAAAAAGCCTTGTTTCAACTCAACGAAATCAACGTCGAGCATCATAACGACAAACAAGAATAACACAGCGACAGCCCCAACATACACCATCACTAAAAGCAAAGCTAAAAACTCTGCCCCCATTAGGATGAACAATCCTGCCGCAGAAAAGAAAGTTAGGATCAAATACATAACAGAATGCACGGGGTTACGCGCAGCAACCACCATAAAGGCAGCCGCAACGGCAACGGCCGCGAGCAAATAAAATGAGAGAGCAATAATCACGATTTCAGGTCCTTTTGCTGATTTTGATTCAGCTGATAATCCTTTGTGGCGGCTTTAACGATATGGGGCATCTAAGGCCAGATTTTTAGCAATTTCACGCTCCCAGCGATCTCCATTCGCAAGCAGCTTGTCCTTGTCATAATAAAGTTCTTCGCGGGTTTCAGTCGCAAATTCATAATTAGGTCCCTCAACAATAGCGTCTACGGGGCACGCTTCTTGGCAAAGTCCGCAGTAAATACATTTGACCATATCGATATCATAGCGCGTTGTGCGGCGTGATCCATCTGGACGAGGTTCTGCTTCAATCATAATGGCCTGAGCCGGACAGATTGCTTCGCAAAGCTTACAAGCGATACAACGTTCTTCACCACTCGCATAACGTCGAAGCGCATGCTCTCCGCGAAAACGTGGAGAAATCGGGCCTTTCTCAAAAGGGTAATTAATGGTTACCTTTGGACGGAAGAAATATTTCATCGCCAACACAAAAGCGCCAATAAAATCAAGGAGCAAAGCGCCTCGAGCCGCTTGTTTAATTCGGGCTATATTCATCACAGTCCCCTAAATCTTGTCGCTAAGAAAAACAACGAATGTGGAGACGAACACGACCGCCAATAAGGACGTAGGTAAGAATACTTTCCACCCTAAACGCATCAATTGGTCATAGCGGTAACGCGGTACAATCGCCTTCACCATAGCAAATAAGAAAAACAAGAAAGAGGTTTTCAAAAAGAACCAAAAGAAAGGCGGGAAAATTTGGAAACCAAATTCAACAGGCGCGTGCCAGCCCCCCAAGAATAAAATTGTCATCATAGAGCAAAGCAGCATGATGTTCACATATTCGCCAAAGAAGTACATCAAGAAAGGTGTTGAAGAATACTCAACCTGATACCCAGCAACCAATTCAGATTCCGCTTCGGGCAAATCAAATGGTGGACGGTTCGATTCCGCCAGTGCTGAGATAAAGAACAGCACACCCATATAAAACATAACAGGAAATAAAAGTAGGTTCCAAAGACCATATTCGCCGACAGGGTTTAAGCGGAACATATTCCAGTTAAACAAACCACCTGATTGCTGATTAACAATATCAGTTAGGTTCATAGACCCAGCCAAGAAAATCACCGTCAGAATGATGAAGCCAATCGATACCTCATAAGAGACCATTTGCGCAGCAGACCGTAGCGCGCCCATAAAAGGATACTTCGAATTGGATGCCCAGCCCCCGATAATAATGCCATAAACACCAAGCGAGCTGATCGCGAGAACGTATAAAACACCAATATTAATATCAGAAATGACCCAACCAGGAGCCACAGGAATAACCGCCCAAGCCAAAAATGCCATAACGAGGGTCAACACAGGCGCTAGGATAAAGAGAAACTTATCGGATCCAGCAGGGACAACAATCTCTTTGAAGAAAAACTTCAAGGCATCTGCAATTGTTTGCAAGAGACCAAACGCCCCCACCACATTGGGGCCTCGGCGCATATGAACAGCAGCCCATATTTTCCGGTCAGCAAGGACGAGCGCCGCAACAAGCAGCGCCAAAACCAAAACAAAACCAAGAACTTGCAAGAACTTCAACCCAAACCAAAGTAGTGGGTCTAATTCCCCCCAGAACGCTCCTGTCGCAGAAATCGGAGCCTGAACAGCAGTCATTATTGTTAAAAGATCAGCCATTATTCCGCCGCCTCTTTCACATCATCGCCCGATATCACAGCGGAGCACTCGGCCATCACAGTCGAAGCCCGCGCAATGGGGTTTGTCATATAAAAATCTGTAACTGGATTTAAAAGAGCCGCATCAGACAAGTCGCCTGCAACGCCCATGGCTTTCGGATCAAAGGAGTCTACACCTTCAATACCTGCCGCCTTATCAAGGCTCATAAAGCTTGGGTGATCGGCAAAGAGAACTTCCCGCAATGCGTTTAAATTATCATAAGGCAGAGTACGGTTCATATGACCTGAAAGTGCGCGAATAATCGCCCAATCTTCTTTGGCTTCACCTTTCGGTGCAACGGCGCGAGAGCCGAGCTGTACGCGGCCTTCCATATTCACATATATCCCGTCTTTTTCCGTGTAAGCTGCACCCGGTAAAATCACGTCAGCAACATGCGCACCATTGTCGCCATGATGCCCCTGATAAACAACAAAAGCATTCTTAAGCTTTGATGTATCGATTTCATCAGCCGCTAAGAGATAGACGGTCTCAATATCACCTGACACAGCGCCATCTAGAATCTCATCAGTTGACTTGCCCCCCTCACCCGGAATGAAACCCATGTCTAAACCAGCAACACGAGAGGCCGCTGTGTGAAGCACATTAAAGCCATTCCAATCAGCACGCACAACTTTGGACGCCACTTGACCAATAGCATTCAATAGCGCTTTGCCAGCTTCACCACGGAGCGCATTTGCTCCTACAATGATGACTGGGTTCTTTGCCGCCTTAAATGTTTTTGCAAACCCTTTGCGTGCCTTTGTGAACTTGTCCAAATCTGCCGCAGAGGAGCCAATATGTTCATATTCGTAAGTCAAATCAGCCGCTTCACCAATCACGCCGATTTCTGTCCCACCTGAAAGCCAAGCTTTACGAATACGTGTATTCACAAGCGGCGCCTCATGACGCGGGTTCGTGCCAATGAGCAAAATTGCGTCCGCCTCTTCAACACCCGCAATCGTCGTGTTGAATAAATAAGATTGACGCGCCCCGCCCCCTAAAATGGATCCATCTTGTCGACAGTCTAAATTCTGAATCCCCAATCCATTTGATAAGTCTTTGAGCGCTTTCAAACTCTCCGCATCACACATATCCCCTGCGATAACGCCAATTTTTTCAACATCTCCAGACATTTTAGTCGCGACAACAGCTAAGGCTTCGTCCCAACTGGCTGGACGCAATTTACCATTTTCGCGGATAAACGGGCGGTCAAGGCGTTGACGTGCAAGACCATCCCAAACGAAACGTGTTTTATCAGAAATCCACTCTTCGTTCACATCATCATTGACGACAGGCAAAATACGTAGAACAGCTCCGCGGCGACTATCAATACGAATATTAGACCCCACCGCATCCATTACATCGACGGATTCCATCTTTTCAAGTTCCCAAGGCCGAGCATTAAAGGCGTAAGGCTTGGATGTCAGCGCGCCGACTGGACAAAGATCGATAACATTACCAGAAAGCTCAGACGTCAATGATTGCTCAAGATATGTTGTAATCTCAGCATCTTCTCCGCGTGAAGCAAGACCAATTTCCTGAACCCCTGCAACCTCAGTTACGAAACGTACACAGCGCGTACACTGAATACAGCGGGTCATAATCGTATTAACGAGTGGCCCCATATTTTTATCATCTACGGCGCGTTTATTTTCTTCGAAACGCGAACTGTCGCGGCCATAAGCCATCGCTTGGTCCTGAAGGTCACATTCGCCGCCTTGGTCACAAATTGGGCAATCCAATGGGTGATTGATAAGCAGGAATTCCATCACGCCTTCACGGGCTTTTTTCACCGTTTCAGAATTCGTACGAATATGCGCAGGCGTACCGTCGCGGTTCGGGCGAAGGTCATTGACGGTTAGCGCGCATGAAGCTTGCGGCTTTGGTGCACCGACCCACTCAACAAGGCACATACGGCAGTTACCAGCGACAGACAGACGTTCGTGGTAACAGAAGCGCGGAATTTCTGCGCCGCCAAATTCTTCGCAGGCTTGCATTAATGTATATTCGCCGGGCACATCGTGCTCGACACCATCAATCATGATTTTGCGTAGCTCAGACATATCTACTCCGCCGCCTGCACGAATACGGGTTTATTCGCACGATATAAATCTATGCGTTCTTCAATCTCATGACGGAAGTGACGGATTAAGCCCTGAATAGGCCATGCCGCCGCGTCACCAAGTGCGCAAATTGTGTGACCCTCGACTTGCTTAGTCACATCGAGAAGCATATCAATTTCAGAGGTTTCAGCATTACCCGCGACCATACGTTCCATAACGCGCCACATCCAACCCGTACCCTCACGGCAAGGTGTACACTGACCACAGCTCTCATGCTTGTAGAAATAGCTTAACCGCGCAATCGCTTTAATCACATCCGTGGACTTATCCATGACGATGACAGCGGCTGTGCCCAATCCTGATTGTTGCTCACGCAATGCATCAAAATCCATTAACACCGTATCGCAGATTTCCTTTGGCAGTAGCGGAACAGAGGAACCACCTGGAATAACGCACTTCAAATTATCCCATCCACCACGAACACCGCCTGCATATTCTTCAAGAAGTGTCTTCATAGGAATTGAAAGAGCTTCTTCAATATTACAAGGCTTGCTAACATGACCAGAGATAGAAAAGACCTTGGTACCTTTATTGTTATCACGGCCAAATTGAGTCCACCAATCGACGCCGCGACGTAAGATTGTTGGCACGACAGCAATAGACTCAACATTATTCACAGTAGTCGGACAACCGTAAAGGCCAGCCCCCGCTGGGAATGGTGGCTTTAATCGAGGTTGTCCTTTTTTGCCCTCAAGAGATTCGAGCAGAGCCGTCTCCTCACCGCAAATATAAGCCCCCGCCCCATGATGCATATAAATGTCAAAATCATAACCTGTGCCACAAGCGTTTTTGCCAACTAGCCCCGCAGCATAGGCCTCATCAATCGCAGCCTGTAAGCGGTTGCGCTCAAGAATATACTCACCGCGCAAATAGATGTAACAGGCTTTGGCTTGCATGGCGAATGACGCAACTAGGCAACCCTCAATCAACAAGTGCGGATCATGACGAAGAATATCGCGGTCTTTACAAGACCCGGGCTCAGACTCATCAGCATTAACCACAAGATAATGTGGACGTTTTCCGACTTCTTTCGGCATGAAAGACCACTTAAGACCTGTCGGGAAACCCGCGCCGCCGCGCCCGCGAAGGCCCGAGGCTTTAACTTGATTAATAAGCCAATCTTTGCCCTGCTCAAGCATAGCTGAAGTGCCATACCATGCACCGCGATCACGAGCCGCATCCAACCGCCAATCTTTCAAACCATAAAGGTTTTGAAAAATCCGGTCCTTATCCTGTAACAATTCAGCCATTATGATTTAGCCTTCTTTGTTGATGCCTTTGTAGCCGCTGGTTTGGCCGCCGCTTTCGCCAAGGTTTTACCCTGCTTCACCCACTCATCGCGCTTAATACGGCCCGGGAAGCGCGCCATAGCATCCTCTTCAATAACCTTAATGTCAGCGACTTTCCACGCACCAATTTGGCGGTAATAATAGATACCCTTGGCGTTTAACTCAGCTTCAAATTTTGGCCCTATACCTTTAATTTTTTTGAGGTCATCAGGCGCACCATCTGTTGGGCCATCTTTATATATAACTTGTGGTTTTTCCGCGACAGGCTTTGACGCTCGCTTTGGACGGCCTGCAAAATGTGATTGTTCAACAAGACCTGCGGACAAATCTTTCCCATGATTAGCAGGACGTTTTTTCGGGTCCCGACTTGCCTTGGATGCTGGGTCAACCCACCCACCCTTTGTAGCACGGCGTTCTTTCGGGTCCCATTCGTAATAATTTATTGCAGCTTTTGTTTCAGCATTTGGCAACTTAACAAGCTTACGACGAGCCTTAGACAAGTTTTCTGTCGTAAGCGCCATGGCGCCGCCCTCTGGCTCTGACGTATGACGGCCATTTTGCGGTCCTGCCTTCGGCGTCTCCCCCGCCACAAAAGCATCAAGTACAGCTTCAAGCCCCTCTGCGGTCAAATCCTCATAATAATGATCCCCATCATCATTCGAAATCTGAACCATAGGTGCATTTGCACATGCCCCCAAACACTCAACTTCGAGCCATGAGAGCTTACCGTCTTTGGACAATGTTTTTTGAGGGCCAATTTTTCGCTCAAGCATCGCCTTCAGCTCATCAGAGCCGCGAAGCCAACAAGGCGTCGTTCCACACATTTGCACAAAATGCGTCCCGACAGGCTCTAGATTGAACATAGTATAGAACGTCGCCACTTCGTAAACACGGATATAGGCCATGCCCAGCATATCGCCGACAGCCCGAAGTGCCTTTTCAGGTAACCATCCATCGGCATCTTTTTGAACAATCCAAAGCGCAGGAATTAGGGCAGAACGCTGACGTCCCTCCGGATATTTTTCAATCCACTTTTTAATTTCCTTGGTCGCCTTAGCAGAAATTTTAAATTCCTCAGGCTGACGTATAGCTAGGCGGCGAGCACTCATCGGTCAATTTCTCCGAACACGATGTCAAGCGAGCCCAGAATGGCCGAAACATCAGCGAGCATATGCCCTTTATTCAAATAATCCATAGCGGCCAAATGCGGAAATCCTGGCGCGCGAATTTTGCAGCGATACGGCTTATTCGTACCGTCCGAAACAAGATACACTCCAAACTCACCTTTTGGCGCTTCAACAAAAGTGTAAACCTCGCCAGCTGGCACATGAAAACCTTCTGTATAGAGCTTAAAGTGATGAATAAGAGCTTCCATGCTCTGCTTCATCTCTGCACGGCGCGGCGGCGTAAACTTGTTATCCGCCGTCATAACGGGGCCTTCCGGCATCATCTCTAGACACTGACGCATGATTTTAACAGATTCATACATTTCCTCAACACGGCAGAGGTAACGGTCATAGCAATCGCCATTTTTACCGAGAGGGATTTTGAAATCGAGCTCAGAGTAAACTTCATAAGGCTGTGAACGACGGAGATCCCAAGGAATACCCGAACCACGAACAAGCACACCAGAGAACCCCCAGTCATAACAATCTTGCTTTGAGACCACACCAATATCAACATTGCGCTGCTTGAAAATACGGTTTTCCGTTAAAAGCGTCTCGATATCTTTGAGCTTTTGCGGGAACTCATCACACCACACGAGCAAGTCATCAATAAGCGCAGGCGGAAGATCCTGATGAACACCGCCGGGGCGGAAGTAATTGGCGTGCATACGCGAGCCACATGCGCGTTCGTAAAACACCATCAGTTTTTCACGCTCTTCAAACCCCCAAACAGGCGGCGTCAGAGCACCAACATCCATCGCTTGCGTCGTGACATTGAGCATATGCGAGAGAATACGGCCGATTTCCGAATACAAAACCCGGATAAATTGCGCGCGGCGTGGCACACCAATATCGGCCAGCTTTTCAATCGCCAAACAAAACGCATGCTCTTGGTTCATCGGAGCAACATAATCCAAGCGGTCAAAATACGGGATAGCCTGCAGATATGTCTTATGTTCGATTAGCTTTTCTGTCCCGCGGTGGAGGAGTCCAATATGCGGGTCAACGCGCTCGACAATTTCGCCCTCGAGTTCAAGGACAAGACGGAGCACACCATGCGCCGCAGGATGCTGTGGCCCAAAGTTAATGGTGAAGTTACGATCATCACCTTCGAGAGAGGCTTCTTGAGTCGCCATTACGCCTTCTCCACTTTCTCATCTCCGGGCAGGATATATTTCGCACCCTCCCATGGTGACATAAAGTCAAAGCTTCGATATTCTTGCGGCAAGTTTACAGGCTCATAAATCACAGCCTTACGCTCTTCATCATATCGCACTTCCACAAAACCAGAGAGCGGGAAGTCCTTGCGTAATGGATACCCCTCGAACCCATAATCCGTAAGAATCCGGCGCAAATCAGGATGCTGGTCAAAGACGATACCATACATGTCAAAAGCTTCGCGCTCATACCAATCCGCATTCGGAAACACCGCTGAAATGGAATGAACAGGATGCTCTTCATCCGTCGTGACCTTCACGCGAATACGTACATTATGTGCCATAGACAGCATGTGATAAACCACATCAAAGCGACGTTCACGCGCAGGGTAATCAACACCGCAAATATCAATCAAAGAGGCAAATTTACAAATTGGGTCATCGCGTAAAAACGTAATAACTTTGACGATTTCGGCACGGCGCGCATTGATGAGCAGCTCGCCAAATTGAATTTCAGCTGAATTGACCGCATCCCCTAGCAAGTCAACAATATGGTCCTTGAGATCTTCCATGACTAACGCTCAATATTCCCTTCACGGCGAATTTTCTTTTGCAACTGCAAAATTCCGTAAACGAGAGCCTCAGCCGTCGGAGGACAACCCGGCACATAAACGTCAACAGGAACAATACGGTCACAACCGCGCACAACAGCATATGAATAATGATAATACCCACCACCATTCGCACATGACCCCATAGAAATCACATATCGAGGGTTTGGCATTTGGTCATAAACCTTGCGAAGCGCAGGTGCCATTTTATTTGTAAGTGTGCCCGCAACAATCATTACATCAGATTGGCGAGGGGACGCACGCGGGGCAAATCCAAAACGCTCGACATCATAACGTGGCATTGACGCCTGCATCATCTCTACGGCGCAGCAAGCCAACCCAAAGGTCATCCACATAAGAGAGCCAGTCCGCGCCCAAGTAACAAGATCATCTGAAGCCGCTGTAATAAAGCCTTTATCAGCGAGTTGGTCAGACAATCCATCAAAGAACGGGTCATGCTTTTTAGGGTCATAGGCTGGCGTACCCATGTCGCGAGCCGCCATTCCAAATGAAGGACTATCAGGCGTAATAATTGTCATCTTAAATCTCCGCCCTATTCCCAATCCAACGCGCCGCGCTGCCATGCATAAGCCAATCCCGCCGCCAATTCAGCCAAGAAAATCATCACGACCGCCCAAGACCAAAAACCAACTTGATCCAACGTCACGGCATATGGAAAGAGGAAGGCAACTTCGATATCAAAAATAATAAACAGAATGGCTACGAGGTAAAACCGCACATCGAACTTCATGCGGGAATCATCAAAGGCATTAAACCCACATTCATAAGTGGACACCTTTTCACTGTCAGGGCTCGCAGGCGCAAATATCTTTGCGGCTATCAAAAACAACAGACTAAGCGCCGTAGCAATACCGAAAAGGATAATAACCGGGAGATATTCCAGCAAAAAATCGTTCATGAAAACTCTTACGGCTTAGGCAGATGCAGTCGAATCCATAAAAAGACTCACATCTTACTCTCTGTTCATAATCGGTCGGAACCTAGAGACAGCCAAACACGATTGCAACCTTCGTTTACGGGGAATTTTGCAAGTTTTCCACCCCGATAACCCCTTGATTAATTGCGAATAAGTCGCAGTTTTAATTAGAGCCCACTTGGCGTTAGTTCTACCCCTTAAACAGCCTATTTCGCAGGCCTGAATGGCTCTGTCTTCGACGCTTAACTTAAAATTGCTTCATAGTTTGCTGCCAGCAGTGGCGGCCATATATTTGGCACTCTACGAAATATTTAACATGAGAGGCTTTACCTCACCTATAGACGTGTCCTTACCGCGCCCTTCCCTTCACCTCATGACGGCAACAAAAAATGAAAATAGATAGCCTTTCCCATATGAGAGCAAGATAGCCACGCCTCATATATTTGATAACGCGCTTGACGTGCCATTAGTTTATTTTTACGAATCGTCGTTCGAGGGAGCAGGCTGTGGCCGAAGATTTAGACGCAAAAATCGTCACAGCTGAAGCTATGTTAAGAGCAGGAAATTACGCTCGGGCCAAAGAACTTTCCCAAGAAGTTTTAAAAAAACAAGATGACCACTTAGAAGCCTTTGAAGTCCTCTATGAAATCCGCACTATAGACGCAGAATTTGATAGAGCTCTTGCGCTCGCTTTATGGCGTCTTGAGCGCCTCCCAAATTGCCCTTACGCTAATGTCTCCCACCTTCATGCCCTCTGCCTTTTGAAAAGAAAGCAAGAAGCAACCAAGACCTTTAAATTGCTACAAACCCGGCTTGGCAATCACCCCTTTGAACTTCAACGCGCAGAACTACTATATGCTTATGCCTTTAAACGCCCCAAGGAGACCCGAAAACTAATCGCCATAGCAAGAGAGAGCGGTCGTTTTGATTCGAAATGGCTGGACGCCCTAGAGAGCGATATGCACGCAGATTCAGGGCATATCTTCACCTCTCGGAAAATGTTGTCACAAGCTTTGAAAGAAAGTCCAATGGATGCAGACTTATTATATGATATGTCTGTGACAAATGTTCTTACTGGGCACCTGCCATCGGCCATTAAGCAAGCGAAACGCGCTAAAGAAATCAACCCTCCAATGGCCCCCGCTTATAATGAAGTCATCATTGTGGCGACGATGGGTCTTATACCTCTTTTCTGGGGAGCGATGTCTTTTTTGGTGCTTAATGCGAGCTTTGTAACCCGTCTACCCTATCTGGTTCGTATCCCTTTCAACTATCTATTTATGGCAATAGGAATAATTATCGCAATGGCTATTCCTCTTACGATGGATGCCCTCAATATTAATGTTCCGGCCCTTAACGCTCTTATTCTCTTTGGAAATATCGGCTTTACACTATATTTGCTATTTGGCTTTCAGCATGTCGGCCTTAGGCGCGCCAAAAAGAAAAATAATATTAGCTTGAACAGGGATTACTAATCGATGACGAGCCATATAGACTCCAAAACGGCCATACAACAAATGCGAGCCGTCGTTATCAGCACTCCCGGGCAAGCGGGGCTACTGTCTGGCTTAGTGGCTCTACTTGATAACGCACCAGACAGCGCCCTTATCATCGAGGGATTAAAGGATGTGAACCCGAAGGATTACTCAGATACGCGTCTACGTGAACGTATCTCAGAATTATTAAAAGAAGCTGGCGATAATGACATGGCCGCCCTTTGGGAAAACACGTCTAATGATGACCTCCCCTCCAATGTTATCAGTCTGGCCAGTGCCAGTAATGATATTAGCGCTCCAAAACTCGAAAATACGAGGCCGGGTCAAAATTCATTATGTTTTGACGATATTGGCGGCCTAGAAAAAGTAAAACAGCAAATGCGCCGCCGCATTATAAACCCCTTTTTAAAGAAAGAGCTTTTCGCAAAGTTTAAAAAGCGATCTGGTGGCGGTGTTTTGATGTATGGCCCTCCCGGTTGCGGTAAAACCATGCTGGCAAAGGCCTTGGCCCATGAGTGCAATGCCAACTTCATGAATATCAAAGCCGCAGATATCTTAGATCGCTGGATTGGCAGTTCTGAGAAAAACATTGTCGAAATGTTCGCTCGCGCCCGCAACAATAAACCAGTAGTCATTTTTTTTGATGAAGTAGAGGCTCTTGCGCAAAAACGCGAGTTTGGCGATAGCCATCACGTGAACACAACTGTTTCAGCGTTATTGACAGAAATGGATGGGTTTGAATCTGACAATGAAGGCGTACTTATGCTTGGCGCCACGAATGTGCCTTGGTCGCTTGATACGGCCTTTCGCCGGCCCGGGCGTTTTGACAGAACTATCTTTGTTCCACCGCCAGACAAGTTGGCACGTCGATTTATCTTGCAAAACCAGCTGGAAGACCGCCCTGTTGAGGAAAACTTGGATTTATCTTTTGTTATAGCAAAAAGCTCGGGCTTTTCAGGGGCCGACCTCATTGGCCTTGTAGATACAGCACTTGATTACGCTATTGAAGAAAGCGACGAGACAGGGTCTATCGCGCCTCTTTCGGCAACTCACTTCAAAGAAGCACTCCAAGAAGTTCGCCCCAGTACGGGTGAGTGGTTATCTCAAGCTTCGGCTTATGCCCAGCACGCTAATAAAGATGGGCTCTATGACGACCTTTCAGATTTTCTAAAAAAATATGGGCGCTAGGCCCATATCTTCTTGATACTTCAATGGTAGGGTGCAGTCTTACTCAGCCGCGTCCACCAAAGGCACAGCCAGACGCGTTAGCATTTCCTTTGGCACAACCTGCCAGAAATGTCCGCGTTCTAACTCCCATTCATCCAAGAGCTTTTTGGAGAATTCTGAACCTGTCATCTCGGCGTGTTTACGGATGAGGTCTTTACACTCTTCTTCATAATACTCGGAACTAAACCGCTGGCAGATAACATTATCTGGGTTGATAGCTTTTTCGAATTGCGCACCTACATCATAAATATAAGCCATGCCGCCCGTCATACCCGCGCCGAAATTATCGCCGACTGGCCCGAGAATAACAGCAATACCGCCTGTCATATACTCACAACCATTGGAGCCGCAGCCCTCGACCACTGTTACAGCACCAGAGTTACGCACGCAGAAGCGCTCGCCTGCACGGCCAGCGGCCAGAAGCATGCCTTTGGTCGCCCCATAAAGGCAAGTATTACCGATGATGGCGCTATTATGTGTGTCAATCTTTGTATGGCCTTGAGGCGCAACAATAATTTCTGCCCCAGACAAACCTTTACCGACATAGTCATTAGCATCGCCATCCACGCAAATCCTAAGGCCCTTCATACCGAAAGCCCCTAATGACTGTCCCGCAGACCCACGGAGCCGAACCGTTAATTGGCCATCGGCGGCCCCTTCGATACCGAAAGTGTTATAGATATGCGAGCTTGTGCGTGTTCCTACCGCCCGGTGCGTGTTTTGCACACCATATGTCAGATAGGTTTTTTCTCCGCTCTCAAAGAAGGGCTGCGCATCAGCAACAATTTGAACATCCAGCGTGTCGGGCACTTCAATTCTTGTGTTACGCGTATCTTTGACACGATCATTATCAATTTTCGCCAAGATGGGGTTTAAATCCAGATCATCTAGGTTCTCCGCACCGCGAGAGACTTGAGTCAATAAATCAGTTCGGCCGATAATTTCATCCAAAGTCTCAACGCCAAGCTCGGCTAGAATTTCACGAACTTCCTCGGCAATGAACGTCATCAAGTTAATGACTTTCTCTGGCGACCCTGTGAATTTCTCCCGCAGAGCTGGATCTTGAACACAAACCCCAACAGGGCATGTATTTGAGTGGCATTGGCGCACCATTATACAGCCCATAGCCACTAATGACAGGGTTCCGATGCCGTATTCCTCTGCGCCTAAAAGCGCAGCAATAACGATATCACGCCCCGTTTTCAGACCACCATCGGTCCGTAATGTGACCGCGCCGCGTAGATTATTTAGCGTCAAAACTTGATGTGCTTCTGAAAGCCCTAATTCCCATGGCAGGCCTGCATATTTTAATGACGTATTGGGTGAAGCCCCAGTCCCGCCATTATGACCCGCAATTAAGATTGTATCCGCTTTTGCCTTGGCGACACCCGCAGCAATCGTACCAACACCTGAAGAGGCGACCAACTTAACGGCGACACGGGCTGTTGGGTTAATCTGCTTTAAATCGTAAATCAGCTGCGCCAAGTCTTCGATAGAGTAAATGTCATGATGCGGCGGCGGCGAAATTAATGTGACGCCTGGAGTCGCATTCCGGAATTTCGCGATCATTTCCGTGACTTTAAAGCCAGGCAATTGCCCGCCTTCACCTGGTTTAGCCCCTTGGGCGACTTTGATTTCGATTTCCCGGCATTTATTCAAATACTCGGCATTCACACCAAAGCGGCCTGAAGCGATTTGTTTCACAGCAGAGTTAGGGTTATCTCCATTGGGTAAAGGTTTATACCGCGCTCTATCTTCACCGCCCTCGCCTGATACTGACTTCGCCCCAATGCGGTTCATCGCTATATTCAAAGTTCCATGCGCTTCTGGCGATAATGCACCAAGCGACATGCCAGGGGTACAAAAACGCCTGCGAATTTCATTCACGCTTTGAACGCGATGTAATGGAATAGGCTTTGCCGAAGGTTTCAAAGCTAACAAGTCTCTGATTTGTATGGGCTTTGCGGTATTTACGACTTTGGCGTAGTTTTTATAAAGCTCATAATCCTCACGACTGACAGCCTCTTGTAGCATGTGGATCATATCTGCTTGATAGGCGTGACGCTCGCCTTTGGCCCGCACGCGGTATAAACCGCCAATAGGCAATCTGACCACGGCGGGGTCATAAGCGCGTTCATGCATTTCTAGAATTTTAGCTTCAAGACCCGCAAGACCAATCCCAGAAATACGGCTTGCCATACCAGGGAAATTGGCACCGACCAAGGCACGAGAAAGACCAATCGCTTCAAAATTATTACCACCCCGATATGAGGAAATAACGGAAATTCCCATTTTAGAGATAATCTTCAACAAGCCGCCTTCAATGGCCGCCTTATATTGTGCCACAGCTTCGTCAGAGTTCATATCCAGCAAGCCACGATTGACACGTTCAACCAGTGAATCTTGTGCCATATAAGCGTTAACCGCAGTGGCCCCTGCCCCAATAAGAACAGCAAAATAATGAGTATCCATACATTCGGCAGACCGCACAAGAATTGAACAAGACGCGCGCAGGCCCTCATTCACCAAGGCTGTTTGGACAGCGCCCGTACACAGAATGATTGGCGCAGCAGCGCGGTCTTCATTTGTGTTTTCATCTGTTAAAACGATGTTCTCAACACCCTTTTTAACGGCCGCAACCGCCTCTTCTCTGATGCGGCGCAAGGTATCGCGTAAGGCCCTACCCGATGAGTCTTCTGTGTCTGCAACAGGGAATGTACAATCCAGCATCGCAATCTTCTTTGACCCGACCATTTCGGCAAAGCGTTCAAACATGCCATTTGTAAGAACAGGACTGTCAAGAACATACATTTCACGAGTCTGACTACCTGTTTCCGCCAAGATATTACGCAAATTACGGAATCGTGTTTTCAGCCCCATCACTCGTGTTTCGCGCAATGGGTCAATAGGCGGGTTCGTCACTTGTGAGAAATTCTGGCGAAAATAATGCGATAATGGCCGATAAATATCTGACAACACAGCCAGTGGTGTATCATCTCCCATAGAGCCAATAGACTCTTTCCCTGTCTCGCCCATAGGTGAAAGGATCAGCTCTTGGTCTTCTAATGTCTGACCACAGGACATTTGACGACGGACAAGCCCTTCACCTGATAGGCTTGGCGCAGGCTCGGGACCTGCCAATGTGTCATCCAAATTAACAACTTTCTTTAACCATTTTTTATAAGGCCGCTTCTCTGCCAGCTCATTCATAATCTCAGTAGAGGTGTAAAATTTACCTTCCTCTAAATCGACAGCAATCATACGGCCCGGGCGAAGCGCCCCTTTCTTAATGATGTCACGCTCATCTAAAGGACACATCCCCGCTTCTGAACCCACAGCCAGAATGCCGCTCGACGTGATTGAATATCGCAATGGGCGCAAACCATTTCGGTCAAGCCCAGCCATCACCCAACGTCCATCATATGCCGCCAATGCCGCTGGCCCATCCCAGGGTTCCATCACAGCATTGCAATATTCGTAGAGCGCACGCCAGCTCTCAGGCATTAAATCGCCACGCTTAGAATAGGCTTCAGGAACAAGTAGTGTTTTAGCCATCGGAGCTGATCGCCCTGCACGCACAAGCAGCTCGAAAACAGCGTCAAGAGCGGCCGAGTCAGAACTGCCTTTTTGGATGATAGGTTTCACATCCGCGGCGCGTTCCGCAAAGACGCTATTGGCCATTTTTATTTCATGGCTTTTCATTAAATTTCGGTTGGCTTTTAACGTATTAATTTCGCCATTATGCGCCAACATTCGAAAAGGCTGGGCTAGCCACCATTGTGGGAAAGTATTTGTTGAATAACGCTGATGATAAATAGCCGCGCGAGAAATAAAGCGCTCGTCTTTTAAATCCGTATAAAAATTATCAATGTCCTGAGCCAGGAACATGCCCTTATAGATCAAGGTTTGAACCGAAAGAGAGCATACATAAAAACTTGGAATGGCTTCATCTATGACGCGCTTTTCAATTCGGCGACGAACGATATAAAGCTCACGCTCCAATGCATTGCCTTTGCGTCCCTTGGGGTCTCGGAACAACACCTGCTCAATCGCAGGACGAGTCGCCTTTGCCTTTTCTCCAATTATGTCAATATTTATAGGAACTTGCCGCCATCCGTAAATGTAAAAACCTTCTTTCAAAAGTTCAGATTCAACAATAGTACGGGCGGCCTCTTGCGCATTAAAATCCGTACGGGGCAAGAAAATCATACCAACAGCGATTTTGGCAGAACTAGCCTTATGCCCTGTTTCTTCAACTTGAGCGCGGAAAAATTCTTGCGGGATATCAAGGCGAATACCTGCCCCATCACCAGTTTTTCCATCGGCATCAACAGCACCGCGATGCCAGACATTCTTCAGAGCCTGTATCGACTTTTCAACAACATCTCGCCGCGGCGTTCCGTCAATTGACGCCACCAGACCAACGCCACAATTGGCACGTTCATGTTCAGGGTCATAGGCATTTGCTGCAATTAACGCGTCGCGTTTTGTTTCGTAATCTGTAAGCCAATCAGTCATCTTTATACATCCTGCAAAGAGGCGAAAAATTCTTCACCAGTTAAGCGAGTGTGTTGTCCCGCCAAGGCATAATAATCAGGTTTGCTATCAATGAAGATTTCTCGAGAAATCTTCTGGCCGCGCGGCAAATTCAAAGAGCCAGCTGTGATAGCCCAAAAACCAGGGTTTTCATTCAATCGATAGAACAAGCTGGTTCCGCAGGTTTTACAAAACCCGCGCTTCGCCCATTCTGAGCTCGCATACCATGCCAATCCATCTTCTTTGGTGATGGTGACACCACCTTCTAAAAAATCGACGCCTATAAAAGGGCCGCCCACCCACGTTTGACAGGTCTCGCAATGACACACATCGATTTGCTGAGGCGTAGGAGTTGTAAACTCAACCTGCCCACACAGGCACTTCCCTTTCAAGGCTGTTATAGCTTCCGTCACAGCTCTACTCCGCGGCAACTTTTGCCTCAGCCTTTTCAAGCGTCCGCAAATAACTGTGCATATGCGCGGCCGCATCGCGGCCTTCTCTGATTGCCCAAACGACGAGAGACGCGCCGCGTACAATATCACCTGCCGCATAAACACCCGGCAGATTAGTTTCAAATGTAACAGGGTTCACGCGTAGAGTTCCCCATCGCGTAACAGTCAACTCTTCGCTAAGGACATTCATATCTTCGGGTGAAAAGCCAAGAGCCTTAATGACTAGATCGGCCTTCACGTCAAATTCAGCCCCTTCCAGAACAACAGGGCTTTGACGACCAGACGCATCCTTTGGGCCCAGACGCATACGGTCAGCCTTTACAGTCGTTACTTTACCGCTATCGCCTTCTAATGTTCTTGGGGCGGCTAGCCATTCAAACGTGACACCCTCTTCTTGTGCATTGGCTGTTTCACGCCGAGAACCCGGCATATTCGCATGGTCTCGCCGATAGAGGCAGGTAACAGATTCTGCGCCCTGACGTATGGCTGTTCGTACACAATCCATTGCCGTATCACCGCCGCCGACAACGACCACATTTTTACCTTCAGCCGTTTCTGCAGAGAGAGTATCCCCAAGACCGCGTTTATTGGATTCAATCAAAAATGGGAGCGCTGGCCTTACCCCATCTGAATCGCTGCCGTCACAATCTAAATCGCGCGCTTTGTAAACGCCCGCCGCGATTAACACCGCTTGATGCTTTTCACGCAATTTATCGAATGTTATGTCCACACCGACATCGCAATTCAGCACAAATTCTATACCGCTATCTTCAAGGCGCTTTGTACGGCGTTGAACGATAGACTTTTCAAGCTTGAAGTTCGGGATACCATAAATCAACAAACCTCCCGCGCGGTCATGACGGTCATAAACTGTGACTTGCCACCCCTGTTCACGAAGCTGCTCTGCTGCTGCAAGACCTGCAGGACCCGCCCCAATGATACCGACACTTCCGGCACGTTCACGGCGCGGTTTAATCGGTTCAATCCAGTTTTCTTCCCATGCTGTATCAGTCAAGTAACGCTCTACTGATCCAATCGTCACCGTACCGTGCCCCGATTGCTCAATCACGCAAGAACCTTCACAAAGACGGTCTTGGGGACATATACGGCCACAAATCTCAGGCATATTATTGGTTGCGCTTGAGACCTCCCACGCTTCCTTAACACGCCCTTCCGCCGTAAGTTTCAACCAATCTGGGATATTATTGTCGAGAGGACAGTGATTTTGACAAAACGGCACGCCGCATTGCGAACACCGCGAAGCCTGCTCTTCAGCTTTGGCTTCAACATAATCCCCGTAAATTTCTAAAAAATCCTCACGCCGCGCCTCAGCCTCACGCTTTGCAGGCATTTCGCGCTCTTTTTGGACGAATTGTAACATTTTATTTTTGTTAGCCATGGGTCGCTCTCTCGATAGTCTCGCCCACTTAGAACAAAAATATGTCACTTGCAAGATGCGACAATTTGTCAATTTCTGATATAAAACAAAACTTTCAATGTTGGTAAGTTACTGTTTTAACAGCACAATTGTTACTCGTCTTTTAAACATCCATTTGGGGATGAAATAATAAATTTAGATCACAAACAATAAATCCACCTAGAAACCTGTCATTCTTACCGCCCATTCCAATTGGGGAGAGACTCACATAAACAGTCCAAAACATCACAACCATATCGGCCAACTTATGGCGGCCGACCCATTTTCATTGCGGTTTTGACTACGCTGCTTTATCGCCATGATAACGCCTCACAAGAAGCAACGACCAAAGGGTAAATTACGATTATGTCTTGGCTCCACCTCACCCTTTTAGCGCTCATTCAAGGACTCACTGAATTTCTACCTGTTTCTAGTTCTGCGCATTTAATCCTGCCCGCCAAAATTTTCGGATGGCAAGATCAAGGCCCTCTTATCGACGTTATGGCGCATTTTGGTTCACTCTTTGCAGTCATTGCTTATTTCCGCAAAGATGTCGGGGCAATTTTCATTGGTTTATTGGATTTGATAAAAGGCAAGCTGAACGTAAACTCTACCCTTGCGCTCAACTTAATCATCGCGACGCCGCCCGCCTTGTTACTAGGGGCTGCTTTGCGCTTTAGCGGATGGGATGAGCTCATTCGATCTCCCTTTATCATCGCCTGTACAACGATTGTGTTTGGTATTCTGCTATGGCTCTCTGACATTTGGGGCAAACAAACTCGCACAACTGAAGACCTGACATGGAGAGGCGCGTTTGGCCTTGGCCTTGCTCAAGCTATTGCCCTTATCCCCGGCACATCGCGTTCTGGAATCACCATGACGGCTGCACGCTCAATGGGATTCACACGAACCGAGGCCGCAAGGTTCTCGATGTTGATGAGCCTACCTATCATTGGCGTAGGCGGCCTATTTGCCCTTTATAGCCTGAGCAGCGCAGAACCTGCAGAACTAGCGGGCGCAAGTCTTGCAGATGGATTGTGGGTGGCCTTTCTTTCTTTTATTGCTGCTTTTGCTTGCATCTCAGTCTTTATGAAGTGGATTAGCCGCATCGGCATGTTACCTTTTATGCTTTACAGACTTGCCCTAGGGGGCGCTTTATTGGCATGGATTATGCTTACCTAACCAAAATAAGAGTAAGCGGGGCAGCATGAGACTAAGTTCATCAAGAGTATCAGTTATAATTGGCGTTAAAACGCTTTGAAACATACTCGACACTTCCTCTTAGGGGCAATTCTGTACTTTTCTGTGCCAAGCTTGTCTTTGGCTCCTGTTGCTGCGGCACAAAATACCAAGACTAGTGAACAGACTGCTTCGCCTAGAGTTGATAAAATTCAAATTGATAAGCGCGCTAAAGACCTTATGCGCAGCCTTAAAATGACGGGACTTGCAATCTCTATTGTCGAAGACGGAAAAATATCTTTCGCCCAAGGCTATGGTGAAACTGTCAAAGGCTCCGGACAAAAAGTAACAGAAGACACAGTTTTCCGCTGGGCCTCTGTATCAAAAGGTATGGCCGCACACATATTAGTCTCTATGGCTGCCGACGATAAAATTTCACTCGACGCGCCAGTTGAAGATTTTGCGGCCTCTTTAACCTTGCCCCCCGATGACGTCGAAGTGTCGGTTTCACACCTGCTCGCCCATCAGGTAGGCATCGTCAGAAATGCGTATGACGGACATATAGAAGACGGGCGAAGCGCAAAAGAAACACGGAAAAAACTTGGCGATTTAAAATATAGCTGCGCCCCAGCAACCTGTCATACTTATCAAAATGTGGCTTATGACTCTGCGTCTGAAATCATCGAAACACTGACAGGATTACCCTATAAATCTGTGGCGCAAACCGATGTGTTTGACAAATTTGGTATGGCTACAGCCAGCGTCAGCCGTCAAGGTCTCTTACAATCCAAAAGTTGGGCACGTCCTCATAATAAGAGAGGTAAACGCATTAAAACTGTGAAGCCGACCTATTACCGCGTCCCTGCCTCCGCTGGCGTGAATTCATCCGTCGTCGACCTTGCAAAATGGATGATTGGACAAATGCCTGATGGAAATAACGCCAACCTCTCCAAAGAAGAGGCGGTCCAACAAGTCCTTCAAACGCCTCGTGTTTCTACCCCGAGAGAGCAGCGCTACATGAACAGACGTTTTGGCGGATTAAAAAATGCGCATTATGGCATGGGCTTTCGCGTGTATGATTATTATGGCCACAAAGTTGTTGGCCACCGCGGCGGCGTAGAAGGGTATCGCGCACTGATTCTATTCGATCCAGAAGAGCGAAGTGGCATTGCCATGATGTGGAACAGTCCACACCATCAACCCATAGGTTTACAGCTAGAGTTTTTAGATCAACTTTATGGGCGACCAAAGAAAGACTGGATGCGGCTTAAAAACCGCTAACCCCTCTAAGGTTAGACCACCTTATCTCTATTGCGTATTCGGCTTTGCATCCAGAATGTCAGACCAATGGCAATGAGGGCTAGGGCGATGAATGCCAAAGAAATAACATTCTTGTCCAATCCTGCAAATATCCCCTTAGCGATTAAAGCCATAACTAATATTTTGGGGATAATCCCAAGCGCCGTCCCCAAAAGAAAACTGCGATATTTTATTGATGAAATGCCGGCAGCCAAATTTACCAAAATAAACGGCCCCGTGGGCACAAGGCGCACCACAAAACTCCACAACACGCCATTTCGCTCTACCCGCTCCAGAACTTTATTTATGCGCGGCCCCGTGATTTTGGTTAATCGGTTACGGCCAATAAGCCGCGCTACGCCATAATTACTTGTCGCAGAAAACAGCGTTGCGACCCACGCATAGATGCCCCCCATAACAGGGCCAAACCCAACGACGCAGGCCGTAATCAAGGCCCATTGCGGCGCGCCTAAAAAAGACGCCATTACAAAAATGGCTATGACGATGAAAACAGCCTGATTTGAATCTCTTAAATTCGCCATCAAGCTTTCAAGGGCTTTGAAATCGATGGCCCCGCCCGTTAATCCACCTATCAAGACAAATAAAAGGATGAGCGAAACGATAAGCGTAAATATGAGCGAAGGGCTAAGTTTCACTTTGCCCCCCACGCTCTGACTGATGTGCTTATCGCAGCAATATCTAAGGCAGGTTGGGTTTCCCACGCGGCGCATTGATTGCGAAACCATGTCATTTGCCGTTTCGCAAAACGGCGCGTATCGCGCTTGGCGAGTTCAATAGCTCTCGCATACTCTAGCTCACCCCGAAGGTGCCGCAAAATATGAGATAGCCCAATGGCTTTAAGCATCGGAAGATTCGTCCGATCACCATAGCGTTTCTGCACGGCCATAGCCTCCGTCATTCCACCTTGTTCTACCATCTGCTCAAATCGAGAGTTGATTTTTTCATACAAGATTTCGCGCGGCGGCATCATTACAAACCGCATAGCTTGAGATTCAGGAATTTCGGGGCGTGTTTGTGCCTGCCATTCATGAAGGGGACGTCCTGTTTGCTTCACTACACTTAATAACCGCGTGAGCCTTTGTGGATCTTCACCCAAAAGCCTGGACACCCCAATGGGGTCAAGGGACTTGGCTTCGGTTATTACGGATTGAATTCCATTGATGGATATTTGCCTATCGATTTCAGATATCAGCGACGGATCAATAGCTGGCACAGACGCTAAACCTTCAAAAAGAGATTTGAAGTACAGTCCCGTACCTCCGACTAAAATCGGGGTTCTACCTCGCGCCAAAACATCGAAAATTACAGGCATAACGGCGCGCACATAATGACCGCCGGAAAAGTGAACATCTCCTGATACAAAGCCATAGAGGTGGTGCGGGACAACCCGCATATCTTCATCAGACGGGCGCGCAGAAAGCACTCTAATATCCGAATAGATTTGCAGAGCATCAGCGTTGATAATCTCGCCACCAACAGATTTCGCTAGCGCGATAGCGGATGAACTCTTGCCGCTAGCGGTTGGCCCTGCAATACATAAAACGGGATTCACCATGAGCCCCCAGAGTTAATAACAGCATATTGAAGCGATATAAACATGGCTGACGCGATAGACCAAATCCTTACGCTTGTCCTACAGAAAACGGATGAAACCCAGCTCCGCACCTTATTATCGGCCTTTGAATTACAAGACATTACCATCTTATCAGAGGGGCGCGCCGCAGAAGGCATTGCTCCCTGCACACTTTCAAAGACACAAATAGACGCTGTTTTGGAAGCTGAAAGCCTCATAGCCGATTATGCCTTACAGCCCCATTTGGGCCGGCAAAAACAGCTTTTGATTTGCGACATGGACTCAACTCTGATCGGCCAAGAATGTATCGATGAATTGGCCGACTTTGCAGGCTTCAAAGACCGTGTCAGCGCCATTACCGAACGCGCCATGCGCGGTGAAATTGGTTTTGACGGAGCCTTGAAAGATCGCGTGGCCCTTTTGGAAGGCCTTCCATTGGAAGACCTACAGCGCTGTTTTGACGAACGTATTAAAGTCAACGAAGGCGCGAGAACTCTTTGCGCAACGATGAAAGCGAATGGGGCCAATACCGTTATCGTCTCAGGCGGCTTCACTTTCTTTTCCTCCCGTGTCGCCGAGACCATCGGTTTTGAGCATCATCACGCCAATGTCTTATTGGAAAACGAAACAGCCTTAACCGGCAAAGTGCAAATGCCTATTTTAGGCCGCGAAGCGAAACTTGAAAGACTGCAAGAATATTCAGCGCCTTATGGAGGGACGGACCACGCTATCGCCATTGGCGACGGCGCCAATGATTTAGCGATGATTACGGCGTCGGGATTAGGCATCGCCTATTATGCTAAGCCAGCTGTAGCTGCAGCAGCCCATTGCGCCATTAATCACACTGACCTTCGTACTGCCTTATATTTCCAAGGTTATAAAGAGAGTGACTTCATAGAGCGTGGTTAAGGTTTTGCGACAGAAAACAGAGCCTAAGACGTGACATTTAGGGCGTAAAATATATAGTTTCCGCCGCGATTAATCAGAAATGTAACAGGTGAATCAAACTGTTTTGATGCCTCAACGCCCTCTTCAAATGCTTTTGGCGTATCGATGGCTTCAAAGCCAACCTCTTCTATGATATCACCAACCAAGATTTTCCCGCTAGCCTCTGCATGTTTATCAACCCTCACGACACGTACCCCCTTCACCACAGAATCAATACGGTATTTGGCGCGAACTTCATCCGAAAGCGCCTCAACATAGATGCCGTTTACTGAACGATCGGCCTCGCTTTCTTCTTGCTCTCTGCGGGCTTTTTCTTCTTCGGTAACCTCCTCTTTCAGCCTCTCGATAAGGACGGAGGCTGTACGTTCTTTGCGTTTACGAATATATTTAATTTCAAGGGGTTTATTGATGGGGGCGTCGGCTATTTTACGGGACAGCAAACGCGAGCTTTCGAGCAATTCACCACCAATTTCTGTAATAAGATCGCCTTTTTGAAGGCCAGCCTTATCTGCTGGTGAATCGGCAATAACAGCCGTAACAAGCGCGCCAAATGTTTCTTCAAGCCCATAAGACTTCGCCAAAGTTGGACTGACTTTTTGGGGTCTAACACCCAAATATCCACGTCGCGTTTCGCCATATTCAACAAGTTGCTCTACAACGGATTCTGCAAGTTCCGCTGGAACAGAAAAGCTAATCCCTACGCTATAGCCCGTCGGAGAAAGGATAGCTGTGTTCACGCCAATAACTTCGCCTTGCATGTTAAATAACGGCCCACCAGAATTACCGCGGTTAATCGCGACATCGGTTTGGATGAAATCATCATAACTACCATGAGAAATATTACGGTTTCGCGCTGAAATAATACCGGCAGCAACAGATCCTGAATAACCGAAAGGGTTACCAATCGCGATAACCCATTCCCCAACTTCGGCTTTATCTGAATCACCGAAACTCACAAAAGGCATATCTTTGCCCGTATCAATTTTCAAAACAGCAATATCTGTTGCAGGGTCTCGTCCAATAAGCTCAGCTTCATAAGTGTCGCCATTTGAAAACGTCACTTCGATTAAATCTGCATCTTCGATAACATGATTATTCGTGACGATATGCCCTTCCCTATCGATGACGAAACCTGAACCGAGTGACTTTGACACGCGTCCATCACGGTCATTTCCCTGTCCAAAGAAGTCATTAAACCGCTCTAGCGGTGATCCTTTAGGGAATGTAGGGGCTTCATCCGTATCTATTTCAATAGTTTGTGCCGTTGAAATATTCACCACAGATGGGGTGAGCCTTTTCGTCAGCTCGGTAAATCCTTCGGGAACAGGCCGAGCAAGGGCCGAAAACGGGGCTATAGCAATTAAAGCAAAAGATAAAATGAGCGTGCGTAACATGGGTCGACTTTAGCCTTCAGAATAGATTTGCCAAGAGGTCGTGACCGCGCATCACGATAAATTGCCTTACATTTACTTTAAGAAAGTAAATTCACACCCAGAAACAGCAAAACCATCCCGATGAACACAGATATCAATCCAGAGACATGCAAATCGCGCTCTCCCATCTCGGAAACCATATCCAGATATAACCGACGAAGGCCGCCCGGGAAAATTGCCCAAGCGGCGCCTTCAATTGCCAAAGCCCCGCCAAGGGCAATGAGCGTAATGGCCCCAATATTCATTGAGCTTACCCTCTCTTAACGCCCGCCTTGGTCATCAAGATATCCGAGGAAGTCACTATCTGGTGACAGGACATATGTTGATTTTTTGCCTAGTCCTTTTTTATACGCCTCCATTGAGCGATAAAAAGCAAAAAATTCAGGATCAAGATTATAGGCATCAGCGTAAATTCGGTTACGCTGTTTATCGCCCTCACCTTTGATGATCTCTGATTGCTTTCTGGCATTCGCAATCAAGATTTGAACATCTTTATCAGCTTCAGCGATAATAGTTCTCTTCGAGCGTTCACCTTCACCACGTTTTTCAGCAGATTGCTCCTGACGGTCAGCTGACATCCGGTTGAAAACGCGGCTCGCATTTTCATTTGGCAAGTCGGCACGCTTAATTCGCACATCTTCGATACGTAGACCAAAACGACCTGTTTCCGCACGCGCATTAGCACGATCTTCAATGGCGTTCATAAGGTTTACCCGTTGCCCTGAAATAATCTCGGGGCTTTCAACGCTACCCAAAGTATCTCGAATAAGGGAATCCAAAATGTTCTTCATTTGAATTTCTGCGGCTACGCGTGTGTTAAAGGCCTCATAGAACTGACGAACATCTGTAATGCGGTAGCGAATGAAAGCATCGACAACCAAACGCTCTTGATCTGAGGCTAAAATAGGTTGGCCTTCTAGATCTAGTACAAGGTTTTTACGATCATAAAAGCGTACGCTTTCCATAACGGGCACTTTGAACTTCAAGCCTGCATCTTCTTCGATGCCATAAGCATTTTCTGTACGAACAGGTTCACCAAAACGCAGGACAAGAGCCTGTTTATCTTCGCGAACCGTGTAAAAACACTGCGAAGCAATAAAAGCGAAAATGGCGAGGACAATACCCAAGCCCATAAGACGATTATTATTCATTATTGCGCTCCAGGTCGGGCTAATTTGTCAAGGGGGAGATAGGGCACAACACCAGACCCCGCGTCACTATCGAGAATAATCTTATCCGCATCACCATATATGTCTTCAATAGTTTCAAGATACATACGTTGCCGCGTAACGCGCGGGGCGCGGCGATATTCTTCATAAATCAGTCGGAAGCGTTCGGCTTCACCTTCGGCATCGGCAATCACAGAATCCTTATAACCTTCTGCCTCTTGTAATAAACGCGCCGCAGTACCTTCGGCTTCGAGAACTTGCGTATTGCGATAAGCCCGCGCTTCGTTGACAGCCGTTTCAGCTTCTTGTTGAGCGTTCACAACATCAAGAAAATCATCTTCAACTTCGGCAGGCGGGTCAGTCTTTTGGAACTGCACATCATTCACCAAAACTCCGGCTTCATATTCATCCAAGAGCGCTTGAAGCTGTTCCGTGACAGCGCCGCGTAATTCTTGACGACCCGTTGTGATAATCGCGTCGAGTTCATTTTTACCAATAACTTCCCGCACGACAGATTCGGCCGCTGATTTCACCAAGTCATCGGGTTGATCGACTTTAAATAAATAGGATTCAAGGTCTTTGATAACCCACAGCACAGTGAAGTTAATATCGACGATGTTTTCATCGCCTGTCAGCATCAAAGACTCCGCTGCGCGGTTCACACCGACGCGCGTCTCTCTTTGTTGCGTAACATTTCTGATTGTTTTGGTTTCAAATGGAGCGGGTAATTTAAAATGAAGGCCCGGACCTGCTGTCCGTACATAATCACCAAAACGCAAGACAACAGCCTGTTCGTTACCTTGAACGGTGAAAATCGAAGAGAAAGCAAGGACACCCAATGCGCCTACAGCAAATATCCATTTTGGAAATTTCACATCTCCACCAGAGCCACCGCCAGAGAAACCGCCGCGTCCGCCGCCGCCAGAGCCACCTCGCTGCACGCGTGACTTGAAACCTTGAATGACGTTATCAAGGTCAGCTGACCCCTCGCCCGGTTTCGGGCGATTGCGATCAGGTTTACCCTGCCCCCATGGATTATTTCCATTGCCTGACTGGCCTTTGGGTTTCCCCCACGGACTATTATTCTTATCGTCTGCCACAAATGTCTCCGAAAGGTGTTTCTTCTTATTTGGTCTTCAAACGCCAAAATTCAAGGCGCCTTTATGCGGTTTTCCGTTAGGTTTTTGCTATTTTCGATCCCATATCTCTACCGCAAAATCAAATTCGTCTTTAGCTGTCTTTAGTCCCGATTGTCTATCGCTCATCACCCATTCATCGGGTGATGGCGCGGTAAAATGCGCGTCCCCTTCAACGACAACCAAAACCTGAGTGATATATTGCCGGTCGATGAATGGCATAAGCGCGCGGTAGAGCTGCGCCCCGCCAATCACCATAACCTCTTCAACGCCCAATTCACCCGCCAGTTCATAACCTCGACCGACCATCGCCTCTAAATCATTAAACACTTCAGCTTTGTCAGCTTTATAATTTGGGTCTCGTGTTAAAACCAAATTTGGCCGTCCCGGCAGAGGGAAAGGCAAGCTTTCCCATGTTTTTCTGCCCATTAAAACAGGTTTTCCAACCGTTGTTTTTTTAAAAAGCTTCAAGTCAGATGGCAGCCGCCACGGTAGATCTCCTTCACGCCCTATAACGCCGTTTTGGGCCCGCGCGACAATGAGAGAGAGTTTAGGATTCGCCGTCATGGCCAAGGGGTTACACGAGCGACGCCGTGCCGTATAGTCTTTGCCACGACAAAGCCTAAATGAGTCCGCCACATGACATCGACAGAAGATAAAAAAGCTACAACGAGTCTAAAATTCGTCAAATACTCGCTCCTCTATATCCTTCTGATTCCTTTCATTAATTGGAGCTTCACCTGGGCGCCTATGGTCAACCTTCCAGGTCTCGCCGCTTGGGCCTTTAACCCTGTGACGATTGTAACAGGGCTTGTATTAGTGGTGAGAGACTTTTCTCAGCGTGAAATCGGACATGAAGTTCTATTCGCAATGGCTTTGGCTCTTGGCCTTACCTTTGTGACGAGTGGCGGTGCCCTCGCCTTAGCCAGCGGCGTAGCTTTTCTGCTCTCAGAACTTGTCGATTATGCGATGTTCACCTTTACCAAATATAAGCTCTCGACGCGCGTATTGCTATCCTCTGCTATCGCTGCACCAATAGACACGACGGCCTTTTTGTATGGAGCCAGCTTTATTCGTGAAGATCAGTTAACAGCTCCAAACATCATCATGAGCGTCGCCGGTAAGATGCTTGGAGCCGTTGTAATTTGGTGGCTGATAAGACAGCGCATGGAACGCCAAACGCGCTAAAGCGGTTTACTCTGAAAACAGCTCGAGCGCGCCCGCCGTCATAGACTGAACCCCTAATTTCAAGGCTGGCTCTGCCACCGGTGCGAAAAACGGCGAATGATTGGCTGGCGGAAGGCTTGTACCATTCTTTACTGCCGCATTGAACGCTTTGGGATCAGCGCCGCCCGTCCAGAAAATCAAGGTAGGGATATCTTTATCAAAACGGTGGAATTGCGAAAAGTCTTCACCGCCCATGCTCGGTGGCCGAGTTCCCACATTCTCTTGGCCTATCGACTCGGCAATAGCGCCCATTACGCGCTCTGTCATTTCTGGGTCGTTATACGTGGACGGCGTATAATCACTTTCAATCTTCACCTCTGGCATCAAATCATCGGAAAGCCCCGCTGATTGCGCTTGCGCCTTAGCGATACGCTTAATGCCATCCAATAAATTCTGGCGAACAGTATCATCATAAGAGCGCACAGTAATTTGGAGAACAGCTTCGTCCGGAATGATATTATGTTTAAATCCAGCCCGGAAAGAACCAACGGTCACGACGCCTGCTTCTAATGGATTAGTTTCGCGTGACACCAAAGTTTGAAGCGCATTCACAATCTGAGCGCCAATTACAATTGGGTCTTTACCCATATGCGGGGCGGATCCATGAGCGCCAACACCTTTAATTTTTATATCAACGGAATCAACATTGGCGAGCGCATAGCCCGAGGTATAGGTAACCATACCTGCCGCGTCCCATCCTGATGTATGAGTCGCCAAAACGTAATCAGGTTTCGGGAATTTTTTCATCAAACCGTCTTCGAGCATAGCTAATGCACCAAGGCCAATTTCTTCGGCTGGTTGTCCAACAAGAACGAGCGTGCCTGACCATTTATCCTTGCTCTCTGCCAATTGGCGTGCCGCACCAATCATAATCGCCATATGACTGTCATGGGCGCAGGCATGCATAACGGGAGCTTCTTTGCCGTAGTAATCTGTTGCGATAACTTTGGACGTAAAACTTAGTCCTGTTTTTTCCTCAAGGGGGAGCGCATCCATATCCGCGCGGAGCATCACCGTAGGGCCTTCTCCATTTTTCATGACGGCTACAACGCCGTATCCTCCTACGCCTGGCAGGACTTCACCGACCTCTTTTTTGACTTTCTTTTTCACCCATTTATCGCCAACCCGTTCGGTCACATCAAAACCAAGAGCTTTTAATTCCTTCGCAACGCGTGCAGCAGATTGTTCTTCTTTAAAAGAAAGCTCAGGATTAGCGTGGAAGTGTTTATAGAGGTCAAGAACATAAGGGTAATCAGCATTAACTGAATCGGATAAATCATTCGCCATAACGCTTGGTGCGTTTAGCATTGCCGTAATCGCAAAAATGCTCGTAAATAAAGTTTTCATTATAAACCCCTGTTTTAATTATAATTTACTATGTCAAAAAACTCATTAGTCTCTACAAACCTATATATCACAGACAAAACAGCGCCAATTAGACCGCAACTTTACCTGCAATATGCGGGTGCGCTTCATACCCTAAAATTTTCACATCTGCATATGTGAAACCATCAATTTCAGTCACATCTGGATTTAATTTCAAACGCGGAAGCGGCTTTGGCGCGCGCGTCAATTGCTCTCTCACTTGCTCAAAATGGTTAGAATAAATATGGGCATCACCAAATGTGTGAACGAAATCCCCAACGTCCAAATCGCAAATCTGCGCCATCATATGCGTCAACAAAGCATAGCTTGCTATATTAAAAGGCACACCTAAGAAAATATCCGCACTACGCTGATAGAGTTGACAGCTAAGTTTATCTTTGCCGTTTTCTTGGGGTGCGACAAAGAATTGAAACAAACAATGACAGGGTGGCAAAGCCATATCGTCAACATCAGCGGGGTTCCATGCGCTCACTATGTGCCGACGGGAATATGGGTTATTTTTAATCGCCTCGACAACGGATTTCACCTGATCAATCACGCGGCCTTCGGGTCCCTCCCATCGACGCCATTGCTTGCCATAAACAGGTCCAAGATCGCCATTTTCATCGGCCCACTCATCCCAAATTTTGACTCCATTCTCTTGCAGATAACCAATATTGGTATCCCCAGCGAGGAACCATATTAGCTCGTGCACAATAGATTTCTTATGAAGTTTCTTCGTCGTGACCATCGGAAATCCTTCCGACAGAACAAAACGCATTTGATGACCAAAGACACCTCGTGTTCCCGTCCCTGTTCTGTCCATACGGTCTGTACCGTTTTCCATGACGTGAGAAAGAAGATCAAGATATTGCTGCATAGCTTCTTATAAGGCCTTTAAGTGATTCGGTTATAGCCTGACGGTATTTGTCCACATTCTTTCATTTAGAAAAAACATCAACATTACCCTTGCGTAATGAAGTCATCATCACCATATCGATTAACGATAAAGGAGAGAAATTATGAACAGATATAAATATGAAAGAGAAATCATTGAAATGGCGGCCTCGCTAAACGAAGCGGATCGATTCAAGTTTATGAATATCATTCAAAATGAAACCCTCAATCCCGTTGCTCTCTATGGCTGGAATGTTTGGCTCGGTTTTCTTGGCATAGACCGATTTATTGTTGGGGACATTCTTGCAGGCGTGCTTAAGCTCATCACCCTTGGCGGTGGAGGCCTATGGGTACTGATAGATTGCTTTTTAATTGGTAAACGGACACGAACAGTCAATATGGAAAAAATTCACGATATTTATGACTTCATAGTCGCCCACCCTAAATAAAGGATGGGCTGAAAATAATTTTTAGAGGCTAAAGTTGCTCTAAAACGTCGGCCATGGCCTGAATGACAGCCTCACCTAATTCGGCAGAGCGCTCTGGTGACCACCCAACGGCTTCGTCAGGACGGTTAGCATTGTCTTTGAACGGCATTTCAAGAGTCATGGCCAGGCAATCATAACGATGCGCCGTGAAATTCGTACACATGGTCAAATTTCCTGTCCCAGGAGCAGAAGTCGGATACCCCTTCTCCGTCTGGAAATCAGGAGAGGATTTTTTATAAGCCTCTAAGAAATCAGCGAGGTTTGTCGCTTGTTTTTCAGTATATCCAGGTATGCCTTCGGCCCCCGCTATAAAATTATAGGGCAAGGCTTCATCGCCATGAACATCAAGACAAAGACGCGGCGGATTCTCATCCATCGCTGAAATCGTGTGCAAGACCTCTGGACAATTTTCCACTGTCGCAACGCCCCATTCACGATTTAAATTTGCTCCCATAATATTGGTCCGCAGATTGCCCGCACGGCTCCCATCAGGGTTCATATTTGGAACGATGAAGAACTTTGCCTTTTGCCGTAATGTTTGGGCCGCTTCATCTTGCCCTTGGATAAGATGAGAGATGAACCCATCCATCCACCATTCGGCCATCGTTTCACCCGGATGTTGACGGGCGATAACCCAGATATTGACATCACCAGTACCGACAGACAGGCAATCTAATGTCTGCCCTTCAACGGAATGACCAATAACGCTCAATGAGACACCCTCTAACCCCGCATAATGTGCAATACGGTCATGATGACGTTCAGCGCTATAAGGCGCGAAATAGGCGTAATAGACGCTATCTTGTTCTGGCGTATGCTCAATAATGAGCTGACCATTTTCATAGGCCGTGCTTTTCACACGAAACCAATGCTTGCGGTCATAACTGGCACAAGCGTGATAACCTTCCCAGCCACCTGCAAAGGCTGCATCTTTGGCATTTTCCATCACCATACGGCAAGCCGTATCCTTGCCGCCAGTCAGACGGTAGTAAAACCACTGATAAAAATCAGAGGCATTATCTTTGCGAATATTGAGACGGATATCACGGGGGTCCTCTGCATTGAGGACCTCTATATTACCGCCATCAAAAGCGCTGTTAATCGAAAGAGTCATTGGTATTCCATAAATTAAGTTATCAGGGACATGTCCCTGTTTGAAACAGCGCTATCAGTTAATGACGGTAAAGTAAGCCTTAAGCCACAGTTTAAACGACAGAAAAATCTTCGGCTTCGGCCGTAGCCTGCGTTATTGCGATTGAAACTTGATCATATTTCAGGCCCAGCCAAAACACTCTCCACTCTCCCACAATCTGCATTCCCTCACATTTCCTCATATACCAGTCATTGAAAGGGTTAGTCAGCTTTGAACGCCAATAGAAACTCTTAGTGTTTCCAGTCATTTTATCCCATATATCCTTTGCAAGACCCTCACCACGTGCATTTTCAACAACCCAGAACTTAGACAAATAAGTCAATTCTCCAGCCTTTGCGAAAATGGCACCGCCTCTATAGTCCTTCTCAATATAGGCTGATGTAATGTCTGAATTGAAATATGAAGTGGAAAGCGTTTTTCCAAATGCATCTTCGATAGAGCATCGCAATTTTTTCTCATCTAAATTGCTATAATCTAAATGCGAAATAATATTGGCCTTACGCCGGATAAGTGTTCCCGAGCCCTTTGTCGTAAAGAGTTCAGGCAAAAGGTTCAAAGGCGAAGCAATAATATAAGACCTATAACCCGGGTCTTCAGCATCAATATCGGCCACAAAGCTTAGAAATCGTTTTTGCCCGTCGGACAGAACGCCATCAGACTCTTGCCAATGGCCCAAGCTTTCCGTGTCCAAATTTCGAATACGTTCTCCATTGCGCACCAAACCACCCGAAGGTTGAAGGAATATAACTTTATTTGGATCGAGCTCCCGAACCAAAGCGACGAGATTCATAGCCCCGCCCTTCTCTGTCATTTCCAGTATAGGCAAACGGCCAGACCGCGCTTTGGCTCGTACATCAGGGATTAAGCCATAAGTACGCGTGTTTAGTTTCGTTGACCTTACCGAGGCTTGATCTAATTCTCTAGAGAGCCGTTGTGACTGAAACTTTACTGCCGTACGGTCTTCATCCATGGCTCCAACCAGCAAGATTGGCGACAGCCCCAAATCAAAGAGAAGCTTCATACTACTGATAAGAGATTCCAATAAAGGGTTTTTCAAACAGCGCGGATCGATAACGATAAGCGCAAAGCGTTCGGCTTCTTGGCGCGCAAAAAGCTCGGCATAAAATTTCGCTTCGCGTTTGGCACCGATAGCCGCAAGGCTCGTTAGAACGGTCTGCCTTACGGGTTTCGCAATCATAAAGCCCTCCGCTGTTCGCGTTCGGACCCTATCACGGTTTCAAAAAATTGCGTGGCTTTTTCTAATTGCTCAAGGCTAACCCATTCCTCTGGTTTATGTGCTTGCTCAATGTAACCGGGACCAAAAACAACTGTATTAATACCGAACTCCGACATCATCGCCGCTTCAGTCCAGTAAGGCAAGTCAATGAAATCAATACCTTGGAAAAATCCCTTAAAGTAGTCGACATCAAGTGTCTCAAAGGCTTCAAACGCGACTAATGTATCTAACTCTGCGTCCATCCCCTGCGCCATATCGTAAATAGCGCTTTCAATGGTTTGAACCTTAACACCTGGCGGGGGACGCATAGACACCCAAAGAGAGGCCGATGTAGGAATAACATTATAAGCCCCGTCGCTCTTTATATCGCCAATATTTGTACAAAGTCCCTTAAAAGGATCTACGCCAACGGTCCGATTAGCTTCGCCATATTCGCCGATCTTAGATGCCAATCGCGCCGCTTTTAATAAGGGCGCGTCTATTTCATCTGCCAAAGAACTATGCCCTCCCGGCCCATGAAAATCAGCCTGAACAGCAAGCATACCTCTATGCCGTTTACCAACTTTGCCGCCAGTAGGTTCACAAACGATGGCGGCCTTTACAGCGTTTAAATGTCCTGCCGAAATAATGGCGGGCATTATTTCACTGCCTTGTTCTTCATCACCCGAAAATAAAACGGCTAAATTTTTTGCTTCGCCGCGAGACAAAGCCGATAAAATACAGGCTGCGGCCCCTTTGATATCGCAGGCCCCTAGCCCCGTAACCCGGTCATCGCCCCGGCGCATTATTAGAGGATCCGCAAGCCAACCCTCACCGCTTGGCACTGTATCAATATGGACATTTAGGATTAAATCTGGCTGTCCCCATATTGCCAAAACATAAGCACTATCAGACTTACCGCGTGAACGACTAACCCTGTCTACAATCAACTTATCAGGATTAAAGGTTCCTAGACGTTCAGCGAGCCAGTCAACGCAAGCGGGTTCGTCGCCAGTACCGTTTCGTGTATCAAAGCGTATAAGAGCTTCTAAAAACCCCAGAGTGGTTTCTAAAGACGTATTCAAGCGTGGAAGTATGTCCGAATCCTTCGTTAATATTCTCTGTCAACTCTACCATGCGTTAACGGCATAAATATGGCAATCAAACAGTCTTATATTCGCTTTAAAAGGCTAGAAATGTGACAGGAAATATAAAAAATTCAACTTGAAGGCGTGATAGAAATTTGGTTAATCGGAATCACCATTATATCGGAGGACTAAAAATGGCCAAAGCAGCTGATTATATTGAAGATGTACAGCGGTACGACCCTGCCGCCACAGAAGCTCACGTACAAAAGATTGTCAATTATTGCGGTATTGCCCTGCAGAACAGAGATTCATCCTTGGTCTCTTGCTCAGATGAAACTGAGAAAAATCGCGTGCGTGATGGATTTTGTAAAAAGAAACTAGGCATGGAACAAGACGAAGCTGGCGCCGCTGTTGACGCTGTTTGCGCAACAATGAAAGAAGACCGCAACAAGCAACGCGTAACCTTCCTTTATATTCTTTCAAAGAATGCTGGAAAACTTGGCGATCTCTAAGCTCCCATTTTAACTATCATCAATAAACCGTCTCTTTTGTTGAGGCGGTTTTTTTATGCGGGCAACTAGGCGAGCCGAAAATATAAAAAAACCCAGCACAAGGGCTGGGCTTTTCTTATTCCTATATCCAATGGATACTATGGTGATGATGGCTCGTCGTCATCATCCAAGATTAGGTACAAACCTGCAGCGGCGGCGGCGGCGCCAGCCAAAATCAAGGCTGAATTACCAATAGCCGGACCAGTTGCAACTGGCTGTGGTGGAGGCGGAGGTGTTTGCGATGCAACAGGCGCAGGTTCAACAACCGGTGATGCTTCTACAACAGGCTCTGGCTCAACAAAAACGGGCTCTGGCTCTACATAAACGGGCTCTGGCTCAACAAAAACAGGCTCTGGCTCAACATAAGTTGGCTCTTCGACAACCAGTGGGTTTAGCGTCATACGCACTTCAACACGGCGGTTAAGCTGTTCTTGAACACCATCCGCAGTTGGGATGAATGGCTCTGATTCGCCGCGGCCAGATGTTGTGATACCGCTGGCAGGGAGGCCCATTTTTACGAGAGCATTTTTAACATTGTTAGCGCGGCGCACTGACAAGGCTTGGTTAGTCGATGTCGAACCGACTGTGTCTGTGTGTCCAATAAGCTCGATAGAGCGAACATCACAAAGCGCAGAAATATTCTGAATAGATTCAATCTGAGACATAGTTTCAGCAGATTGTGCCTTACCAAATTCATAATAGACAAGTTGTGTGATATTGCTTTGTGAACAAATCGACATGTCTTGCGCGGCCGCTGATGGAGCAGCGGCGATCATTGCCGTCGCGCTCAGCGTGGATAACAAGATAGCTAAGTTTTTCATTTTTTCCTCCAGGAATAGCTGCCTAATGAACACCTATTTTGAGTGCTCTTAAAAGGCTAATTAATAAAAATCAAATGTCTTATCCTCAAAACGGACGATTCAGGCTTTGGTTCCCAATTGTGTTCATTTCGTGTTCATCTTTCTCGCTATTTTCACGATTTTTATCACCTATTTATCATAGAAAGCCTTTCATTTCCTACAATCTTGCTTACGTTATAGAAGTCAGCTTGCTGACTATGAGGATAAACGCGCTCATAATAGACGGACTGGACCCGGGGGCGGTACCCGGCGGCTCCACCAAAAACGCTCAGACTAGCTGAGCGCTTTTGATGGGGCCGAAATAGGATCGACAGACGTTCAAAAGGGTTAGCTTTCTTCCGTATGGGTACCGTTAAATGCCCGTTCTTTATAATTGCAAATGACAATTATTCTGAGGAATTTGCCCTAGCTGCGTAAGCAGTTCGGACATTCCGACTTTAACTCCTAGCCCTTCAGACGGCTAGGCGGGCTTCGGTGGGTAGCTGGCAACAGAAACCCACCACTTTTATCCCTCACAGTTATAATTATACTGATTTTTATTATTCCAAATAAAATGGCGTTTGAGCCAGAAACGCTAGTTGATATTTAGAATAAGGGGTTTAGGGTATTCACATGAGCCAAGACCTGATGAATTACGATCAGATGACCCAACTCGCTTTGCGCGGGGTTGTCCGCGATGCCATCCGCCGCGTTATTCGCGAAGACGGTTTACCTGGCGCGCATCATTTCTATATTACCTTTCTTACGCGTTATCCTGGCGTCGAAATTGATGAAACGCTGGCGAAGAAATACCCCGAAGAAATTACAATAGTTTTGGAACATCAGTTTTGGGATCTCAATGCCTATGCCGATGAATTCGAAGTCACGTTGAAATTTGGCGGCATTCCAAAATATCTGAAAGTCCCCTATCTCGCCATATCGCGCTTCCATGACCCAAGCGTTGGTTTCGCCCTACAATTTGATCCACCATCAGAAATGGACCCTATTGCGAGCGGCGCCGCTGAACTTCGCGCGGTCAAAGACACGGATAGACCGTCACCTGCCATTGCCGCTCAAACTGAAACTACGGCGACTGATAAAGCCGAGACTAAAAAGAGTGGTAAGAAAAAAGCGAAATCGGATAAAGCATCCGAAGGCGATGCTTCAGATGAAACGGCAAATGTCGTCAGCTTGGACGCTTTTCGTAAAAAATAACAATGCCCAGACGATACAATCAGGTCGCGTTTGAACCAATGACTTCAATATACAGTTTCGCTGACCTGACCTTTTGCGCGCCTTCAACCATTACCCACACTCCAATTATACAGTTACCTCTAGCTTTCAAAAAGATTAAACGACTATGACAAAGACACGTACTGAATCAGACAGTTTCGGCGAATTAAAGGTGCCAGCCGATAAATATTATGGCGCGCAAACGGCGCGGTCCCTAATCAACTTTCCTATCGGCATTGAAACTATGCCGCCCTCTATCATTCGGGCACTTGGCATTATTAAACGCTCTGCCGCGATTACGAACCAGGCCCTCGATAACCTAGATGACAGCACGGCCAACGCCATTGTAAAGGCCGCATCAGAAGTCGCCGAAGGCAAGCTAGACGACAACTTCCCGCTCTCTGTCTGGCAGACAGGCTCAGGTACACAATCCAACATGAACGCCAATGAAGTCGTTTCTAATCGCGCCATTGAAATAGTGGGCGGCGAAATCGGATCAAAAACCCCCATCCATCCAAATGACCACGTCAATCGCAGCCAATCGTCAAATGATACCTTCCCAACGGCAATGCATATTGCCTCAGCCGAAGAAATTCACCACAGTCTCCTCCCTGCTCTGCAATATCTACGCAATGCACTAAACGATAAGGCCCAAGAATTTAAGAAAATCATCAAAATCGGCCGCACTCACACTCAAGATGCGACCCCCATCACCCTCGGGCAAGAGTTCTCTGGATATGTCGCTCAACTCGATTTAGGAATCAAACGTGTCGAGAGCGGGTTAAAAGAGCTCTACCCTCTGGCCCAAGGCGGCACAGCCGTTGGCACAGGGCTGAATGCGAAACCAAAATTTGCAAAAATGTTTGCCGAAGAAGTCGCCAATTACACGCGTCTGCCCTTCAAAACAGCCCCAAACAAATTCGAAGCCCTAGCAGCACATGATGCGTTTGTTTCCGCCCATGGCGCTCTGAATACAGTCGCAGCATCCTTGTTTAAAATCGCTAATGATATTCGCTTCCTTGGTTCTGGCCCGCGCTCTGGTCTTGGCGAACTTGCTTTACCTGCTAACGAACCTGGCTCGTCTATTATGCCCGGCAAGGTGAACCCAACACAGTGCGAAGCCCTGACAATGGTCTGCGCACAAGTCATGGGGAACCACACAACAATGACTGTGGCTGGCAGCCAAGGTCATTTTGAGTTGAATGTGTATAAGCCTGTCATGGCCTATAATATGCTCCAATCAATCAAATTGCTGACAGACGCCTCTACCAGCTTCGCCGATAAATGCGTTGTGGGTATCAAAGCGAATGAAGACCGCATTGCGGACCTTATGGGCCGCTCGCTTATGCTTGTAACCGCTCTCGCGCCAACGATTGGCTATGACAATGCCACGACTGTCGCAAAAACAGCGCATAAAAACGGCACGACCCTACGCGAAGAAGCGGTCAAACTTGGCTTTGTCACAGAAAAGGAATTCGACAAAGTCGTCCGTCCTGAGCTGATGATCAAGCCGCGTTAATGAGCGATAACGTCATAAAATTTGGCAAAGCGGCGAAAGCCGTGAAACGGGCTAGGAAAGATGCCAAAGCGGCAGAAAACCGCGCCCGTTTCGGCCAAAAAAAAGCGCATAAAGATTTAAAAGCTAAACTGACTGAAAAGCTTCAAAGCAAGCTAGACGCGCATAAAATTGAAAAAAACAAAGACGAAACACCCAAAGGTAACACCCCTGAAAATGAGACTTAAACATGGTCTTTAAGAAACGCTCTGTTTCGCTCTATGGGCACCAAACCTCTCTGGCTTTAGAGCCTGAATTTTGGGACATCATCGATGCTTATGTTGAAAGTTCTGGCGAAAGCTTTGCTAAATTCATTCGTGACCAAGATGACATTCGCCTTGCGAAAAATTCGGATCAAAATCTCGCCTCTTATTTACGGGTTTGGGTGCTTAAACACATTATAGAGACGCGGTAGGCCTGCACAGAAAAGCACCAACACATGACTTTGAGGCATTATCCATTTTAAAGCCCTTGCATAAACCCAAGCACTTCTTCTACATCATCATATGTCTATGATCTTTCGAACACGAAAAGTCGTTAAGCCGGGAGACCTAAACTCCCGAAACACTCTTTTCGGAGGGCGACTACTAGAATGGATAGACGAGGAATGCGGTGTATATGCCGCCTGTCAAATGAACACGGAAACCCTAGTCACAAAATCCATGACAGCCATTAATTTTTTAGCGCCAGCCCGTCAGGGAGATGTCGTTGAAATCGGAGTGGAAACTGTTGCTGTTGGACATTGTACAATTTCTGTCAGTTGTCATGTGCGCACCAAAAAGAACCAACAAGAAATTATATCGATAGATGAAATTGTTTTTGTGAACGTAGATGATGAAGGGCGCCCCATCCGACACGGCAAATATAAGTCTAAATCCCTAGAGCTCCAATCTATGAAACGTGAAACGTCACTGGTGTAACCTCTCCACTTGAACAAGCCCGTAAAATCGAAACAGTTCAGCCATAGCCAAGGCGCGTCCTTGCCCCTATGTTTTTCCCATGTCTTCCGCTGATTCTTTTCAACCGGCCCCACCGCCGCCCGATAGACGGTCTATTTCCGAACGGGCTATGCCTGTGCGAAGCTATGAAGGCGCGGCTAATGCTGATTATTTAGAAGGATTAAACGCCGAGCAATCTGATGCTGTGCTGACTATTGACGGACCTCTTCTCGTTCTGGCTGGCGCTGGCACGGGTAAGACGCGCGTCCTGACCTGCCGCCTTGCACATATCTTGAACACGGGCCGCGCTTATCCCAGCCAGATTCTTTCTGTAACCTTTACAAACAAAGCCGCGCGCGAAATGCGCGAACGTGTTGGCGGACTTATCGGTCAACAAGTCGAAGGCTTGCCTTGGCTTGGAACATTTCATTCTATTGCGGCGAAAATTCTACGCATCCATGCCGAACTCGTCGGCCTGAAATCCAGCTTCACAATACTCGATACGGATGATCAGATCCGTCTTTTGAAACAAGTTATCAAAGCCGCCGATATTGATGAGAAACGCTGGACAGGTCGTTATTTGGCCGCCCTGATTGATAGTTGGAAAAATAAAGGGCTAACCCCTGAAAAACTCAGCTCTAAAGAATCCTATAAATTTGCAGAAGGCAAAGGCGCAGCACTTTACAAAACCTACCAAGACAGGCTGAAGGTTTTAAACGCCTGTGACTTTGGTGATCTCCTACTTCACAATTTGACATTATTTATGGAAAACCCTGATGTCTTGAAAAAGTACCATCAGAAATTCAAATATCTCCTCGTGGACGAGTATCAAGATACAAATGTCTGCCAATATCTCTGGCTCCGCCTCTTGGCCCAAGGCTCGCAAAACATCTGCGTTGTTGGCGATGATGACCAATCCATTTACGGATGGCGCGGGGCAGAGGTTGATAACATCCTTCGTTTCGAAAAAGACTTTCCGGGCGCAAAAGTGGTCAAGCTTGAGCGAAATTACCGCTCGACAGAACATATTCTTGGCGCGGCCTCTGGACTTATCGCCTCTAATCAAGATCGACTCGGCAAAACCCTTTGGACCGAAGACACAGGCGGGCACAAAGTCACAGTTACGGGCGTTTGGGATGCCCCTGCCGAAGCGCGTATCGTCTCAGATGAGATTGAGAGCTGGCACTATAAGGGCCGAAAATATAATGATGTAGCGATCTTGGTTCGCGCCTCTCGGCAAATGCGAAGCTTTGAAGAGCGCTTTATTCAGCTTGGCTTACCTTACCGCGTTATTGGAGGGCCACGTTTCTTCGAAAGGCTCGAAATTCGTGATGCTCACGCCTATTTGCGCGTCTTGAAATCAGATACTGATGACTTGGCGTTCGAACGGATTGTCAACACGCCCAAACGAGGCATTGGCGCCACAACCATTCAAAAGCTACAACAAGCGGCGCGGGCAATGCATATCAGCCTTGAGGCCGCGACACGAGAACTTACGAAAACCGATGAAATTCGCGGCAAAGCGCGCACGGCGCTACGGGCGTTCATTCTTGATATTGATCGGTGGCGAGCAGAGGCCAAAGATATTCGTCATACCGAAATCGCCGAACGCATATTAGATGAAAGTGGCTACACACAAATGTGGCGCGACAATAAAGACGCGAAATCCGCAGGCCGCCTAGAAAACCTCAAAGAGCTTATTCAAGCGATGGGAGAATTTGACACTCTCGACGCCTATCTTGAACATGTAAGCCTCGTCTTGGACGTCGAAAAAGGCCCCCAAGAGGATGAAGTTTCTTTGATGACGCTTCACTCTGCCAAAGGCCTAGAGTTCCCGCTTGTCTTTTTACCAGGATGGGAAGAAGGCGTCTTCCCAAGCCAAAAGAGCATGGATGAAAATGGCCTCGCAGGATTAGAAGAAGAACGCCGCCTCGCCTATGTTGGTATTACGCGCGCGCGTGAAAAGGCAAAAATTTACTTCGCGGCGAACCGCCAAGTTTATGGCTCTTGGCAATCAAGCGTTCCCTCGCGCTTTATTGACGAATTGCCCATTCAACATGTTGACGTTGAAACGGGAACAGGCCAGCCTGCCTCAAACCGCATTGCCCAAGACGTCGCCCGAGACTTTACATCTAGCTTTGAAACCGCCCGCAGCCAAAGAGCCAGTTCTCCGGGCTGGCAACGCTATGAAGCCAATAAAGGTAAAAAATACGGTAGAGGGCCAAAAGAGATAGAAGGTCACGCCATTCGTAGACCTGCAAAAAAAGCCGTTAGCGAATTTAAAGTCGGGGATCGTGTCTTTCATCAAAAATTCGGATATGGACGTGTAACATCAGCTGATGGAAATAAATTAGGCGTCGCTTTTGAAAAAGCTGGTGATAAAAACGTACTTGATGGATTTGTAGATAGGGCCTGAAAATCATGCGGATTTTGTGTTTAGTTTTACTGTCTTGCCTCCTAAGCGCCTGTGCCAGTACAAAATTCAGCGTCTTGGAAATCAACTCTTTATCCGCCGAAAAAAGCGGTATTGGCGAGTTTGAAGGCCTTGAATACCTCGCGCGGCGCGCCCCTATCACACAAACGCAACGCATTAATATTATATTTCTGCACGGTATTGGTTGGGTTGAAAACCCAGAAGATAAGCCTCTCGCCAATAGCTTTATCCAAGGTGTCGCAAAGGCCTATAATTTAGAAACACCCGAAAAGACCGTCAGCTCTTTATGTGGACGCGATAAAGAAGACGAACAGAGCCCTCGTAAAAATTACATACACATTAAAGAAGCAACCCCGAAACTATACCGCACCTCTATTCCGGGGCGAAACCTTGAAATAGACACGCTCGTTTGCATGGACAAACAAGTCCTTCCTGTTGGTAACGACCTTGAATTTGTAATCTACCGAGTATTTTGGGATGAACTAATGTGGGAGAGTTTGCAATTCGCCCATGTTGGCCAAGATGATGCAAATGGAGATAGCAGTAATTTCGCGGCCCTTCGTAAAGGCGTCAATAGAAGCTTGAAAGACAAGCTCGTCAATTTTGGGTTTTCTGATGCCGTCATGTATCTTGGGCCCGCGGGCAATGAAATTCGTTCAGCCATTCGCGGCGCCATGTGTGCGGCGGCCCTTGATGCAGCCGGTGTCGACTTCAGCAGACTAGGTCATGAAGGTGATTACAAAACAATATGCGACACAGCGAATAGAACCTCAATTCAAACAGACCCTTTCGCATTTGTCACGGAATCTCTCGGATCAAAAATAGCGCTAGACCTAATCCGAGAAGTAATGACTGACGGCACAGAAACCGTGCATGATGATATGATCAAAAACACGCAAGTCTTTATGCTGGCTAATCAGATACCGTTATTAGGCTTGTCAGATATATCCATGGGCGAGCCTTTCCAACCGTCTGATTATAGTGCCAGTGAACGCCCGACCTTTATTGCCTTTTCAGAGATCAATGATTTTTTGACGTATGAACTCGTCCCATTCTATGAACAACTTTATAGAAACTCGTCGATAGACCCTACTCTTGTAGGTATGGCCGAAGACGGATTTGATAGGCGCAGACTCGTCGAGAAATTGGGCTTTAATGTTATTGATATGCGGGTCGAATTTGCGCCGCCCCTTATTCCATTCGTCAAAAGTTTCGTTGATCCGCTATTTGCGCATAATGGCCATGTTCAACAACCGCGTATTATGGAATACATCCTTTGCGGGGCACGAGGTCGCGACGTAAAGATTGATGGCTGCGGCGTCATCTTTACCAATCAAAAACAAAAATAACGAACCGATATATAATGACACAAGTTTGGAAGCTCTCCCTAGACGGAGAAGAAACCGATATTTATGAAGCCGCAGAGACCCTCGGGTTTCTTGATGACAGTGAAGCGCTTGCTATCACAGTCTTTGAAAAAGAGGTGAAAACGGCTGCGCTAAACTTTGTACTTGAAGCGCTTTATGAAACCGAAGCCGAAGCTAAAACAGCGCAAGCAATTATACCCGGCATCATTAGCGCTGTCGAAGACCAAGACTGGGTCACGCTAACACAGTCTGGCCTCCCCCCTGTTGCGGCGGGGCGCTTCTTTGTTCACGGATCACACGATAAAGACACTATACCCAGCGGCACCGAGTATCCTATATTGATTGACGCGGGCATGGCCTTTGGCACAGGGCATCACGGCACGACAAAAGGTTGTTTGGTGATCTTTGATAATTTATTGCTAGACGGAAATGCGCCTAGTTCTGTCCTAGATTTAGGTTGCGGCGCGGGCATATTAGCCATAGCCGCAGCGAAAGCCCTGCCCAACATTGATATCTATGCAAGCGACATTGACCCTGACGCCATAGAGGTGACAGAAGCCAATGCGAAGATTAACGCTGTGGGAGATAGCATAAGTGCATTTCAAGCCGACGGTTTTTCTAGCGCCAATTTGAAAGGGCAAAGTTTTGATTTAATCTTTGCTAATATACTTGCGGGTCCCCTTATGGGCCTAGCACCAGAAATATTCCAAGCCACCAAGCCCAAGGGTAGAGTTATTTTATCCGGCATTTTAGCCGAACAGGCCGAGACAGTTGCCACGACCTTTTCAAAAGCAGGCTTTCAAGTGACGCCTAAAATTACCCTCGAAGGATGGACGTCACTTTTAGCCTTCAAGCCTTAAAGAGCGCGGTTGGCGCGGCGATCACGACGTGCATTACGGCGACCAATCAAGCTGCCTGTCAAGAAATCAGCCTGAGGACGACGGGCTTGAGCGCCTTCAAATGTTGGACGGAAAGTCCGGTTGTCGAGTGTTGTGAAATCTGTTCCGTTAAATTCGGTAGTCATTGTCTTAAACCATTACTTACAAATAAGTCGCCTTCTTGACGACGCGGTGGATGTAGTCGCCCTTTCCAAGTTTGAGAACAGTCAGTGCTGCTTAAGTAGCTATGCAAAAATGCAAGGCTTGTGAAAACCTTTGATTAACCCCATCGCTCCCCTTCACTTACCCCTTCATCCTTCCTAAGTATGAGTTAGATATCTGAGGCATCTTTGCCTGACCAAAATTGAAAGTAAGCCGCATGAACGACATCACCCTCTTCCAGAATTTCGACGTAAAAGGCGGACCTGAACTCGGCCGCAAAAACTTGCCTATATTGCAAGCCGCGTTAAAGGCTAAGGGGTTGGACGGGTTTATTGTCCCGCATGAGGATGAATATCAAAATGAATATCTACCGGCCTCGACTGACCGCTTGCAATGGGTCAGCGGTTTTACAGGCTCGGCCGGAGCTGGTGTGGTCATGCAAGATAGCGCTGCTATTTTCACTGATGGCCGCTACACAATCCAAGTTCAGCAACAAGTCGACAATACGCTTTTTGCCTATGAAAACCTTGAAGGTGGCGGCGTTGCGGCGTGGCTTCGTGCGAATGTAAAAAAAGGTCAAACGATCGGGTTTGACCCAAGACTGCACAGCCCCGCTGCCTTGTCTCGCCTTGTCTCGGCCATTGAAAATGCCGGCGGGAAAGCCATCGCTCTTTCGCCAAATCCTATCGATGTAGCATGGACAGACCGCCCGCCTGCGCCATTGACACCCATTCAAATCCAACCCGTAGCGTTAGCGGGGAAAAGCCATGGCGAAAAACGCGCAGAAATTGCCGAAGCGATTGCTTATCAAAATGCAGATTGCGCGCTTATCACAGCGCCGCCTTCGATTGCATGGCTCCTCAATATTCGAGGCGGAGATGTGCAATGTACGCCCCTACCACTATCAACGGCGATCATTCGCAAAGATGGTCATGTTGATTTCTTTGTAAATGCCAAAAAGGTTTCATCAGAAATCAGTCAGCACCTTGGTAATGAAGTCGCTATCCATAAAGAAGAAGACCTTGAAGACGCGCTTAAGTCATTATCTGGAAAAACCATTATTATGGATCCTGATACAGCTTCGGCTTGGCATTTTGGCACCGCGGAAAACGCGGGGGCCAAAGTGAAACGCGCCATGGACCCTGTAGCCTTACCCAAAGCGAAAAAGAACTCTGCCGAGTTAAATGGCTCTGCCGCAGCGCATCGCCGTGATGCTGTACCCCTCATTCAATTTCTGCATTGGCTTGATACAGACGCTCAATCCGGTGAATATGACGAGATTGATGCTGCAACAAAGCTCGAAACCCTACGCCACAGAAATGGTGGCTTAAAAGACCTGAGTTTTGAAACTATCTCAGGCGCTGGCGCCAATGGCGCGCTTTGTCATTATCGTGTCTCTGTCGCCACGACATTAAAGCTAGAGAAAGACTCTTTATTCCTCGTTGATAGCGGCGGGCAATATCAGGACGGCACAACAGATGTGACCCGAACTGTACCTATCGGCACTCCCACAGATGAGATGCGCGATCGTTTCACCCGCGTTTTAAAAGGCCATATTGCACTGGCGACTATTCGTTTCCCCAAAGGGACAACGGGCCCCGCACTTGATGCCTTTGCACGCGCGCCGCTTTGGGCTGTCGGTTTAGATTATGACCACGGCACAGGTCACGGCGTGGGTGTATTCCTCGGCGTTCACGAAGGCCCACAGCGCATTTCCAAAGCGCCTAATTCTGTCGCTCTTGAACCCGGTATGATAGTCTCAAATGAGCCGGGTTTTTATAAGGCTGGCGAATATGGTATTCGTATTGAAAACCTACAATTCGTGACAGAGCCCCAAGATATTGCGGGGGGCGAACGCCCAATGATGGGATTTGAAACGCTCACTCTGGCCCCGATACATAAAGCGCTAATCGACACTGACCTCTTGACCCGTGAAGAAATTCATTACGTCAATGAATATCACGCACTCGTCCTTCGCGAGATTGGCCCGAAACTCGATGGTGAAATTTTCACATGGCTAGAGAAGGCCTGCGCGCCGCTTTAAACCGCATATACTGGCAATAGAGCACTGCGCGCTATTGCCAGTTAAAACGAAATAGAGAGTCCTCACCCCCTCTATTCATCGTGACTTCATTAATGATGGTTTTATTCAATCATCATTTTTAATTCCAAATTTCTGTCCTAATCGAATTTCATCGTTTACAGAAATTGAATATGATTCTTCGGTTTCCGAAAATACTCTCTGTTGTGATGATGACTTTCATCGTCAGCTTCGCCTTTATCTTGGCACCTGCAATGTGCGCCAATACATGCGGCCTGACAGAAGACCCTTGTATTTCAACGAAGGCGCTCACTGACGTTGAGCCTCACAAAAACCCAGAAACAAAACAATATCCAGCTGAGGATCTACCAACTCAAGAAATAGAGCAATTTACGCATAATTGCTTCGGTTGTCATGTTCAGGTTATTTCCCAGAATATCCTATCCGATAAACGTATTTATTCACCTATGAGGCTCTCGGCCAGCTTGGTTTCAGATATTGAGCGCGCGCCACCGATTAGCCTTTTACGTCCTCCGAGAGCTTAAAACACGTCGCAACCGCGTTTTCACGCGATGAACCACCTTGTTTTACGACTTTCTAAGGACGCTTATTATGTCTTCTCTCTTACGCCATTCGGCAATCCTAATCGCTTTAACTGCGGTCACCTTTCACCATGGCTATGCAAATGCACAGCCACCCTTAAACACTTCTGCACCCGACGATACTAAACCTTATAACGAACATGACGATGATCATCATGATGACCACCATGATGATGTTATGGATGAAGTCGTCGTTCAGGCAACGCGTTCAGGTCGCACATTAAACGATGAACCCATCCGCGTCGAAATCATCAACCAAGAAGAAATTGCTGAAAAAGCGGCCATGAGGCCCGGTAACATTTCAATGCTTGTCGCTGAGATTGGTGGCGTTCGCGTACAAACGACCTCGCCAGCATTGGGATCAGCCAATATCCGCTTGCAAGGTTTATACGGACGTTACACGCAATTACTCAGTGATGGATTACCGCTCTATGGCGGACAGGCCGCCTCAATTGGCTTGCTTCAAATCCCGCCAACCGACTTGGCTCAAGTCGAAGTTATCAAGGGGTCAGCCTCTTCGTTCTATGGTGGTTCTGCCTTGGGCGGTGTAATCAATTTAATCTCCAGACGCCCTCACGACGATCCCAATGGCGAAGTCCTTTTAAATTTCACCTCCGAAAACGGGCAAGACCTGACAGGCTATTATGAAACACCTTTATCGAATAACTTCTCGGCCTCGTTAACCGCAGGTGCCCACCGTCAAAGCGTTCAAGACTTTGATGACGACGGCTGGATTGATATGGCAGGGTATGAGCGCTTTACGGCGCGGCCTCGGTTATTTTGGAACGGTTCAAACGGCACCAATATTTATGCCACATTTGGCTTCATGACTGAACAGCGAGACGGCGGCACTCTGCACGGCGCTGTCGTACCGGACGGCACATCTTTCACTCAGAACCAAGATACCACGCGCCTCGATGGAGGCTTCATTGCTGACATAGCTGTAAATGACAGCTTGGCCTTGAATGTCAGAGGGTCAGCCATGCTACAAGATCACACCCATCAATTCGGTAGCTTATTCGAAGACGATAGTCATGATAGCTATTTGGCGGAGGTATCGCTTTCCGGCGATAAAGGAAAAACCAATTGGGTTTTGGGGGCGGCTATTCAATCTGAAAAATATGTCTCAGACACATTTCCAGCGTTTGATTATAGTTATGATGTCCCAGGAGTTTTTGTCCAATTAGACCAAGATCTAAATGATACTGTTTCGGTGTCCTTGAGTGGGCGGTTAGATGAACATAGTGAATTTGGGACACAATTTAGCCCGCGCGCCTCTGTGCTTTATAAACCGGGGGATTGGACAATTCGCGGGTCATACGGCCAGGGATATTTTGCCCCCACGCCATTTGTAGAGGACATAGAGGCCGCAGGTTTATCACGACTTGAACCGCTCTCCAGCCTTGAAGAAGAAACGGCTCACACTGCCTCTTTTGATATAGGTTATAAACGTGGAGCCATTGAAACGAATATAAGTCTATTTTCTTCCCAAGTTAAACAGGTGACAGAACTTGAGGCTTTCGCTTCGACAATCAGCGGCCCTTTAGACCGTGTCAGACTCGTAAATGCCGAGGGAGAAACGAACATTAAAGGCGGAGAATTCTTACTTCGCTATTATTGGAAAGATTTAAAACTAACAGGAAGTTATCTCTATCTTGATGCAACAGAACAAGACCCCCTTGGTGGGCGCCGCGAAATAGATTTAACGCCTCAACATTCAGCCGGGTTTGTAGCGATGTGGGAGCAACATGGTCGTGGGCGCCTTGGTTTTGAAGCCTACTACACTGGACAACAAAGCCTTAGCGGCAATCCTTACCGCAATGAAAGTAATCCTTATTGGCATTTAGGCCTTTTAGGAGAAATCACCCTCGGCGCGACCAGCTGGTTTATCAACGCTGAAAACTTGTTGGACATACGTCAAACCAAAGATGACCCACTTGTTTTGCCAATGCGTGCGCCAGACGGCCAATGGACGACGAGCATTTGGTCTCGCAATGACGGCTTTATTGTGAATGGCGGCGTGAGGGTAAAGTTTTAGTATTCGCCTTGCAAAGCATACCATTAATCATTGGCATTACTAATTTTCAATGATACCAACAATTATGACGAGCAATTTAAAATTATTAACTATCCCCGTTTGCCTAACTTTAATTGCCTGTCAGGACCCCACAACCAATCTCTCCCCGCCTGATAAGGCGGGGCTTAATGTTGAGCACACAGTAACGAATACATCTGCTGATTCAGCTGTTTTTTGACCTTTACATAAACGCTGCTATAACTTCACTAAACCCAAAGTCGCGCAAGACGCTAAACGAATTAAGAAAACTCATTCCGGGGTTTTAAATAAACCATAGCTGCCTTAAAATTAGCGCAACGACAGGTTCTATGTTTACAGTGAATTCAGCGAAGGCAAAAGATAGCTAAACCACAGTCTTTTAGCTTACTCTCTTTTGAGAGAGACCGTCCTCTCCGGATAGAATTTTAGAGGCTACCTCTTGTAACACACCGCCAATGGTTTCCATATTTGTGGCAAGCGGAGAATCGCGGCGCCATATCAAACTCACTTCGCGTTTTGCATCATTATATCCGATAGGCCGTACCACTTGAGAGGGGTCTCGCCTCGCCTCCACCAAAGCATATAAGCTAGGCAAGACAGCCACCCCAGCCCCCATAACGGCCATTTGCCTGACAGCATCAAGAGACGTGCCTTCATATTCCGTACTAATATGGGCCTCCGCTATACGAGCGAGGTCTTGCACGATCCCAGACAGTCTATAACCATTCCCAAGACTTAGGATTTCATGGCCTCGTAACTCATCTAATCCCACAGGGCCTGTTTGAGAGGAAAGCACATGTTCATTGGCGGCGCAGACGAATAGTTTTTCATCAAACAAATGCATCGACGCAGAATTAACATGGTCATTCGCGGTGGAAATAAGCATATCAAGACGACCATCTTTCAGTTTCTCATCAAGAGAGACAGAGCCCTCTTCCCTTACGCTCAAAAGCAAATTTGGAAAGCGGCGGTGTAATTCCTTTGCAGCGCTTGGCAAAAGATAGGGACCAATCGTAGGGAGCGTTCCTAACCTGAAACGCCCTGATAACTTTTTAATCGAGCCTCGCGCCACCGTTTTTATATCTTCAACGCCCAACAGAACTATGCGCGCGCGCCGAACGACTTCTTCTCCGACTGGCGTCAATATGGCGCCAGATCTATTGCGTTCAATTAACTGAACCCCAAGGTGCAATTCGGCCTCGGCAATCTGCGCCGAAAGGCTCGGCTGGCTGACATTCATCATACGTGCCGCTTCGTGAAAACGGCCTGTTTCAGAGACAGCAATAATATATTGGAGCTGCCGAAGTGTAGGACGCATTTTAAAACCAACTCTCAGATTTTTAGCGCCTCAATGCGAGCCGCCAGTGAACTTTGCCTAGATACAGGAATAACATTATAAACCCGCCCTTTGATAGTCAAAAACTATCAAGACGCTAGCTTCTTTCGATTGGTCAAATCAAACGCTACTCCTTAGCCCCGAAAACAATCTATCCGCATTTCCAAAATGCGAAATCAATTACTCAAGAGGAGCCAAATATGCCTAAATTTGCTGCAGGTGTTCTAAAGTTTCAGGACGCGATTTACCCAGATAAGAAAAACCTATTTGAAGAACTGAGCAAAGGCCAATCTCCTGAAGCTCTGTTTATTACCTGTTCAGATTCTCGCATTGAACTTGCGATGATCACCCAAACGGAACCAGGTCAGTTATTCATCTCTCGTAATGCAGGAAACATTGTTCCTCCGCATACAGCGCAAACGGGTGCCACAACCGCCTCTATTGAATATGCTGTTGCCGTTCTACAAGTGCCTCATATCGTTGTCTGTGGCCATACAGAATGCGGCGCGATGAATGGCGCTATGAACCCAGAAGGTCTCGCAAGCTTACCACATGTCGCAAAATGGCTGGGTTATTCTCAGGCCGCTGTCGACATTGTTGACGAAATTGGCGCAGGGGCAAGCGATGAAGAACGCATGAAAATGCTTATCGAGCAAAATGTGCTTCTTCAATTGCAGCATCTTCGCACGCACCCAAGCGTTGCCAGACGTCTGGCCCGCGGTGATCTTCAACTTCATGGTTGGGTTTATGACATCAAACATGGCGGGGTAGACGCCTATGATGAAGAAGTCGGTAAGTTCATCCATGTCGATGCAAAATATAAGTCAGAAATTGCTGCTCTTTCCGCTGCTGGCGGATGCGCCGCATAATTTGATATCATAGAGGATTTATTGTGAACAATTCAGGTAAGCCGCTCGAAAAGAGCCGCTATTTCGACATGTCTAACATCAAAGGCGACGTCTTTGGTGGCCTTACGGCAGGTATCGTCGCCCTTCCCCTTGCTCTCGCTTTTGGCGAGGCCTCTGGGGCAGGCCCGATAGCTGGACTTTGGGGCGCCATTTTCGTGGGTTTCTTTGCCGCGCTATTTGGCGGTACAGGCTCTCAGGTATCAGGCCCAACAGGGCCAATGGTTGTTGTCTTCGCAGGACTTTACGCCGCTCTTGGTGGGAACCCATCATTAGTATTCGCGGCCGTTATCCTTGCGGGCTTTATGCAAATCTTGCTCGGTATCACTCGGTTCGGTCAATATGTAAAATTGGTACCCTATCCTGTAATTTCTGGCTTTATGAGCGGTATTGGCGTGATTATCATTGCGTTACAGCTCGCGCGTCTATTTGGGCATGAACCTGATGGCGGCGGTACAATACCTGCCTTCACAGCGGTTCCAGAAGCCGTCATGAACCCGAACCTGATTGCAGTGGCCATCGCAGCTTTAACCTTGGTTATTGTCTTCACTTGGCCCAAGCGATTAGCCTCTTTTATTCCTGGTCCTTTGGCCGCTTTGTTCATAGGTACTTTGGCAAGTGTGTTCTTACCCGGCGCCCCCATCTTAGGGGACATTCCAACAGGCTTCCCGTCTTTTGTAGTGCCGACTGTAGAACTAGATTCCGCTCTAGTCGTTATTGAAGCCGCCTTTATTCTGGCGGTTCTAGGCTCTATCGACAGCCTTCTGACATCTCTTGTCGCTGATAATATGACCCGCACACGCCATCAATCTAACAGAGAATTGATTGGTCAGGGTATCGGTAACTCTATCGCTGGTTTCTTCGGTGCTATCCCAGGCGCGGGTGCAACCATGCGGACTGTCATCAACATACGTTCGGGCGGTAGCACACGTATATCGGGTATGATACATGCGCTCGTACTATTAGCCATTATCGTTAGCCTTGGGCCGTTTGCGTCTCAAATACCACATGCCGTTTTGGCCGGTATTCTCGTAAAGGTTGGCTATGACACGCTTGACTTATCTTATCTGAAAAGAGCCCATAAAGGACCACGTTGGGACCTTGCCCTTATGGCACTCGTCTTGTTCCTGACTGTATTCGTTGACCTGATTACTGCCGTGGCAGTTGGTGTCATTCTTGCGGCTCTTGGCTTTGTTAAGACATTAGCGGATGATCAGTTAGCAGCCCTGCTACAACGTTTACCCCGTCACTCTAGCGAAGAAGAAGTCGAACTATTGGAACAATCAGACGGCAAAGTCATGTTGTTCGATTTTGGCGGCCCTCTTAGCTTTGGCGCGGCCGCAGACTTAGGACATCACGTCAGAGGCCAAACAGGTCATGGCGCAGAGATCCTCATATTGGACTTCTCTCGTGTTCCTTTCCTCGACGTTTCAGCAGCAACAGCTGTTGAAACCATTCTCGAAGACGCAGAAGACTCAAAGAAAACTGTATTTTTGAGCGGGATGAATGAGAAGGTTTCAAACCTCATCAACAAATTCTGTAATTGTGACAATACGGATTTGGTAAAGCAATATGAGACGCGAATTGATGCGCTCAAATCGGCAACCCAACTGGTCAGTGCTGATCATAAAGCTGAACCTATTACAGCCTAAGGCCATATGAATTGGTGAAAGCCAATTCATATAATTGGATAGCCGGTATGGGATGAAAAGTCTTAGGGAGACTGAAAATGCCAAAGGTGAAATCACTTAAGAGGAATTTGACCCTGTTTGATGTCTACGCGATGTCAACAGGGGCCATGTTTAGCTCTGGTTTATTTCTACTCCCTGGTATTGCCGCGTCCTATTCAGGGAACTCAGTCTGGCTCGCTTATTTTCTAGCGGGCTTTCTTATCCTACCCGCTATGTATTGCATGGCCGAATTATCAACGGCCATGCCAAAAGCTGGCGGCACTTATTATTTCCTCGATCGCGCCATGGGCCCATTAATGGGTACAATTGGCGGGTTGGGGTCTTGGATTGCCGTCGTCTTCAAAAGTGCCTTTGCCCTCGTCGGCATGGGCGCTTATCTTGGAATATATTTGAACCTCCCCTTCACAATCACAGCCATATTATTAACAATTGCTTTTGGCTTAATTAATGTTTTTGGGGCCAAAGAAACAACCTTCCTACAACGCGTATTAGTCACAACCCTTGTGGTAATACTCATTGCCTTTGTCATTTTGGGGCTTCGTGAAACGGGCCTTATAAAGGCTTTCACACCAGAAGCAGGTCATGGTGATTTTTTCAAATCTGGCCTCGTCGGCTTTGTTTCGACGATTGGTCTGGTCTTTGTGTCTTATGCAGGTCTGACCAAAGTTGCGAGTGTGGCCGAGGAAGTGCAAAATCCTGATCGGAATATACCGCTAGGGATGACATTGTCACTTATCACAGCCACCGTAATTTATACGCTTGGCACCCTCATTCTCATTAAAATATTAGAGCCAGAAGCGCTTTACAGCAGCCTAACCCCCATAGCCGATGCGGGGCGTGAATTTCTGGGTTGGGCGCCCTTTGATTTGGGCGTCATCCTCATCGTTGTCGCGGCTATTGCCGCTTTCGCATCGACAGGTAATGCCGGCATTATGTCGGCCTCGCGTTACCCCTATGCTATGGCCAAAGACCGGCTAGTGCCAAACCGTCTTAGCCAAATAGGAAAATATGGAACGCCGACAACGGCCATTATGGTGACTGTGGCCGCCATGATTGCTGTCTTATTACTTTTTGATGTTGCCTCTGTGGCAAAACTGGCAAGTGCCTTTCAGCTCTTACTTTTCGGCCTCGTGTGCGTTGCAGTTATCGTGATGCGAGAGTCAAAAATTCCAACCTATAAACCGGGATATAAGGCGCCATTTTACCCATGGCTGCAAATCATCGGCATTTTGATTTCCTTTTGGCTCATTATTGAAATGGGCATACTTGCGATTGCCTTTACAGGTATGGTCACTATCGGCTGTGTACTCTGGTACCATTTTTATGCGTCAGGAAACCTCGAAAGACGCGGCGCCATATTCCACATTCATCAACGTCTGGGGCAACAGCGTTATGAAGGCTTGGAGCGTGAATTGATGACCATTATCCACGACAGAACTCAGGCCGAGAACCTATCCTATGAGGCCCTCATTGCGCGTTCTGTCATGATGGATTTCCGTTACGGCATTTATGATATTAAACATGTTGGTGACATCATGAGAGAACAAGCACAAACGCGCTTTAACTTTGATCCAGATATCATCACTCAGTCACTGGATGAGAGCAGCTTACATCTTCACCCCGTGAGCGCACATGTCCACATCGCCTATAAAACACATCCAGACTTAACCCAGCCGGAACTGTTTGTTCTTCGCTTTGGCCCTCAAGCGAGAATTGAAATTGCCTCAGCACAAAATGCGCATACGCTGATGTTCTTATTGGTCCCGACCAAGCCTGTTGGCCTTGATTTACGCCTCGCCGGTCATTTGGCCGAAGTCGTGCAAAGCGAACATTTCGAAACACGGTGGTTGGATTCACGGTCCGATAAAGAAATGAATGAAGTTCTTATGCGGGATGATCACTTCCTACATGGGCCCGTTAAGCAGTTTCCAAATCTGTTGAAACAAACAGGTAAAAAAATCGCGGATATTACTCTGCCTGCGTCTTGCCTGATTGCAATGATAGAGCGAGACGGGCGGATAATAGTGGCGACCCCCGAAACGAAGCTTTTAGAAAGTGATGAAGTCGCCCTTATCGGTGAACCTTCTGATTTAAATGACCTAAGAGAAACGCCTCTCGAAATCATGGAATAACGCTTTTGGGCCTTGCGCTTTATGCAGAAGGCTTCACAGCCCCTTTATGTGCAACGCCTGAAATTACGACTCTTTCTTGGCTCTAACTAAAGCTATCAATCCAGCATAATAAAAGAGGCCAACACCAAATATCATAAAAGAGGCAATCGCATGAAATTGCCCCTTTGCCGTATCCCATGGCCAATCCGTTAAAACTAGCGCCCCTAGCCCAATAATCCCCCGCAAGAACATAAGCGTCCCAATCAAAGCCACGCCAATTTTCAAGACAGGCAAAGGCCGAATACGCTGAGCGGCAGACAGAGCATAAAGCCCCCAGACCACCAACATCACGGCAATTCCAACTGTCCAATAAATTGGGCTGACTGCCCCTTGGCGATAGGCCTCTGCGAAAGCGGCGGGCGCGCCGGCAAATAAAAGCCAATCCGCTCCGCCAAACAGGCAAGCAATGTGAAACACCGCGCCGACAAACATGAATATCGCGGCTAAATCAAGGGGTAAAGACTTGGTCATTCCACGAGCTGAAGCCACTCATCTTCGGTTAGTATTGTCACGCCAAGCCCTTGGGCTTTGGTGAGTTTCGACCCTGCTCCTGGGCCTGCAACCAAATAATCTGTCTTACCTGATATAGACCCGCTAACCTTAGCCCCAAGTTTTTGCGCTTGGGCTTTCGCTTCGTCGCGAGAGAATTTTTCGAGCTTGCCCGTAAAGACCACGGTCTTACCAGATACCACACTATCTGAGGTAATCGCCTCGACAGGTTCAATTGTCACAACATCCAGTAAATGTTGTATTACCCGGTGGTTTTCGGGTTCGGAAATAAATTGACTAAACGATGTGGCCGCCGCCTCACCTACGCCGTCAATACCAAGAAGGGATAAATAAGCCGTACTGGTGCGCACGCCTAGCGCCTCAAATTGCGCGACAAGGTTTTCTTGCGTTTGGAAATGCCGCGCGAAAAGCCCTGCATTGCCCTGCCCGATATGACGAATACCCAGCGCATAAAGAAAGCGTTGAAAGCTGATAGTTTTACGCGCTTCAATCGCAGAGAAAAGATTATCAATACTCGTCTTTCCAAAACCTTCGAGCTTTTCAAGCGCTTCGCGCTTCTCTGGCAACTCAAAGATATCAGAAGGCTCTTTGATAAGACCTAACTCAAAAAACAGCGCTATTTGCTTTTCGCCCAGCCCGTCTATGTCAAAAGCGCGCCGAGAGACAAAATGCTTTAGGCCTTCAATCGCTTGGGCCGGACACGCCAGACCATTCGTACAGCGCCGTACAACATCTTGGCGACCTGTTTTCTCATCTATATCGCGTACCGCTTCGGCGCCGCAAACAGGGCACTGTTTCGGCAGGGTGAAAGCCTCGCCCTCACCCGACTTCACCACTCTGAGCACTTGCGGGATAACGTCGCCAGCGCGCTGTATTTCTACTGTATCGCCCGGCTTCACGCCAAGGCGAGTAATTTCGTCTTCATTATGTAGGGTCGCATTAGACACAACCACACCGCCCACTGTGATAGGGGTTAACCGCGCCACTGGGGTCAATGCCCCTGTTCGGCCCACTTGGACATCAATTGTATCAATTACCGTCACGGCTTTTTCAGCAGGAAATTTATGCGCAATCGCCCATCGCGGCGCGCGCGAAACAAAGCCGAGCCGTTCCTGAAGCGCTAAATCATTGACCTTATATACAACGCCATCAATGTCATAGCCAAGCGCAGCGCGTTTCTCTTCGATTTCGTGATAATGTGCTATCATGGATTTTGCGCTATCATGCCGCCGCATATCAGGGTTTGTAGAAAAACCCCACCGCGCTAGATTTTCAACGGCGCCAAATTGGGTGTCGGATAAAGGCGCGCTAACCTCACCCCACGCATAAGCGAAAAAGCGTAAGGGCCGAGACGCGGTGATGCTGGGGTCAATTTGGCGAAGTGAACCTGCCGCCGCATTGCGTGGGTTTTTATAAGCAGGTTTTCCGGCCTCGACTTGCGCCGCGTTCATTGCGTCAAAGGCCGCATGTTCAATATAGACTTCGCCGCGCACTTCTAAAACTTCGGGCCAGCCAGAGCCATCAAGCCTATGCGGAATATCTTGTCTTAGCGTCATTAAGTTACGGGTGACATCTTCGCCTGTTTGTCCATCCCCACGGGTTGCTCCCGTGACCAGCTGTCCGTTTTCATAGCGCAAAGCCGCAGAGAGACCATCAATTTTAGGCTCTGCCGTAAAGGTAAGTTTTGCATCAGATGCGAGGCTCAGAAACCGCTTCACCCGTTTGGTGAAATCTAAAACATCTTCGTCATTAAAAGCGTTATCAAGCGACAACATTGGCACGCTATGTTGAATTTTGCCAAAACGCCCAGAAGGTTTCACCCCGACTTTTTGCGTCGGACTGTTCTTGGCAATCAAATGCGGAAAAGCGGTTTCTAGTGTAATGAGATCTTTGCGTAAGGCGTCATAATCCGCATCAGAGAGACTCGGCGCATCCTCATTGTAATATTGCTCATCCGCGGCCCGGATTTCCATACTAAGAGCCGCCATGCGTTTTTTCGCTTGGCTTTCCGTTAAGTTAATATCGCTCATGATGACATAAGCTGGCGCGCTGCCGCGCGGGCTTCTTGTGTAATTGTTTCCCCTGCCAACATTCGCGCAATTTCTTCTTCACGAGCCTCATCGGCGACGGCCTGCACATGGGTTGTCGTGGTTGTGCCCGTAGAGGATTTCTCAATACGAAACTGATGATCTGCCGCAGCCGCCACTTGGGGGCTGTGAGTCACGACAAACACTTGAGCATTCTGAGCGAGCTTAGACAGTCGTTTCCCCACTGCATTGGCCACTGCGCCGCCCACCCCTTGGTCAACTTCATCAAACACCATAACGGCTTCATTTTTTCCCGCGAGAGCCACTTTAATGGCCAAGGCAAACCGAGCCATCTCTCCACCTGAAGCAATTTTATCAAGCGGCCCTAATGCAGTCCCCGGGTTGGTTGAGACGCGGAACCTGACGCTATCGCGGCCTTGGGCCGTCTCAACCGCTTCTTCGAAATGCGTTTCAAATATGGCGCGTTCCATTTTCAGGGGCGGAAGTTCAGTCAGCACAGCTTGATCCAAAATCTTGGCGGCGTCCTTCCTGGCTTGAGTCAAAGCACGCGCGGCTTTGTCATAAGCGAGCTTAGCCGCCTCTGCGCGTTTTCGTGTTTTGCCAATATCATGAGTGACGCTCTCTATGGCCGATAGATCTGCCGCAAACTTTGCCCGTACATCAATAAGACCTGACAAATCACATCCATATTTCCGCGCCGCAGCGCGTAGAGCAAAGAGGCGTTTTTCAACGGCGTCTAAACGGCCCGGCTCTACATCAAAATTCTCGGCCGCCTCGGTCACGGCATTCCGAGCTTCTTGGGTCTCTAGCAAAGCGCGTTCTAAGGCCTGCCCCGCAAGTTCAAGCGACTTTGCCGCGGGAAGCTCACTCTCGCCGAATTTTGAATTTAGGCGCTCTATTCCGGCTAGCGCCATAGATAGACGTTCTTCAAAAGCGCCATCTTCACCCAGTGCGTCTTGGGCCGCAGCAAGCTCGGCCAAAGCCCCTTCAGCGCCTTGTAAGAAACGCCGCTCCTCGGCAAGAGTAACATCTTCACCTTGCTGAGCGTCCAACCGGTCAAGCTCTGCGATTGCATGTTCTAGAAAATCTTGTTCATCCCCTGCCTTGGCTTGAAGCGCCAAAAGAGACTGCAAAGCTTTTTCCGCCGCTTTATGTTCCGTGTAAACAGACGCCACGGCATCAAGTTCAGCTTGATAACTACCAAATAAATCAAGCATGGTAATATGATTGAGTGGATCCAAAAGCCCGCGCCCATCATGTTGACCATGAACCTCAAGGAGAATACTGCCCACTTCGGCTAATAGCTTCACGCTTACCGGCGCATCATTGATATAGGCTTTACTGCGCCCATCCGCCCGTATCACGCGGCGCAAAGTCAAATCTTCGCCCTCTAGGCTCTCGATGTCATTTTGCTCTAAGAGGGCATAAACAGGATGAGAAGACGCGAGGGTAAAAGCCGCTATACTTTCGGCGCGGTCTGCACCAGAACGGATAAGGCCGCGGTCAGAACGCGCGCCCGTTGCCATACCCAGCGAGTCCAGGATGATGGATTTACCCGCCCCTGTCTCGCCTGTAAGTGCGCTTAATCCTCCGTCAAACTCTAGGTTTAACTGCTCGATCAAAACAACATTGCGGACAGAAAGACCGGTCAGCATAAATCGCTCTTTAGAATAAGCGCTCTTTCAAACGCTGCCAATAACCATCACGGCGGTTCTTTTTCCGCTCGGCCTCTAGGTCAACACCATAGCCTTGGAGAAGCTCATAGCTATCGGCATACCATTCGCTATTGGGGTAGTTATACCCTAGCACAGAACCCACTAGCTTTGCTTCGCTAATAATACCGAGTGAAACATAGGATTCGACGAGACGGTGCAACGCCTCTTCTGTCTGAGATGTTGTTTCGTAATTTTTTACAACATTTTTGAAACGCCCAATCGCGGCCAATTGCTGATTTTCACGCAGATAATAACGGCCAATTGCCATTTCCTTACCTGCCAAATGGTCTTGAGTAAGTTCGAGCTTTAGGCGCGCATCGCGGGCATAGTCACTATCAGGGTAACGGCGAACCACTTGTTGAAGAGCAGCCTCAGCACTTACGGTTGTCGCTTGGTCCCGTCCAACATCATAAATTTGGTCATAATAATTAATGGCAATAAGGTAATAAGCATAGGGAGTGCTTTCATTACCTGGATGCAGACTGATGAATCGCTGCGCGGTGGCAATACTCTCTTCATAATCGGTCGTCCGGTAAGAAGCATAAGCATTCATCAACATAGCGCGGCGCGCCCATTTTGAGAAAGGGTGCTGACGTTCGACTTCTTGGAAGTATAGCTTTGCGCGGCTCCAGTCGTTTTTCTCAACACGATCAAAGGCCTCATTATAAATAAGTTCCGCTGGACGCTCGATATAGGCCAGTCTTTCCTTTTTATCCTTACCGCCAAAAACGGAACAGCCAGAGACCATTATGGTCAAAAGTCCGATCATCGCTAATCGAGCTGTTTGTTTATACTGTGTCTTAAAAGCCATAAAGCCTATCCGCAAAAAAGGCCTGATTCTGACAGACCCCATATTATCTTAGAAGGTCTCTTAAAGGATGGACTGCGCGGCGGAAAGTGAGAAAATGTTTATGCACTCATGCTTTGCAGTAAGTCAGGCGCGCTTGAGAGTGTTTCTGGGCTTGTTTTACCTGATTTTTCCATCAATGACACAAAACGCCACGCATCTGCATGCGCAAATAGCGTCATAAGCAAATCGTGATTCAAACCATGCCCCGAAGCATGCGTTTCGACACGCCCCAATATAGGGCCGCCTAGATATAAGTCTCCCAATAGATCCAGAGCTTTATGCCGAACAAACTCGTCCGCAAATCGCAATCCTTCTGGGTTTAAGACCTTATCACCATCCACTATAATCGCATTGTCAAAGGATCCCCCCTTTGACAAACCGGCCGCTTGTAGAGCTGCGACTTCGTGAAGTCTGGCGAAAGTACGCGCCGCCGCAATACGTTCGCGAAAAGCACGAACATTCGGAACAATTTCGACCTTTTGTTGGCCAATGGCTTCATCTTCAAAATCAATAGAAACGCTCAAAGATAGTTTCGAAGCAGGCAAAATACGGGCGTAAGCGTCACCGCGTTTCACTTCTATCGGTTTTAAAACCTCAACATAGCGTCTTGCAGCTTCTTGTCGTAAGACGCCCACTTGTTCGATAAGCTTTAAGAAAGGCTCGGCAGAGCCATCCAATGCGGGAAGTTCTTTGCCATCTAATTCTAAATAGAGATTATCAATCCCTGCCGCCGCTAAGGCCGCGAGTAAATGTTCGATAGTAGACACCGTCACACCCGCTGCATTCGCGATAGTTGTGCAATTACGGACATTACAGACAGATTCTGGAATGACTTTAATGCGGTTATCTCGGTCTTTAATATCGGTACGAATAAATACTAAGCCTGTGCCTATTGGCGCTGGACGCATAACAAGACGCGTATGATTACCGCCATGCAGTTCAATCCCAGCACAAACGGCAGGCGCCTTTAAGGTCGATTGTCGTCTTACATTTAACATGGTCATAAATTAGGGTTGCGTCTCTACTTTCAACAAGAAACCTCGTGTTACAGCGTGTTACAAAAACACAAAAACCCAGCACTAACGCTGGGTTTTCGAGGTTTTCTAACGCATTTGTAAGACTTCAGAGACGTCCTTAACGGCTTTGACGTCTTAAAAAGCTTGGAATTTCGAGTTCATCTTCCATGTCATCACCGAACAGATCTCCCATCGGAGCGGCTGTTGTTTGCGTTTTAATAGGCGCTTGCGGTGCTTTTTTACGGAAGCCCCCAAACAATCCAAAAGCTGAACGCTGTGCAGGTTCAGGGATAGACGGGCGAGGAGCTGGCGGCGCTTGTTGAACGCTTGGCTGTGGTGCAATTGTTTCAATCGGAGCCTGAGCCGTTGAATCAATTTGCGGCGGGTACGGACGCGGCGCCACATAAGGCGGCGGCGTTGGAGTCTCTTCCGCTGTTTCTTGAATGAATTTTTGCTCAACTTCCTTTTGCATATCGGCAACAGGGTTGAAGACATTGCCTTGTTCTTTGGCAACTGCGGCCGCGCCTTCGGCTGTTAGAGGTTGAAGGCGTGACTCTTGCGAAGGCTTTTGTTTAAACGGTGCTGGCGGCGTTTCAGCGCGCGCATCCGTATCCACGCCTGTCGCAACAACAGAAACGCGAATAATTCCGTCCAAATCATTATCCAAAGCAGAACCGACAATAATATTGGCATCTTCATCCACTTGGCCGCGAATAAGCGAAGCCGCTTCATCGACTTCGTATAGCGTCAAATCATTACCGCCCGTAATGTTAATCAATACGCCGCGAGCGCCTTTCAACGAAACATCGTCAAGAAGCGGGTTATTAATAGCAGATTCAGCCGCTTCGACAGCGCGGCGATCGCCTGTGGCTTCGCCTGTCCCCATCATCGCTTTGCCCATCTCTGCCATGATTGTGCGAACATCGTTAAAGTCAAGATTGATAAGCCCTGGAACAACCATCAAATCTGTGACGCCGCGAACACCGCTGTGGAGCACTTCATCTGCCATAGCGAAAGCATCTGACATTGTGGTGTTTTCAGTCGCCACACGGAAGAGATTTTGGTTTGGAATTGTGATCATTGTATCGACAGAAGCATAGAGATTTTCAATCCCCTGCTCGGCCAATTTCATACGGCGAGAGCCTTCGAACATGAAAGGCTTTGTGACAATACCAACCGTCAGAATATTACGCTCGCGCGCTGCGCGGGCAATAACAGGCGCTGCGCCTGTTCCCGTTCCGCCGCCCATACCCGCGGCCACAAACAACATATGAGCCCCATCAAGATGTTCCATGATTTCATCAAGGCTATCTTCGGCAGCTTCTTCGCCAACCTCAGGACGCATGCCAGCACCCAAGCCTTGCGTAACACCGCCGCCCATTTGTACGCGGCGATCCGCTCGGGATAATGCCAAAGCCTGCGCATCCGTATTCGCGACAACAAAGTCAACGCCGTCTAAGCCTGCGCTAATCATATTATTAACAGCATTCCCGCCAGCCCCGCCAACACCGATAACGACGATCCGTGGTTTAAGTTCAACAGCTTTTGGCAGGGAGAGATTTAATGTCATGACAGTTCCCGATTATAGTCAATGATTGGTTAAAGGCATTGATGGGCTGAAACGGTTAAAGGGCTATTAAGAAAATAGTCATTTCGTTAATTTTACTGTTATCGGTGCTGTTTTCGCCAAAATCAGTCAGGCTTTGACCCTAAGATGAATCGGGCTAATAATGGCAAGCTTTTAAAAATTCTCACGCAGCCACTGGAATGACCGACCAAGGGCATGACCAGAATAACGGCGCTCTCGGAAACGACGACCAGATAAATCTGGCGGGCCGTATATGGCTTCACCATTTGGCTCAAAGGCTTGTTTTAAAAGCCCCGTCGCTACTGCGAAATCAGACGATAAGAGCGTGTCATTAAGATTGAAAATACCATGCGGCTGACCAATACGAACCCGTTTATTAAATTTCAGCTCAGCAAGTTCACGCACGCCGTTTAATTGCGCACCGCCCCCCGTCAGAACAATTTGCCGACCAGAAATTTCATCCATACCCGAATGGTGCAAGCGGTCACTAATCAGCTCAAACGTCTCTTCAATACGTGAGCGAATGATTTGTACGGTCAGAGATTTTGGATGATGCTGTAACGTATCTTGCGCGCCCACTGGCGGGCAAGGCACCATAGTATAATCATCATTCGCGCCGTGAAGCGCCGTTCCATATATGGTCTTAATCCGTTCTGCGGCTTCGGGCGGGGTAGACATACCGCGCGCAATATCATTCGTCACGCTTTGCCCGCCCATGCCAATGGCATCGACATGCATAAGGACTTTGTCGCGGAAAACAGCGACCGAGGTGACACCCGCCCCCATATCGACAACCGTCACACCAAGGTCTCGCTCGTCTTCGGTTAAGACGGACATCGCCGACGCATAGGGCGAAGCCGTGACTGAACGAATTTGTAAATGGCATCGTTCTATACAATGCGCCAAGTTTCGCAGAGGCCCAACACCGCCCAACACGAAATGCATATCCACGCCCAAAGTCTTACCAAACATGCCGCGCGGGTCATCAATACCCGTTTCGCCGTCAACGCTCCAAGTCACAGGAATGGCGTGCAGAATGGCATAATCAGGCTCGGACAATTCTGATAATCCAGAATTCAGAACACGCTTTAAATCGCGATCAGCCACGCCGCCACTCGCAAATTCTGTCTGCACGCGCATATGTTGAGAACGCAAAGATCGCAATGCGACGTTTACATTCACCCCTTGCACAGTAACGCCAGCCGAGCGCTCAGCCTTTTCTACCGCGGAGCGTATACCCGCTTCTGCGGCCTCTAGGTCAATAACGGCGCCATTTTTAACACCGGCACTGACACCGAAACCTGTCCCGATAAGGCGCACGCCCATACCCGGCTCTTCGCGGCCAATGAGGCACACGACTTTACTGGACCCAATGTCCAATACAGCGACCGTTTCCGGCGTCTTTTGAATAGAACGCTTAAACATGCTTGGTCTTTAGGCCTGTGTCGTGGGCGCAGGGCGCAAACTGATACGGTCGGATAACCGCAAATCAATTTCGCTTATTTGCCTGTCCAAAAGTTGCGTCTTGGACTGTAATAGCGCCAATTGTGCAACAGCCTTTTCATAGTTCAAAGCGGGTAATTTCACTTTCACCTGCTTATCCAATATCAAATCCCAGCGTTGCTCTGAAACGTATACAGCGGATGAAACACGCTGTCTTAGACCCGGCCAAGCCTTAAGCGTCGCCTCGAGCGATTGGGCATTTTCAGCCGCCCCTTTCCCGACAATATGTAAGACGCCCTGCGGTACATGACTTGTTTCATGAACTGGCGCGATGACTTTGCCTTCTGCACTGACCAGTGACAAAGCTCCCTCATTTTGCCAGAGCGCATAAGGTTGATTTTCAATCAATTGCACGACAATGCGGTCAGGCCAGAGACGGCGCACCACAGCGCGGTCAACCCAAGGCAAGCTTTCAGTTCGTCTTTGCGCCTCTTCTAGATCCACACCGAAAAAGTAATCGCCGGGACGGATATTCACGGCGCGGCGAACTTCGGCCTCATCCAAACGGCCCTCGCCCATGACATCAACTTGCGCGACGACAAAGCCCATATCCATCAAACGATTTTGCTTAAATAATTTAGCGTTTTGCAAAATAGTCGGCCAGAACCCGCCAAGCCAAAGCGCCAGAATAGTCAGCACAACAAAGACAGAGGCCACACCACCTGAGAATTGCAAAAAGCTTTTACGGGAATGGCCAGCGGCACGGACCTTAGACGCCGACCAAGCTCTGGCGCCGCGCAAACCAGGTTTAAGGGAAGACACCCTTTGTACGGATCCTGTTTTGTAATTCCCTTTATTCTTCATCTGGGCCATGTAGCGTCCTCAACCAGCCAGCGGCAAAGCTGTTCAAAATCAATGCCGACATACGCAGCCTGTTCTGGGGCTAGCGACATCGGAGTCATTCCAGGTTGAGTATTCACTTCAAGCATTACGATTTTATTAGCTATATCTGTTAAATCTGTATTTTTTTCATTAAATCTGAAATCGGCGCGCGAAAGACCGCGGCACCCAAGCGCTTTATGCGCCTCCACAGCCCATTTTTTACACAAGGCCTCTACCTCTGCGGGAATATCTGCAGGCACGACATGTACCGAGCCTCCATCGCTATATTTGGCTTCGTAATCATACCAATCGGTTTGCGGAATAATTTCCGTCACAGCGAGGGCGCGGTCATCCATCACGGCCACGGTCAGCTCCCGCCCCGGAATATAGGCTTCAACAATTACAGACTCGCCCATTTCCTTATCTTCGGCGATTGCACTCGACAGGTTCGTCTTTTCATCATGAATAATATAAACAGATTTAGAAGACCCCTGCCCGTTAGGTTTAACAACATAGGGCACGGGAATAGGATGTGATTTCGCGGTTTCAACACGGTCAAATAATCCACCATCGGCCACAGTAATGCCTACGGCCCGAAGGACATGTTTCGCGCGGTGCTTATCCATAGCTAGGGCAGACGCCATAACGCCTGAATGGGTATAGGGCTTACCATACATATCCAGCACGCCTTGGACGCGGCCATCTTCTCCCCAATCCCCATGCAAGGCATTAAAGATAACATCAGGGCTAGCTTGGACAAGCTGGTTCCAAAGGTCACGCGTCACATCTATCTCAACGACGTCATATCCGCTGGCCCGTAACGCCTTGGCACAGGCCGCCCCAGACACCAAAGAGACTTCGCGTTCAGACGATATCCCGCCTTTTAAAACCGCTACGCGCATAGGGCCTCTCCAATGCGTTTGACTTCCCATTCTAATTGGACACCTTCACTGGCCAAGACTTTCTCTCGAATAGTCTCGCCCAAAGTCTCTAAGTCAGAAGCCGTAGCCGTGCCTGTATTAATCATGAAATTACAATGTTTTTCACTCATTTGCGCGCCGCCGACACGGAAACCACGTCCGCCAGCGGCGTCTATGACTTGCCAGGCACCGCGCCCACCCGAAACTTCAGGGTCTGGATTTTTAAAGGTCGAGCCCCCTGTTTTTTCTCGAATAGGTTGGCTCTCCTCGCGCTTCGCCGTAATGGCGGCCATGCGTTCTGTTACAGCGGCAGGGCTATCCGCTTGGCCCTCAAAAACCGCTTGGGTAAAAATTAAATCCTTGGCTGCATCACTGCCGCGGTAACGGAAGTTAAAATCTGCATGAGTAAGCACCTCTCGGCGACCGCGCCTGTCAATAGCCACGGCTTCGATAAGAACGTCTTTCGTTTCTGCGCCATAGCATCCCGCATTCATGCGCAATGCGCCGCCAATTGTCCCGGGAATACCCGCGTAAAACTCTAGCCCTGCAATACCGGCCTTCGCGGCATCTTTGGCAACCTTATTATCCAGCGCAGCCGTACCAGCTGTTAGGCGCAGACCTTCTATTTCGGTCTTAGCAAAATTAGGCCCAAGGCGGATAACGACGCCCCTCACCCCGCCATCGCGAATAAGCGTATTGGACGCCACACCCAAAACCTGCACAGGAATATCATCTGGAGTAGAGGACAAAAAATGCGCAAGGTCAGCCTCGTCTTTGGGCATGAAAAACACCTCAGCAGGCCCGCCAACACGTAGCCAACTATAAGGCGCTAGCGGGACGTTGGCTTTAAGCGAACCTCGAACAGCAGGAAGACGATCAATCAACGCCAATTTAAGCCACGCCCAAATTATTGGCTAAATCCGCCGCCCAATAAGTTATATCCCCTGCACCAAGACAGACAATCAAGTCGCCTTCTTCTAGATTGGGTTTCAAATCTTTTGCAAGAGTCTGCTTACTGGTCAGTTCGACATTTTTATGGCCATGCGACATCAGGCTTTTTGCCAAAGATGGCCCGCTTATGCCCTCTAATGGCTCTTCCCCTGCGGCATAGACATCGGCGACATAGACATTATCAGCATCATTAAAACAGGTCGAAAATTCTTCAAAATGATGGGAAAGTCGTGAATAACGATGGGGCTGCACGACGGCATGAACCTTGCCCTTGGCGACTTGCCGTGCGGCCTGAAGCACCGCTGAAATTTCAACAGGGTGATGTCCATAATCATCGATAATTGTCACGCCATTCCATTCACCCACTTTGGTGAAACGGCGTTTCACACCGCCAAAGCTCTCTAAGCCTTTGCGAACCTGAGCTTCGCTAAGGCCTAGCTCACGCGAGACCGCAATCGCTGAGAGCATGTTTTGGGTATTATGTTTACCCGCCATAGGGAGGAACAAACCCTTCCAACTTTCTTCGTCTGAAAAGACAACATCAAACCGTGAACCCGTCGGTTCTAATTCTAAGTTCTCAGCACGCACATCCGCTTGAGGGTTGAAACCATACGTTATCACGCGGCGGTCCGTCACCTTACTGACCAAAGCCTGTACTTCGGGGTGATCAATACACAAAACGGAGAACCCATAAAAAGGAAGCGTTTCAACAAAGCTGTGAAAGGCCGCGCGAAGCACGTCAAACTCACCGTAATGTTCCATATGCTCAGGGTCGATATTTGTTACAATGGCAACTGTCGGAAGCAGTTTCAAAAAGGAGCCATCGCTCTCATCAGCTTCGACAACCATCCAATCGCCCAGACCCAATTTGGCATTAGAACCATAAGCATTGATGATACCGCCATTAATCACAGTCGGATCAATATCGCCGCCTTCTAGTAAGGCCGCAATCATCGTGGTTGTTGTGGTTTTACCATGCGTTCCGCCCACAGCAATTGTCCATTTCAAACGCATGAGCTCGGCGAGCATTTCAGCGCGGCGCACAACAGGAATAGATTTAGACCTTGCCTCAACTAATTCGGGATTGTCTGCCTTGATGGCCGAAGACAAAACAATCGCTCCGGCGCCATCCACTTGGCCTTCTTTCTGGCCAATAAATATTTTTGCACCGAGCTTTAACAGCCGCTCTGTATTCGCGCTCTCACGCATATCAGATCCTTGGACTTGATAGCCAAGATTAAGCAAAACCTCGGCAATGCCGCTCATACCAATGCCGCCAATACCGACAAAATGAATGGGCCCCGTATCAAACGGAACTTTGGTCGCAAGCGCTTGGTTTTTAAGGTCAGGTCTAGCCATTATATTTTTATCTTTATTATTCTTAAGCCTGTCATTTGACGGCTGATTTAAGGGCGATGGCAGAGACCAACGCCGCGAGATCGGTTGCGGCATGCGGGCGACCGGCTGTGCGGGCGGCGTCTGCTGCGGTTTGAAGCCAGTTCGAATCACTGAGGCGTTTCTCCAAAATAGTTTTTACGGCCTCCCTCGTAAACTCGGATTCAGGCAAAATATCGGCGGCCATAAGGCGTTCCAATGACCGTGCATTGACGGTTTGATGATCGTCCATCGCAATGGCAAGCGGCACTAATAAGCTTGGCTTTCCCATCGCGGCAATTTCAGACACAGAAGAGGCCCCGGCTCGGCCAATCACATAATGCGCAGCGGATAAATGCTTCTCTATATCCGAGAAGAAAGGCTCGCAAATTGCGGAAACGCCGGCGGCGGCATAAAGCCGTTTTGCGCTCTCTTGATATTCAGGCCGAGTTTGTTGAACCACTTGGAGACGTTCTCTGATGTCTTCTCGCAATACCGCAATGGCTTGGGGCACAACTTCGCTGACAATCCGCGCGCCAAGGCTGCCGCCAATAACAAGGATATTTATCTTATCCAATGGCGGCGTGTAATGTTCTGGAACAGACGTCATAATCTGCTCTCGAAGCGGATTACCTATGACCTCATGGCTTGCCCCATCAGGCAGACGTTCAAGCGTTTTAAATCCAGAGGCCACACATTTGGCCTGTTTCGCGAAAACACGGTTCACTCGACCAAGGACGGCATTTTGTTCATGAAGAACAGTTGGTACACCAAGCGACTGCGCGGCCTTTATGGCTGGGAAAGCAGGATAGCCACCGAAACCAACAACAACATCAGGCTGCCAAGATTGAATAAAGGCCTTAGCCTGCCCTATACCCTTACGAAGTTTAAATACGCCTCTTATGGCGGCGATAGGTTTACGAATTGACAGGCTGGCAGCCTCGACATCTAAAATCGGGTCAGCAGGGATTTTGCCTGTATGTTTACGGCCACGCGCATCGGTCATCATCGCGATGTCCCAACCTTTGGCCTTTAAAATTTCGGCAAGGGCTTGTGCGGGAAACATATGCCCGCCGGTTCCGCCTGCCGCCAAGAGGAGCTTTGGCACAGCTTAATCTCCATATCCATAAGCGCCGGGGCGCTTGGCAGTGAACGCTAATATCAAACCTGCTGTAAAACAAAGAGACAGAAGCGAAGAGCCCCCCGAAGAAATAAAAGGTAATGTCATTCCTTTGGAGGGGGCCATATTCAAATTTACAAATAAATTAATGACCATTTGCATGCCTATTAAAGTCGCCAACCCTGCGACAGCCAGTTGCGAAAAATAATCCGTTAAGCGCAGCGCGTTTCGGTAGGCGCGAATAACGAAGCTCGTCAATAAAAGGATAAGAACAACCGAGATTAAAAATCCAAACTCTTCCACAGTCACAGCAAAGATGAAATCTGTGTGTCCATCTGGCAGGCTATATTTCACAGCGCCTTCGCCAGGGCCGCGCCCAAACCATCCACCATTACCAATCGCCTCAAGCGCTTTATCTGTTTGAAAGCTATCACTAGAATCTGGGGACATAAAGGTTTCCACACGCGCTCGCACATGCGGCAGCGCCATATAAGCGATAGCTGAACTCAGCAATATACCGCCGATGAAAAACAACACCCAAGCCAAAGACAGCCCAGCGAAAAAGAAAACAGCAGCAAATCCAAGGGTCAAAAGAAAGGATTGTCCGAAGTCAGGCTGTGTAATCAGCAAAGCAATAAGCAAGGCATAGACAATAAGTACGATAACAATCGCGGGGACATTAGGGTCTTTTTTGCGAACGGAAAACATCCATGCAGCAAAGACGACGAATGCGGGTTTGGCGAATTCAGAGGGCTGTAGAGAAAACCCCAGAATGCGGAACCAGCGCTGCGCGCCTTTCACCTCATATCCAAAATACGGAAGAGACATCATTAAAAGGATTGAGCCAAACAGGCTGACCACTCCGAGGCGTCTGGCCCATAACGGGCCAAGGAAAGACACAAAAATTGCGCCGCTCAAACCGACTATCGCAAAAATCAAATGTTTATAGAGAAAGAAAAACGGGTTGGCATATCCAAGGCGCGCGGCCGCAGCAGGGGATGCGGCCATAGATAAAATCAGCCCCGCGCCAATAAGGACAATTAATAAAACAAGCTGAGTTTGGTCGACGCTACGCCACCACTCCCCCACTAATGTGCGGCGTGAACGTGAAGCCAGATATCCCGGTTTCAGCAAAGCATTCATGACGCAATCGCGTTTTTGGCGGCGCGCCGTTTCGCCTTCATCTCTGAGTCAAACAGATCGATAACTTTTTGCGCACAGTCACGAAAAGCATCACCGCGAATTTCGAAATTCGCAAATTGGTCAAAACTAGCACAGGCTGGCGAGAGTAAAACAATCGGATTATGCGCGCCAGATTCAAGCGCGTCGCGTGTTGCACATAGAACAGCCATTCTCAACTCGCCTGACAATTTATAAGGTGTATCAGATTTTGATAAAGTGCGCGCAAAAGGCTTTGCCGCTTCGCCAATCAAATAGGCTTTTTGTATATTTTTAAACAAAGGCTTGAGTGGTTCTATCCCGCCCTCTTTCGCAACGCCGCCCGCAATCCAATAGATTTCATCATAGCTATTCAGCGCTTGTTTCGCAGCATCGGCATTCGTCGCCTTACTGTCATTAACAAAACGAACCTTTCCGGCTTTGCCAATGGTTTCCATACGATGCGATAATCCCGGAAAGGATAATATCGCCTTGCCAATGTCTCGGGGGTTTAATCCCAATGATTGAACCGCCGCAAAAGCCGCTGCAGCATTTTGCCAATTATGCTGCCCCTCTAACGCTTTGGCTTTACTGAGGTTGCAAACCTCTTCGACGCGCTTACCCAGCGTAGAAAAGAGCTTTCCTCCCAATACAAAAACGCCCGAACCAATAGAACGTTTGGCCGATATCGGTATCGTCACCGCTTTTTTCTCGGCCTTCATTTCGCAAAGCAGGTCTTGACCATTTTCATCATCTGTACCGATAATGGCAGCGTCTTCTTTTAGCTGATTAAGAAACACGCGGTTCTTGGCTTGTGCATAGCCTTCCATATCGCCGTGGCGATCCAAATGGTCTGGACTGAGATTAAGATAAACCGCAGCATTCGCGCGAAGCGAATAAGTCCGTTCAAGTTGATAAGAGGAAAGCTCTACGACAAAATAAGAGCCTGAGTGCATCCGGTCGAGGTCTAAAACCCCGCGCCCAATATTGCCTCCAATCTGTGCGTCTTTTCCGCAGCTATTTAAGATATGCCCTATCAGAGCCGTCGTTGTAGATTTTCCATTCGTCCCCGTTATCGCAATGATTTTTGGACGGTTCTCTTCAGGAACTGCGGCAACCTCACGCGCGAAAATCTCAATATCACAAATGATAGGCACATCGGCCTGCGTTGCGAGCGCCGCTGACCAATGCGGTTCTGGCAAGATATGCGGCACGCCGGGGCTAAGGACGAGCGCGTCAATTTGGCTCCAATCAGATTGGCTAATATCGGCGATATCAACACCTTGAGACTCAGCGCTCTGCCGCGCTTCCTCACGGTCATCCCACGCCAGCACAGTCGCTCCGCCAGCTTGCAAGGATAAAGCAGCCGTAATCCCGCTCCGGCCAAGGCCGAAGACCGCGAGGGTTTGTCCCGCAAATTGTGCTGCTTTAATCATGACCGCTCTATCAGTCCCTTATCTAAGTTTCAGTGTCGAAAGCCCGATTAAGGCCAGAATTATCGCGATAATCCAAAACCGGATAACAATCGTCGGCTCTGCCCAGCCTTTTTTCTCAAAATGGTGATGGATTGGCGCCATGCGGAAGACCCGCTTGCCCGTCAGCTTGAAACTCGCCACCTGAACGATGACTGAAACAGCCTCTAAAACAAACAATCCGCCAATAATGGCCAAAACAATTTCATGTTTTACAGCCACCGCGGTTGTTCCCAATGCGCCGCCAAGCGCCAAGGAACCAGTATCCCCCATAAAGACCATGGCTGGCGGGGCATTAAACCATAGAAACCCTAAGGAGGCCCCAATGATAGCGCCAAGGAAAATAGTTATTTCCGCACTCCCCGGAACATAGGGCACGCCCAAATATCCAGAGAAAATCGCATTACCAACAAGATAAGCGATAAAGGCCAAGCTCATACAAGCAATCATAACAGGCACAATCGCCAAACCGTCTAGCCCATCCGTCAAATTGACAGAATTTGCAGACCCGACAATCACGAGACAACCAAAGGGGATGAAAAACAGTCCCAAATTAATTGTGAAATTCTTAAGGAGCGGAATAGCTAGGCCTGTTTCAAAATTACCGTCTTGAGGAAAAACAGTCGTCAGGTACCATACCGCAATAGCCGCGATTAAGAACTCAAGCCCCAGTCTGATTTTGCTAGAGAACCCTTTATGCGATTGGCGCGACACTTTCAGATAGTCATCATAAAATCCAATCGCGCCAAAACCCACAGTGACAAAAAAGACCGTCCATAAAAACGGGCTATGTAAATCACCCCAAAGCAAAGTGGAGACCACAACAGAGAGCAAAATCATCAGCCCGCCCATGGTCGGCGTACCGGCCTTAGCGACGATGTGGCTTTCTGGGCCATCCTCGCGGATTGGCTGCCCTTTACCTTGACGGGCCCGCAGCGCATCAATCATGCGGCGGCCAAAAACAAAACAAATAATCAGCGACGTCATCAACGCACCGCCCACACGAAAGGTGATATAGTTAAAGAGGTTGAAGAGCTGAAAGTCTTCAGCCATCGGGCCAAATATCTCATATAACATGGGCGAACTCCTGCTTTAGCCGGCGCGTTAGTGCCCCTAACCCAGTGGCATTTGATCCTTTGATCATGACGACATCGCCGTCTTCTATCTCTGACAACAAAGCGTCATAGGCTTCGTCGGCGTTGTGCACCCATGCACCCCGCAAAGGCCGAGGTAAAGCCCCTCGTAAAGCCCGCATACACTCGCCCGTTACAATAACGCGCGATACGCCTGCGGCGGCAATTGGTTCTGACAATTCGGCATGAAGTGAAATCTCATCCGCGCCTAATTCATACATATCACCCAAAACAGCCAAACGACGCCCTGAACGATGCGACAAGGCAGATAATGCCGCGCGCATAGAGGTTGGATTGGCGTTATAGCTCTCATCAACCAAAGTTATGGCCTTGCCTTCAATCTGTAAGCGCGTCACGTCTCCCCGCCCCGGAGAAGCCGAAATACCGCCTAAAGCCTTGGCCGCTTTGTTTAAATCCAGCCCGCACGCCATAGCTACCGCCATACACGCCGCCGCATTAGAGACCCAATGCGCCCCTGCTACAGGCAGCGTTACCGTGACAATCTCATCTAGTATATCAAGTTTTACCTCTATCTCGGCTTCGCCTAATCTTGAGTCTAAAATCACAACATCATTCGACTCGTCATGACCAAATGTCATAACATCCAAATCGCCTGCCTTGGCCTGAATGCGCCGCGTATAGGGGTTGTCCCCATTCAATATTAAAATTCCTGTCTCGCCCAAACCGTCAATCATTTCAGCTTTCGCATCCGCAATCGCTTCGACGTTTTTAAAATGCGCTAAATGCGCAGGCGCGACGGTCGTAATAAGGCCGATATGCGGCCGCACTAATTGTGACAACGCGCTAATTTCGCCGGCATTGTTCATTCCCATTTCAAAAACGCCGAACTCAGTCTGCTTTGGCATAGCGGCCAAAGTCAGCGGCACGCCCCAATGGTTATTGAAAGACCTTTGCGACCAATGCACATCACCAAATGCAGCAAACATAACCGCCAAGGCATCTTTTACACTCGTCTTACCGACGCTGCCCGTCACAGCGATACGGCGCGCATCGGAGCGAGACGCTGCCGCCTTTGCGAGGGCCTCCAACGCCCCCAATGTCTCTTGAACATGAATATGGGGGGTGCTCTCTAGCGCTCTATCGCTCAACGATCCCGCCGCGCCTGCCTTCATGGCTTGGGGAATAAAATCATGACCATCGCGTACATCTTTCAGCGGCACAAATAATGCGCCTGGCTGCAATGACCGCGTATCAATAGACAGACTGTCCACGGCAAAGTCGGTGCTTGCCTCTCCGCCCGTGGCCTCCGCTATTTCTTTCGCTGTCCAGAGGCTCATTTTGAAACCTCTGCTAAGATCTCACGCGCCACTTCGACATCTGAAAAAGGAATAACTCTCGTCCCAATAATCTGTCCGCTTTCATGCCCTTTCCCCGCAATAACAAGGCAATCATCTGCGCTCAATTTTTCAATCCCTGCACGGATAGCGGTTTCGCGATCCCCGATGTTTTCAGCTTTCGGGCACCCAACCATTACAGCGCGGCGAATAGCTTCGGCATCTTCAGTACGCGGGTTATCATCCGTCACGATAACATGATCGGCATATTTTGCGGCAACAGCCCCCATTTTAGGGCGCTTATCCGGATCGCGGTCACCGCCACAACCAAAGACAATCACGATTTTGCCACGTGTATGCGGACGGACAGAGCGCAGTAATTTATTCAAACCATCTTCGGTATGGGCGAAGTCAATAAAGACAGGCGCGCCGTGCTGCGTTTGTCCCGCGCGTTCCAATCGGCCCGCAACGCCCGTCAACGCCTCTAACCCTTTTAAACCATCATCTAAACTCACACCCGTTTGCAAGGCGAGGCCCAAGGCTGCCACAGCGTTTAAGGATTGAAATTCACCCGCCAAAGGTAAATTCACCTGATGCCGTTTCCCATCTATGACAAGTGTCATATCCTGAGACGCAGCATGCGGCATCAGCTCATCAATACGAATATCAGCCCCAGCCCAGCCAATGCTTGTCACGGCTTGGCCACGCTTTTCCGCTCGGGTCACAAGCTCGCGCCCATACTCATCATCAACCGTTAAAACCACAGGCGCCTGTTGAGGCGTAAGCTCTGTGAACAAACGGGCTTTCGCTTCGAAATAATCAGCTTCATCCGTGTGGTAATCAAAATGGTCTTGGGTCAAATTCGAAAAACCTGAGGCCGCAATATCAACAGCGTCGAGGCGGTATTGCACCAAGCCATGCGAAGAGGCTTCCATCGCCACATGGGTTACCCCTTGCTCGGCCAAATTGTGAAGCGTTTTGTGCAAAGCGACGGCATCAGGCGTAGTGTGTGTCATGGGCGCATAGCCCTTATCCGACATAACGCCGAGCGTACCAAAACAGGCCGCGTTATATCCGGCATTGGCCCATATCTGGCGTAGAAACTCAACCGTTGAGCTCTTGCCATTCGTTCCCGTCATAGCGACCAGAGTCTGAGGCTGTTTTGGATAAAAGGCGCGCGCCAATTGACCATAACGTAAGCGAGGGTTTTCATCCGCAATAAGCGCCGTATCACCCGTTTCCGTATCGGGCAAAGTCAATATAGCGACTGCGCCCTTCTCTATGGCTTGGGGTATATAGTCCCGTCCATCGGCTATGGTGCCCGGCAAGGCGGCAAATATCATACCCGGCTGAACGGCGCGGCTGTCACAGGTCAAACCTGTCGCGCCTAAGCGTTTAATGAGATCAACATCACGTTTTGCAGGTTTCATCGTAAGGCCTCCTGCGTGGCCAGCGCAGTTTGCGGAATGTCTCTCGCCCCCTCCAACATAGGGCCGATGCGCTCAATAATTGCCCCCGCAGTCGGCGCAGCATTCCAGCCCGCTGTCGCGTAATTATAGGTTTCGGGTAAACCCTGTGGTTCGTCAAAAGTCACCGTCAAAACATATCGCGGGTCAGAATGCGGGAAAGCCGCAACAAAGCTCGTGACCAAACGCTTTTGATCATACCCACCGTTAGACGGTTTTTCAGCTGTACCCGTTTTCCCCATCACGCCAAAGCCCGCAATGTCAGCTTTTCGCCCTGTGCCTTCGGTTACAACCGCGCGCATCATATGGCGCATATCCTCTGATACATCAGATCGAAATACGCGCCGGGTCATTTCGGGATTGGCGGCGCTGCGTTTCAGAACAGTCGGCGTAACATAGATACCGTCATTTAGCATCGCGCCCGTTGCCACAGCCAAAGCTAGCGGCGTTACCGAAATACCATGACCATAAGAAATCGTAACCGTCGCCATTTCGCCCCAATTATCTTGGGTTTGCGGATGGGCGCTCTCGGCCAGCTCATAGGGCACGCGATCCAAAAGCCCTAAATTTCTAAGGTGAAACTGTTGACGCTCCGCGCCAATTCTTTGGGCGATCATAGCCGTGCCGCGATTTGAACTCTCGCCAAGGACTCCGCGCATTTGCAATGGCACATCAGACGGATGGTCGTCTCGAATCCACTTACCCAAAACATTATATGGTTTTTGCACAGGGAAATATTCTTTCTGATCGGCGACACCGTCTTCGAGCGCCATCGCCATCGTTAAAGGCTTAAAGACAGATCCCATTTCATAGGTCGACATTGCGGCATGATTATAACCATTTTTCGGCGTAATTGCGCTGGGCGTGTTTGGATCGAAATCAGGCAAAGACACCAGCGCGATAATCTCGCCAGTTTTCATATCCAATAGCGTCGCGGCGCCAGATAAGGCTTTGAAATGCTGAATTTGCGACTCCATGACATCCGCCATGGCATATTGCGCCCGCATATCCAAAGACAGCGCCACGGGCGGCGCGCCTTCGGGGGTCAACCGATCGTTTAGCGCTTTTTCTACGCCTGACGCACCGTCAAGGCTCGCATAGGTAAACCCAACTAAATGGGCACCTAAGTCCCCGCGCGGATAAACCCGTTTGGATTCTTTTTGGAACTTCAACCCTGGTAAACCCAGCTCAAATACATCTTGCTTTTCCTTAGGCGTCAAACCCCTATCTAGCCGAATATATTGCTTACTTTTACGGCTCATTCTTTCTTCGAGAACATCGACATCCAATTCAGGGCGGATAGCCGCGAGCTTTTTCGCGGATTCTTTTGGATTCCACACCTCGCTTGGCACCACATAAAGGGAGTCCACATTCAGGGTCGTCGCCAAGAGCTCGCCTCGCCTATCCAGAATATCCGCGCGAAATGCGGTCACGGCTTCTGGCGCTATTCGCGCCTCAGAAGCTGGAGCAAAAAGCGAAACTTCTGCAAGCCTCACAATAACAAGAGAAACGACAAATAAATAAGCCACCACACCAATACGGATACGAATACGGCCTTCGGAAACCGCGATGAACTCATCATCCTCGACCTGCATGGTGCGCGTTTTCAGCATAGAATACTTACTCATCACTTGCCCCTTCTCTTAGGGGGAAGCGCTCAGCAATTTGGTCGAGCGTGATAGTGTTGCTGGCTTTAATCGGGGCGGTGCCAAGCTGCGCTTTAGAGAGAGCCGCCAAACGCTCTGGGCTTTGGCTATAGGCAATCTCTGCCTCTAAAACAGCAATAGCAGCCTTTTCTTTCTCTATGGCGCGTTCAATTTTAACAACATTTTTATGTGCCGTCTGCGCGCGTGTTTTCACATAAAACAGAGCAATTGTCAGCGAGACGCCAATAACAAATAAGACAAAAGCCGAGAGGCGTTTGCTCGCAGAAGGATCGTGGGCATAAGCACTCATAGCCGCGCCTCCAAATCTGACAGGCTCGGCACGCGCAGGGCACGCCTAGCGCTCTCGGGCCAAGCCGGAGCTGCCGTACGAATAGCCACTCGCATTTTTGCCGAGCGTGACCGCGCATTTTCCGCGACCTCTGCTTTTGAGGGCTTGGTCACAGAGCGTTTAGGTAAGGCAAAGCTCGCCTCTGGCCCTGTGCGCTCCACCACAGGGGCATAGCGAGACCCGCCCTCAACCTCTCCGGCTCTTTCTCTGAAAAAGGCTTTCACGATTTTATCTTCGAGCGAGTGAAACGTCACAATGATCAAACGGCCCTGCGGCGCAAGCTGGTGCTCTGCAGCGACCAAAGCCTGACACAGCTCGCCTAGCTCGTCATTGATATAGATACGAAGCGCCTGAAACACTTTGGTTGCCGGATGGGTCTTGCCGCGCCGCCCAAGGGCTTTTTCGAGAATGTCAGCGAGCTGCGCCGTTGTTGTAATGGGGCTGACCTCTCGGGCTTCGATTATCATTTTGGCGGCATGGCGCGCCCGCGCCTCTTCGCCGTAAACACGGAAAATCTGCTCTAACTCGACCTGAGATAAAAGACGTACCGCATCGGCGGCGCTCGGCCCGTTTTGGCTCATCCGCATATCGAGCGGCCCATCGCGCATAAACGAAAATCCGCGCTCGCCCTCATCCAATTGCATAGAGGAGACACCAATATCCAGAACCACGGCTTCCACAGGCGGGAGCCCTACAGAATCCAGCTTTGAAAACGGGGTTTCTATCAGGCGGAACCGCCCCGCATATTGCGCAGATAATGCCGCCGCACGCGGCGCAACATTCGGATCGCGGTCGAGGCCAACCACATGGCAATCTCCGCCGCGTAAAAACGCCTCGCTATAGCCGCCATTGCCAAATGTACCATCGACATAAGTCTCGCCCGCACGAATATCGAGCGCGTCTAAAACTTCGGGGAGCATCACAGGATAATGTTTCATCACGCCCCCTCGCCGCCTGACACAGACGCCGCCCCCGCAGGGCGAAGACGGTGACGGTGTTCTCGCGCCAATTTACGCATTTGCTCGGCCTTGGCCTCATGCGCGGCGGGCGACCATATTTCAAAACGTCGACCCAAACCCACAAAGGTCACATGACCGTTCAGCCCCGCATAATCATGCAGATCTTTCGGGAGCGAAATCCGCCCACCCGTATCAAATTGCAAGGGCCGAGACGCCGCAAAAATAGCGCGCTGCATCGCAATACGGCCTTCATCATAATAATCCAAAGCGTCCAAAGAGCGCTGATATTCTTCCATCAAAGCCATGCCGCCGCCTTCGAGATATTGGCCATCAAAACTGGGCCAAACGACAATCCCGTCAAAGCCGCTTCCCGCGACCACATTGCGGAAATCCGCAGGCACAGAGACCCGCCCTTTGGCATCCACCTTGTTTGTCACGCTCGACAAAAACATCGACATTCCCTTTGAGAGCTCCCGATAAGCTCAAATCTGGGATAGCATGGGATATTATGGGAAACAATGCCAATTTAGGGAAATATTAGCCATAGTTTACCTTTTCCACACTGTTAATCATTCTGTGGGTAAGTCTTTTTTAAACAATAATAACAAGGGATTAAGAAAGAATTGAAGAAGGGTTAATACGGCCCCCTCACCCGCCCTCTGTGGTGCCCCCTCGGCCTAAACCCCGCACCCCAAACCAAAAGCAAAGCCCAAACCGCCCCGCTAGCCGCCTATCTGCCGCCCCGCAATTCCCACAAAAAAAGCGGCCCATAGGCCGCCCTTCTTAAATCTATGTTTCCGGCTTTAGCCGCGGAATTGACCATTTTCGTAATAGCTATTCCCTGAACGGCTATCAAAGAAGTAGTAACGTCCCGTATTATTGTCGTAATATAGCTTTTCACCATTCGGGCCGCGACGGGCATTATCCATGCGCTTGTCTTTTTCGCTACCGGCATAGGCACCGCCTGCACCGCCGACAACCGCGCCGATGGCTGCGCCTGTCTTCGCATCACCACTACCGACATTGTTACCGATGATCGCGCCAGCAATCGCACCGCCTGCTGCGCCAATCGCCGCACCGCGTTCCGTATTACCCGTTGTTGTACACGCACCCAGCGCCAAAACACTGGCGGCCGTAATAGTCATAATGATTTTGGACATAACATCCTCCTTGTTGTTATTAAGGGACATACGCAGAGTGTAAGCCAAGCGTTCCAAAAACAGAGAAGAAACTGCATTACAAAGCCGTAAGCGATTGGACGGCTATCTTGAGAGGGTTCAGCTTTGCCCCCCTATGATTTATGGTCTTTCACACCCCCAAAAAAGCCGCAACCTTCAGCGCACAAGGCCGCGTTGGCGGCTAAACCCGCCACGCTTTGCAAATACTAGACACCTGCCCTTCAACATATAAAGATGGAAAAGTTAATCACTTCCCGCCCTAGTTACGTAACCATGCCAATATTTAAAGCCATTAGCATAAAAGTGCATCCTAATGGCATTTGTTCCTATCTAGACTACGGGCAAAGGGCTTGTTTAAACGGAAACTATTTCAGGATGAGTATTCCTTACACCATTTCTACCCTTGCAATAAGTTCTTAATTTGTTCTATTCTAACAATTAGTATTTGTAAGGATAAAATTGTTAAAGGGAGTTATGTCCGATTCTTTTCAATCATTGCGCAAAGCCGCGAAGCTAAGCCTGAGTGATGCTGCAGACTTTCTTCAAATATCCGAAGAAGATGCAACAGCCTATGAAGATGGTGTACGCCCCCCCCCTCTTCCTAATGTATTAGCTCTTAAAGGGTTAGGTGGTCTGAATATCTCAAATCAAACTGATAATTTCGTATCTTCAAATAGTAACGAAGTAAAAAAAATCAAATTCATTGATCTTTTTGCAGGGATTGGAGGGTTTCATATAGCTTTAGATGATTTAGGTGCAAAATGTGTTTTTGCTGCTGAAATAAACCCCTACGCCAGAAAAACTTACGAATACAACCATAAAAAACGATCACCCGATTTATTTAGAAAAGGCCTGTTTGCGAGCGACATAAAAGAAGTCGAGCCGATTAATATCCCTGAGTTTGATATTTTATGTGGCGGGTTTCCTTGCCAGCCTTTTTCCCAAGCGGGTTACAAACGCGGCTTTCAAGATATTCAAGACAACCGTGGCAATTTATTTTTTGATATAATAAATATTATTAAAGAAAAAAAACCGCAGGCTTATTTTTTAGAAAATGTTCGTCATATTAAAAACCATGACGAAGGAAAAACGTTTGCGGAAATCCAGTTGCAGCTGGAAAAACTAGGGTACTCTTTCAAATACAAGATGGTGAAAGCCTCCGATCATGGCTTACCTCAACATAGACCCCGCATATTCATGGTGGGGTTCAAAGGAGAGACTACAAAAGATTCAACATTTGAATTTCCAGAAGCAGAACCGCTTCAGATGACCATGAGCGACATATTTGGGAAACCCTGCAATAAATCTATAGGTTACACTTTACGAGTGGGCGGTAGAGGCTCAGGCCTGATGGATAGACGGAATTGGGACACTTATGCCGTAGGCGGAGACGTAATCCGCCTGTCAAGTAAAGAGGGGATCAAAATGATGGGCTTGCCATCTGACTTTCACTTCCCTGTTTCAGAGACACAAGCCATGAAGCAGCTAGGAAATTCGGTAGCGGTACCCGCTGTGAAAGCAACTGCTCGAAACATTTTTGACTACATCAACAAAGTTTCTACCAAGTGAGCGAGACCAAAAACAAAGGGGAGTGGAGCGAATTTTATGCTTTTCTGAAAATATTGAGAGACAGAAAGTTGGTAGCCGCTCACGCAAATCTGGAACCAATTAGAGACACTTATTATCCCGTCTTACAAGTCCTGCGTGACTCAAAGGATGTAAAACGCCGATATGAACTTCTTGATACGGGGCAAGTAAAGTTGACAATTGAGGAAAATTTAATTTCCCAAGAACTCTTAATTGAACCAAAGTTTTTAAAGGAAAGCGTTCAATACATTTTCAAAAACATAACAGAATCCAAAGGAAGGGCTTTTAAAATAAGAGGCTCTGAAGAAATTGTCTCGCATTTAAAATGCGGAGATATCAAAGCAAACTCATCAAAAAAAGGCGATATCACCCTTGTAATCCATGATAGTATTACACAACAAAACAACACTGTAGACTTTAGCATTAAATCGTATGCTGGAGCTGCCCCAACTTTATTGAATGCGTCTGGGTCTACGCGTTTTAGATACGCAGTTAATGGATTTCGTGGCAACAAAGAAGACATAAATAACTTAAACCCTAGATCGTCAAAAGTACAAGCTAGATTCCTTAAAGTCCTAGAGACTAGTGATGAAATTCGTTTTAGCAGCATGTTAAACAAAAATTTCGCTAAAAACTTGATTAAACTAGACAGTTTGATGCCACTATTTATTTCTGAGTACCTACGATTTTATTTTCTTGGGTACGGAAATTCATTGGAAGTCTTAACTAGTCATGTTGCAAGTTCCCCTAGAATAAAAGAAGTTGTTTTGTTTCCAATCTCTGAGGAAGATTTAAAATACAAGCTGAAACAACTCCTTCTCAACGTAGCGTTAGGTCTAGTTCCTAGTAAAGAATGGAATGGATTTTTAAAGGCTGATGGCGGCTATATCATTGTTAAAGAAACAGGCGATATTGTTTGCTTTCATATCTACAACACCGCTGAATTAGGCGAATATTTATACCACAACACTCGCTTTGATACTGGTTCTACTAGAAGAAATAAATTCGCAACAATTTTCAAAGAAGAAAACCAATGGTTTTTTGATTTAAACTTACAAATCAGCTTTAAAAAATAACCCCTCTGGCAATCAAACGCTTCCATGTTCGTTTTGCTATAAACAATTGTTTTCAATAATAAGAATAAATCGCATCCACGCCCCTTCACCCTTTGTTACACTCCCCTTGTTCGGCTCACACGGACAGGCAGGCGATCGTGGTTTGTTGGTGAGTTGACAGCGGGATTGAGCATCTGGCCTGACGGGGCTGGACTGTGCCGGGTCTTCTGAGATGGGGCCTGACTGACGTGGCCTAGGTTTGTTGATGGCTCATGCAATCAACGGACTCGCAGGTCATGACTGCAGGGTAGTAATCAGGCCGTCTTGGTACAAACCGCTGCCGCGTGGTGGAAACTGCGTAAAACAAAACTCATCTGGTCTCCATCGTAGAGACCACCACGCGGACACGTCCTTTTAAAGGAAATTCGCTGATTGGCTCGGCCCTTGATGGCGAGCAGAATGAAAAACTCGCCTAAATATAGAACATGATTTAATACAGGGATATTTATATGCCGCGCTCTGAAAAGACCCTCAGCCAACGCTCTCTTAGCCATCTTAAATTCAAAATCGAGCAAGCCAAATTATCTAAGCTAGAGGCCGACCTCCCCTCGGTTGAGCCTGAATATATCCGTTATGTGGATTTACCGCCTCTGCACCCCGAAGATAAAATAGACCTTTGCAATCGGTTCACCCATTTGGCGCGCAGGACAGAGGGCGAAAGCGTGGCCGCCGAAATTGAAGACGCCGTCAATCATTGGCATGCTATGAATAATGGGATGCGCGGTCAGCCTATCGGCACGGCGCAGGACAAACGCGAAACCATACCCTTTTGGGAGGGGTTGACGGAAAATGGCTATTCCCTCTTTGAAGGCGGCGTTTTGTGTGAAGATTTTATCGCGGCCATTTTTAAAGGCAAAGAGGCACAAAGCGAAGCCGTACAAGCCTATCACGAGGCGAATATTGTCGACGTTGTTATTAAGGGCAAGCGGCCATGAGGGGGGGCGTTTCACTCTCTCGTGCATCCCCCCCTATTTTCCGCTCATCCCGTTGAAAAACGGGATCCAGTGTTTGTTGTGAGGTCATGAGTTAGGTGAGTTAGGCGCAATTGGCAGGGGAAGGCAGTTGATGGAGTGGTGCTTAAATATCGAGAGACCGCGATATAGCGGTGCACTCTTACTAACGCGCTTTGCGCGCCGCGTTCGAGCGGTAGCATCCTCACTAGCTCGCTTCGCGAGGCCGCGTTCGGATGGTAAGGGCCAGAGGGTCTATAAGCCGGGTTTTGTCCTTGCGGGTTTGACGCCGCAATGTGCAATCATTCATCTAGGACGTTCATTACTGAACGCCTCGTGCAACCAACCCGAACGGCCGCTGCAACACGGTATATCCGTTCCTATTTGGTTTTGCTCCGGATGGGGTTTACCTTGCAAAGCGTGTTGCCACGCCCACGGTGCGCTCTTACCGCACCCTTTCAGCTTTTCTCGTGCATTTTTCATAAATGAAAATTGCACAAGTAGTCTTCTCTCTGTGGCACTTTCCCTGGGGTCGCCCCCGCCGGCCATTAACCGGCATCCTATTGCAGTGGAGCCCGGACTTTCCTCGGATTTAAAAACCCGCGATTGCCCAACCCTCTGGCGAAATGGCCTTTAGGCCGAAAGGTGAATTATGGCAACTGCCAAACGAGCGCGCCAATGCGTTGCAAACAGTCCATATCGACAAAGCCAGAGATATCATCGGGGCGCCAGCGCCGTTGAAAGGCCCGCATCGCCTTTGATGTCGTCTCGTCAAATTGGCCCGTTATGGCCACATCATAGCCCAGCTGGGCCAGTCCTTGCTGGACGACTGACACGCCTCGGTCTCGGTCGCCCAGTTCAAACAAGACCCGTTTATCAGACTCGGTCTCTTCGGCTGTTTCCTCTTGAAACCATAGGCCGATGCCCGCTGCCGCCAGCCCCGCCCACGGGAAATGCTCGCCGGGGTCTTCCTTACGGCCGGGGGCCAGATCGCTATGACCAATTACGTTCCACGGGCGGATATTATGGCGTTTAATAACCTCATGACACAGCGCAATAACGGCATTGATTTGTACATCGGGATAAGCTGGCGGCGCGCCATTCACATCGGGAAAATTATGCCCCCCATTCACAATCTCTATACCAATCGACGCCGAATTGACATCGCGTATGCCGCGCCAAGACCCAATTCCCGCATGCCAAGCCCGGTGCGCTTCATCCACCAATTGTTGCACGCGGCCATCCTCATGCACCAAATAATGCGCGCTGACTTTGGCCTGCGCATCGCACAAACGCTGAAGGGCCGCCTCCCCGCTCTCCATACCCGTATAATGCAAGACAAGCATAGACAGAGGCAAAGTCCGCTCGTCGTAATTGGGGCTGGTCTGGTGCGTATCGATTAGCATGCGAATTTTGCCTTATTCCGGATATTTCTTTGCCAAGAGCCTCAGCCCCTTAGCAATCATCTCTTCCAAAACGCTAACATCTACATCGGAAAGGCGCTTAATATAAAGGCATGATTTGCCTATTTTATGTTTACCCAAACGCGACAGCTCATCTTCGAAATCCTGATAGCCCGGCATGATATAAATAGAGATATTTTGAGCGCGCGCCGCAAATCCCGTGCGCAGCGCGTCACCTTCGCGGCCGCTCTCATATTTATAATGGTAACGACCAAACCCCACAATTGAAGGCCCCCACATTTTAGGGGAGTGCCCCGTCAGATTTTGCATCATATCCGCAATGACGCGGCAATCCGTTTGTTTCTGATCCGGGGATATAGCGCTCAGATACGCTTCAACCGAAGCATCGGTTTCAATCGTTTTATTGGTCATAAATGGCCCCCATTTGCCTATGTTTATGGCTCCGCCATATCTATTACCGTTTTACTAGAACTTTGCCGGCGTGCAATCACATATACTGCCGGCAGAATTATAACGGCCCCGATAATGTATCGCGCATTTAAGGTTTCGTTCAAAAGTACGACGCCTAAAATGGTCGCAAATACTGTCATCATTAACGTCAGTGGCACAACAACAGACACATCATATGTCTGCAAAAGGCGAAAATATTGCCCATGAGAAAATATACTGACAATCACCGCCGCATAAATCGCCGCAATGAATACAGGCATTGGGCTATTGCTAATCACATCTACTTGGCCCGTTTCCATTACAATTGATGTAATTGAACTGCCGAACAATAAAACAACCGCTGTCCAGGCCACATAAACTTTCCAATCAATATCGCCCACGCATTTCATTAAAACACTGCCAATTGCTAGAGAGGCATAAGCCATGAAAATGAAAAACAAACCCCAATCCAAGCTTAGTGCCCCGGGTTCATACACCATAAAACAAACGCCTAGAAACGCCGCTATAATGGCTATGCCGCGGACCCAACCGATTTTTTCTTTTAAAAAAACAACAGACAGGAGCGTCGCCATAGGAATTACCATCTGCGCAACCACAGAAGCTCCTGACGCAGGCGCCGTCTGCAAACCAGTATATAGAAACCCTAAATGCGCAAATCCCACAGCTACGCTCACGCAGAGTAAGAGCCAAAATTTCTTTGGCAAAGGCCTAAAGAGATACACCCCCATGAGAATGATAACAAAAACCGCGCGTATTGCCCCCAACATAAATGGTGGCAATGGCGTTGAGCTCAGGGCCCAAGAGCTAATGACAAAATTGCCGCCCCAGCCGAGGCAACAAAGCATCATAATCCAAAAATCTAGAGGTCTCATATTACGGCCTTACCAAGGCCGTCTGACAGGTCAAATATTAATCGTCGACACTCCACCCATCTGGTGTGTGTTTCGCATCAATAATTGGGCCTTCTGAAGCCTGCTTGTCAGCAAAAGGCGCGCCAAACTCAGCCTGCATTTTTTTGGCTTGGGCTTCAAACTGAGCCCGAGGGCCAAACGGCTTACCTAATATTTTGGCCCGTCCCCAAAAGAAGACAAAAGCCAACAAACCGACAATGGCGATTCCAGCCACAACAAAAAAAGCAAACGCCGCTGATACAGCGAGCATAAATAAACCTGCGACGGCTGCGCAGCCTAAAAAGAGAATGCGTGTGACAGATCCAAACCAAGATGTCGGACCATTCAAGCTATATGTGTTCGTCATAATATTACCTCACTCTTTATTTCGGGGCAAAAGGGAGTTTCGTCAAGATGTAGAGCTTATCATTTCCGTAAGGAAAGCGGGCGATTAGTCTTTTACATGCTTTCTAACTAGCTCGGGGTAAGCCTCGGCCTTTTAGCGGCTTTCCAGCTCTCAGAGCCATAATGTCTGCATAAGCGCGGTTAATAACGGCCATTTTATGGTTTGCTAGCCCCATTAGCTCTCTGGGCGCACCGCGCGCAATTAAACGATCAGGATGATTTGCCGCAGCCATTCTTCGATAAGCGCGCTTTAAATCTTTATCAGAAATATCTTCATCTACCCCAAGTATAAGATAAGGGTTTTTAGGCGACACACCTAAATTGGACGAACGAATCCGGTCATACTCCCGGTCAGAAAAACCAAATATCTCACCAACCCGTTCTAAATAGGCATGTTCCTCTTCCGTCACAATTCCATCGGCTAGAGCGATATGGAATAAGCCGTCCATAACATCTTCTAAAGCGGCTGGCTTTGCCCGAAAGTATTTCGCGACAATTTTAGCATAACGCTCAAACCCTAAAGTCGTTTGGCGCGCTAAATCAAAAAACTTGGCAACTTGCGTTTCTGAAGAGGGCTGAGGTTGGAAAACTTGTTGAAAAGCATGAATGTCTTCAATGCGTACTTGCCCATCGGCCTTGGCCATTTTGGCGCCTAGGGCGACCAAAGCCACAACTAGCCCTGTTTGATCAATAGGTCCCGCTCTGCCTTCTTGGCACACCGTTGCTGGCGGCCCAAAAATTTGAGCGGCTCCGCTAAATATGGACTGCCAAATACTCACGGCTCTGGCGTTAGTCCTGCTGTACAAGAAATTCAACCATTACAGCTTTTTCTCAAACACTTTCCTGTGAACCCATTACGCAGAATGTCTATTTGGAGTTCTACCCCCTTTGCGGTGATGCAACCCTAATATCCGAGACACGGCGACAGCCATCTCTGCTCTATTTAACGTATAAAGGTGAAAATCTCTTACGCCTCTATCATGTAATTCAGCCGTAAGCTCAGCAGCCAATGAGGCCGTCAAGAGCTCCCTCGCCTGCGTATCATTCTCTAAACCTTCAAACAGCTCAGCATACCATTCAGGCACTGAGACACCACATAGTTTAGACATGCGAGCCAAACCCTTGAAGTTTGGCTGTAACATCAAACCAGGAATAATTGGAATGTCTATACCTGCATCCAAAACGCGGTCCTGAAAACGCCAAAACACATCAGGAGAGAAGAAAAATTGTGTTATCGCCCGCGTCGCACCGGCATCCACTTTTCGCTTTAAATTATCAATTTCCTCTCTCCAGTCTCCACTTTCTGGATGGAGTTCAGGATACGCCCCCACTGTTACATCGAAATCTGCAATAGATTTAATACCCGCAACAAGGTCACAAGAATAAGCATACCCATTTTCAGTAGGTTTATATTTCGCGTCAATTCCGTCTTGTGGGTCCCCCCTTAGCGCCACAATATGGCGTACTCCAGCATCCCAGTAATCCATGACAATTTCATCAATTTCATCACGGCTTGACCCCACACAGGTTAGGTGTGCGGCGGGCTCAAAAGTGGTTTCTTTGACCATGCGGCTAACGGCATTATGTGTTCTTTCCCGCGTTGAGCCCCCTGCACCATATGTCACAGAGACAAAATCAGGGTTGAGAGGTTCCAGCTTCTTTATCGCATCCCAAAGCCGCGCTTCCATCTTATCCGATTTAGGCGGAAAAAATTCATAACTAACCCGGATGTCGCCCGTTGGGGCGGCTTTGGCGGAACTCGTCGCAGCACGCGCAATAGCGCCTATCGCCGCATTTGGATCGCGCTTAGGAAGAATTGTATTCATGTCATCATCATCCAATTAAATTTTATGAGAGCTTTTGCGCTTCCCAAATAACCACTGCCGGGTTGTTTGTATTTATCACGCGCTGTGTATTTTGAATTTTTAATCCGACACTCTCGCTCCACTCTATGATTTCTGCATCCGAAAACCCTAGGCGGCGATGCGCATATTCGTCTCGAAAGGATTCAACGCTATGGGCTTCAAAATCAATGATGAGGAGCGTTGCTTTATGGCGCATAACCCGCGCAGCCTCGGCAATGGCTTCAGATGGGTCATCTAAGAAATGTAGAACTTGGTGCAGTGTAATGAGATCAGCCGTTCCGTCTTTGAATGGTGTGGATTGCAATTTGCCTTGCTGAACAGAAATATGAGCAAATTCATCGCCCGCCAATTTATGCCGCGCCACTTTCAACATTTCAGGACTTAAATCTATCCCGGCGCCATGTTGAATTTGCGACGCAAATAACTCTAACATGCGGCCCGTGCCCGTTCCCATATCAATCATGAATTCAAAAGATTGCTCAGCGATGCGTTCTAGCAATGCAATTTCTATATCCCTTTGAGGTAAATACTCATTACCAAGCTGCTTATCGTCAAGCGCGACTTTTGCGAAAAACTCCTCAGCGACTTTGCTCCTTGCATCTCGAACCTTTTGCAGTTCTATCAAATCGGATTTGAACACATCATCATGGCGAGGGATATTCTTTAAGATCACATCGACAAGCCTCGCTCCGTCAGAGTTCCCGCGTTTTAACCGTGAGAACACCCAACTGCCTTCTCTTAAGCGTTCAATGATACCGACAGATTCCAATGAATTTATATATTGGGTGACGCGGGGTTGGGAGAGATTCAATATTTGCACCAACTCCGTCACCGTCAGCTCGCCGCGCTCTAACAAGGCCAAAATACGCAACCGACCTGTATGGCCCATCGTTTTTAATATGCTTGCAAAATGCTCCATTGGAACAACTTACCATAGCTCGATTTAAATTCATATAAGAAAATCTTTATATGGTGTATTTACCTCACGAATTTTGAGAGCAATCTAAGATAAGAGACCTGATATCCATTGCTATTCTCTGTCACTGACCAACTATTGATGGGCCATCCTTCATTGAAATCCGCGTATGACTTAGCCCCTGGCTGGCCGACTGGCGGACGCGCAACAGGCAACTCACACATAGCTTTGCCATAGCCACCACATGTACCGCTCTGGCAACACGCGGCACGTTCGTAACCCGCATTTGGGCCGCCAACTAAGAACCCAGGTGCAGGCCCGTATTGTGAGGTGCGTACATCGTCAAATTTTGACCCCTCTGAGAACCAAGCATGATAAAAACTATTTACCGAGTTTTCTGCGCCTAAGGCCGACATGTTCGACAAATAGGTTTTACCGAGCGGATTAACCCCATGAAGATAATGCACATAGCCTAGCGCTGCATTTAAATTATCTCTCGCAGAGCGCTGTCCAACACCACTTAAAACGGCTTGGGTATAGAGTGAACCTCTACGGGCTTTTATGTTGTTACTGCCCCACCAATAACCATCAACAAAGGCTCCATAAGCGTCTTCCCGATTATCAATAGCGGGCCAACCATTATAACCCTGAAGAATATTGCGGTCATAATCACGCTTAATCTTTGACGAAAATCCACGATTAACGCCCGGTAGCCGAGCAAAATACAGCAGGTCAAAAACCATTTGTCCTTCAAACCCGTTCAACGTACCCGCATCCATAGGGTCAATTTTATTATAAAGCCCTTCAACAACCTTATGAAAATACTCGTCCTGAGTGAGAGCATAAAGGTGAATAGCCGCAATAATCGATTTATTCGCAAGGCGTTCGGGTCCAACCTCTTGCTGCCCTGCCGCGAGACCTTCTGTTCCGTAATTTGGGTCATTATTAAAAAACTGAACCCGTGGGTTTTCCTCGGCCCATTTCCATGCCCTTATGGCGCGATCAGCATAACGGGAACTGTCAGCTCTATATTTTGCATGGTTATTGAAAACTTTTGCGGCAAAGGCAAAGGCTCCGGCACTGGCTATCGTGGCGGATGTGTTTTCTGGGCCGTAAAAGCTAGCCCCTTTTGCCATTGATGGCGGAGAGGCGCTATCAAGCGCCATAATTGATAGCACAGAACCATTTTCATTTTGCATGCGCTCGAGCCAATCAAGGCCCCATTTAACCTCGTCCAAGATATCGGGCACACCATTCCCAGATTCAGGGATGCCAAAATCGTCTGTCCAAATGACAGGGTTTTCCACATAAGTAGAAAGTAACACGGTGATATATTCAGCTGTCCAATTTGTATATTTATTATAATCCCCTGCATCGAACCAACCGCCGCGCAAATCTCTTACTGTTCGCGGGTCGTCTTTGCGATTATACAAACGTGCTTGCGTATCCTGACCTTTTCCCAAATGACTCGCTTTATCAGCATAGGCTGCAGAGGCATATTTAGCGCGTTTCTCAAACCCAGCCCTTTGTAGGAAAAAGGTCTTAAAAGCCGCCTTTAAAACTGGCGCATAGACCGTGTTCGATATTTCAAAAGGATAGCTCTGCACGCCTTTCTCAAGGTCTCGAACCACATAGGATCCCGGCTGTGTGACGGGAGAAAAATCAAACCACCAAACTTTATCACCGGAACCTTTATCGGTTGCACCCTTATTCCAAAGCCTAGGCTGACCTTCAAAAACAACTCTTTTGGTACGAGTGTTAATGACAGCATAACGGGCGCCCGGCGTGAAGCTGTTGGCGGCATCAAAGCCAATTTTCGGATCTTTTATGATCGCTTTTTTTTCTAAATCAGGCAAATAACCAAATTGGTCGACTAATATCGGCGGCGGAGTTTCCGCAAAAGCTTGAGGCGTTGAACAGCCTGACAAGACTAAAACCATTATCAGGAATACAATATATAAAACTCGGTACATGACCTTACCTTAACGCTTAAACCTTAATCAACGCCACCTTATCACAACTATATAGAGCGGGGATGAATATACCCGAAATTTGTCAATTGCGTAAGCTACGCCCAAGGTGAGCGCCTTTGGGTACAGTCTACACCTGCCCTGCTTGCAGGCTATATTTCAAAGAAAAAGCCCGCTTAAAAGCGGGCTCTCTTTATCGATCAAATTTTACGAATTTCAGCTTCTTAGGCATATCCGCATCAGGGCCGAGGCGGCGTTTCTTATCTTCTATATAATCAGCAAAGTTTCCTTCAAACCATTCAACATGGCTATCGCCTTCATAAGCCAGAATGTGTGTTGCCACACGGTCAAGGAAGAAGCGATCATGAGAAATTACAACGGCACAACCCGGGAATTTTTCCAGAGCCACCTCAAGTGACGCGAGTGTTTCACGATCCAAATCATTGGTCGGTTCATCGAGGAGGAGTAAGTTCGCAGGTTTCGTTAGCATTTTAGCGAGGTTTACGCGGTTTCTTTCCCCGCCTGAAAGCTGCCCCACATTCTTTTGCTGATCTGTTCCTTTAAAATTAAACGCCCCAACATAGGCCCGTGATGGGACTTCGCGTTTACCCATATGGATGATATCCAAACCATCTGAAATCGCTTCCCAGATATTTTTAGAGTTATCAAGCGCATCCCGGTTTTGGTCGACATAGCCAAGCTCAACCGTTTCGCCCACTTTGAACTCACCTTCATCAGGCGTTTCTTGACCCGTAATCATTTTGAATAAAGTCGTTTTACCCGCACCGTTTGGCCCGATAACACCGACAATACCGCCGCGCGGAAGTTTAAAGGACAAGTCTTTGATTAAAAGCTTGTCGCCAAATCCCTTGGAAACATTCTTCGCTTCAACAACCACATTACCCAAGCGTTCGCCCATTGGGATACGAATATCCGCATGAGACACAACTTCGTTTTCGGCTTCGTCCCGTAAGTTTTCATACGCGCTAATACGCGCTTTTGATTTTGTTTGGCGCGCCTTTGGATTTGACCGAATCCATTCAAGTTCTTTTTTGAGCGCCTTGGTCTTAGAATCCGCCTCGCGGCCCTCTTGATCCATACGTTTAGCCTTGGCATCCAACCAAGAAGAGTAATTCCCTTCATGTGGATAGGTACGACCACGATCGACTTCGAGCGTCCAATTCGTGATATTATCAAGAAAGTAGCGATCATGGGTAATGAGGATGATGGCCCCGCTATAATTAACGAGGTAATTTTCAAGCCATGCCACTGTCTCAGCATCCAGATGGTTGGTTGGTTCATCGAGTAGAAGCAAGTCAGGCTTTGACAATAGCAGTTGACACAAGGCTACACGGCGCGCTTCACCCCCTGAAAGGTTATCGACAGGCGAGTCTTTGGGCGGGCAACGCAGCGCCTGCATCGCCATTTCAATTTTACTATCAATATCCCAAGCATCACGCCCATCAACAAGCTCTTGCAAAGCTGTCATTTCTTCCATGAGCTCATCGGTATATTCTTCGGCCATCTTCATCGCCGCCGCATTATAGTCATCAAAGATTTTCTTATCTTCGCAACCTTCAATCACATTGCCCCAGACAGTTTTATCGGTATCGAGGCGCGGCTCTTGAGGAAGATACCCCACTTTCACACCTTCGGCCGCCCAATGTTCGCCCGTCACTTCGGTATCCACGCCTGCCATGACTTTCATCAATGTCGATTTACCCGCACCGTTCACACCGATGAGTCCAATTTTGGCATCGGGGTAAAAAGACAGATGTACATTATCGAGGATGGTCTTATTGCCGAATTTCTTCGTCAGACCTTGCATATGATAGCAGAATTGGCGGGCCATGTTACGCTCTTATTATCAGGTGAATTACTTGATGCGCGATATGCGTTGGCGCGTGCAAAAATGCAAGCGCTTGTGGACAGTCTTTCTGTTTCTCGCCCGTGGCAAATGGTAATTATTCATCCAAAATCGGCTTTTGGGTCCAAGCAATATGCGTAATGGGCAAGAAGACCATAAAAAACATTACATTCATGACCAGCAAAATAGCCGTGGCAGGATTAACGAGAGGCGCCCTTGCCTCGGCCCCGCTTACCCACAGTGCTAAAACACTCAACGCGGCCGTCAGAGCAAAACCTATGAGGATGATTTTATAAGAAAATGCCTTGGCCTTGATGACTGTCCCTCTTTCGCGTTCATCCAATCTGCAATGCAGATGTGAAAGCCTATAGAAAATGCGATCGCTGGATAAAGGTATAGCCGACATCAATAGAAGTGTGGTGATGAATAAGTGAATCGCCTTTGGAGTGCTATCTAAGAGGCCCAACATTTCAATGATGCAAAAGGAAGGAAAGCCTATCAAGGCAATAGCCGTAAAGAGCCGCAATCGATTCAGCGCCTTGGGGGTCAATGCATAGTCATTTGGGGCGCAATTTTTTCGAATTAAACCTGCCATCATCTTCTCCTAACGATTTTGTCTTTGGGCAGCTAATTGCTCTGCCATTGTTTTGAACGGACGTGGGCTGAAAGCCATATCAATCGGAACTTCAAAAAACTCCGCGAGCTTAAAAGCTAGCTCCAAAGACGCGTTATAATCTCCACGTTCTAAATAACCGATGGTCTGAAAGTTGACTCCCACAGCCTCTGCAAGCTCTTTTCTTGAGAGCTGCCTTTCAGTTCGCAATGTTTTGATACGATTATAAATCATAATGTTGTATATACACAACATTATGTTCATTTCAATGCATAGGCCCTCATTTCACGCCGTAAGGGCACCACCGTGTTGTTTAGTAACAATATTTTTTCGTTTTTGGTTTAGACACAAACTGGAATTTAGAGGAATGACTATGCAGTCGGATATAAAATCGGACAAAAGCGCGCTGAATTTACTTAGCCGGCTAAATGCTGTTCGCCTTTTTGTCGTGCTTCTCATTACGGTGGGGTATGCCTCTACAATGCCACAGGGCCCAAGCTATGCGGAGATATTCAATGTCTTTGGATATGACCCCAGTTGGTTCGGAATTCAGCTCTTATTTTTCATCTCAGGGCTTTTGGCCATGCGGAGTGTAGAGAATGGCCGAACCGGTCTTGCTTATCTATCATCGCGTTTTTGGCGAAACATCCCATTATTAGCCGTTATAACTATTCTGACCCTTGTCATCCTCATCCCACTATTCGGGACCTTCGACGGCAGCGCCACACAAGTCATGTCCGCATTGGCAAAATATCTTGCCCTTACGGTGTCCTGTGTTGATCCTGGTGTCCCCCTAGAGGGATTGTTTGATGACGCGCGTTACATGTGTCTGGTGCAAGGTGGACTCTGGACATTACGTTATGGGGTCATCCTTCATATCGGGGTAAGCCTTGCAGGACGATTTGAAATTATGCGCCGTAAAAAATTCGTTCTTATAATCACAATCATGGCCGTGTTGGCTTATCTGATGGCATCCTATGTTATAAGCGTGAAAAGTTTGAACGCCCTTGCCACCCCACTAACAGGCTTACGTCTCTGCTATGCCTTCCTTATCGGTATGTCAGCATGGCTTTATCGTACTGAACTATCAAGTTTTGGGGCCAAACTATGGATATTGCCCCCTCTATTTGTTGGCATTGCGGCGGTGAATTATTTATTACCTTGGACTTCAATCATAGAGGTAAGCCTTACAATGGCATGGATAAGCCTTTGTTTTATTGCACTTTTCTTAAAAATTAAGACATCACCTTTTCTTCAGATGGTAGAAAAATGCCCTGACCTTACCCTTATCATTCTCCTCGTTAACTGGCCTATTTGTCAGGTTATTTTGCAGTTCCGTGACGAGTGGAGCATTTTGCCATTCATTGGCTATTCAACGGCGTTAACTCTAACGATAAGCTTTGTTATTCACAGCATTAGGGCACGTCTGAAAAACTATTCTGGAATGCATCAGTTAAAAACGGCCTAAACCAGAGGCGTTATTCCCGCCTTATCTCGCAAGCTGTCTTGACTCTGACGCGCCCCTGCCCGACCACGCAATTATGAAAATCGCGACTTGGAATGTAAACTCAATCAAAGCCCGCATGCACGCGGTCACGGCGTGGCTAGAAACAGCCAATCCCGATGTGGCTTGTCTACAAGAGATAAAAACGGTTGATGACAGCTTCCCTCGTCTGGAAATCGAGGCCCTAGGTTACAACATCGTGACCCACGGCCAAAAGAGCTATAATGGTGTGGCCGTTCTTTCAAAGCTCCCTTTTGAAGACGTAAACCCCAGGCTCCCCGGTGATGAGAGCGATGAGCAGGCACGGTATTTAGAGGTTGTGGTAAGCGCTAAAACTGGCCCTGTTCGTATAGCGTCTATTTACCTTCCGAATGGCAATCCTGTCCGTGAAGACCCCCTTAAGAGCCCAAAATATACATATAAACTCGACTGGATGGCGCGGCTTAAGACCCACGCAGAAGCCCTCTTGAAAAATGAAGAGCCGCTTATTCTGGCTGGTGATTATAATGTTATCCCGCGCAGTGTGGACACACATGATCCCAAAGGGTGGTGGGGCGATGCCTTATTTAGACAAGAAACATTAGATGCTTTTCACGCCCTGAAATATATTGGATTAACTGAAATGTTCGAGCAATTTGATAATCGCGGCGGAGAATTTACATTCTGGGATTATCAAGGTGGTGCGTGGCAAAATAATCTGGGCATTCGGATTGATCATTTATTACTTTCCCCGCAGGCTGCTGACCGCGCCAAGGGTATTGAAATCCATAAACATGTCCGTGAGGGGCAAAAGCCCTCTGACCATGTCCCTGTCGTCGGCGAATTTGACCTATAAGGCTATATCCGGGGACGCAATAAACCCCACAGGGCAGGATCGACCATTTCGTGTCCTGTCTCCGTCATAAAGTCTGGTTTGGGCTCCGTTTTCATAGCGCCAGATTCTATGGCGGTATCAATGGCCTTTTCGACTAAGCTTAACCGGGCCTCGTAAAAGGCTCTGCGTTCACCCTCTATTTCCCGCTCTGGTTTGGCACGGGCGCAGGCATGAAGACCATCAATATCGGCCAGTAAACCAAAGACCAATTTCATTTCCCGCGTAATCGACTTTTTTGCATCCTGCGCACTTATCTCGTGACGATCAGAACCAAATTGCACATTTTTACCAAGCGGCAAGAGCGCATGCATTCGGTTTCCCAAAAAGACGATTTGCAATCCCTCAAACACCGCCAACGTATTAAAACTGATCAAGCGTTCCATGAAATCTGGCGTCATCAAACTGCGGCCTTCGACTTGGTCATCGGCATAGACCTCAAATAGGCGTTCAAAGCCAGAATCCACCAGACGTAAGCGTGACATATCTTGGAGGGTTTTCGGATTTAAAACGCCTGCATCACGCAAGACAACCGTACGGCCCATAAAACCTGTAAAGTGATCTACACTTATCAATATTCCAACAAAGCCAGAGTGTTTATAGCTTTCGCTAGTTTCACGCGCTGCTATTTCAAGCATCTCAAAGGGGAGATCGCGAAAACCCTTCCCTATAATATGCCCATTACATTGAAAATAACCGCTCGAACTGCGGAGCATACCCGTCGCGCTGAGTAGCGGTAATACAGGCGGCGGCATAGATTTAGCACGATATCGCCAGCCCAACAGATTATAACTCTTCATACGAAGTGATTGTAAGTCTTGGGGGTTGCGCGTTGAAAAAACCGTCATAAAGCGGTTTAACATGTAATCTTTAAAGCCTTATTGATGGCGGGGTAGCGGTTTCATGACTCCGTCCACGAGATGGAAAACAGCCGCAATTTCATCCAAGATTTTTTGAGTCCGCTCTGTCGACAAAAGCGTTGAAAACATAGATCCTGCTTCAAATTGATTTGGCGTTTCGACGATAATTAAGAGACGACCTTCGCAAAACCCAAAGCGGATATTTTTCCCAGATACTGACTTTTCCAAATCTACAAGCCTTTGCATAAAAGTGGGCGTCAATAGATATCGCGCCTCAACTTGGTCCGTACCATAGGCCTCAAAAATATCTTCAAATACAGGGTCAACGAGGCCAACCCGTTTCATATTTGCAATTGTTTTTGACTGAAATATTTTTTTATCCCGCAATACAACGGTTGTGCCTAAAAACCGCTGCGGGAATGTAAGTGACATCATTTGCCCCCGCATCAACGTACGCCACTTTTTATCTGACCGCTCCTCTATATGAAACTCTATCGATTCAAATTCTGTCCCATGGGCCGCACCAAAAATATGATCCTCAAAAGAGGCGCGGCGATTACTTAGGAACGAATCCACCTTTGGCAGTAGTCTCAACGTAGACCATATCGTCAAATCGGGCGGAATTTTAACCTTAGATACAAATGTCCATCCTACATAACCGCAAATTGCTCCGACGATTTTCTCTTTCGTAGCGGAGCGAACACTCGCTGTTAAATATGCATAGACCGCCATTATTGCGGCAGCTCCAAGAAACATCGGAAGAATATTGAATTTTGGGTTAGAGCTTAATCTGAAAACTAGAAACGTCGCGAGAATGCTCAGCACCACAATGATGGCGCTGAGTATTTTTGTTTTCAAGATAGCGTCCAGACGAACAGCTTCTTGAGCTTGCAAATACGGCAAAACCTCTTTGTCGTAATGCGCCTCAAATCCTTTCAATTCGGGATGGCCGATATTGAAATCTGAGGGCTGCATTACCCAAGCCCGCTTATAGCTTCTTGTAGTTTTTCAATCTCAGACGCGTAATCAGCCCGGCGGTCTTTCTGGAGCTGCACCACTTTTTCAGGCGCTTTATCCGTAAAGGCAGGATTGCTTAGCTTCTTATCGATTTTGTCAATTTCCGCTTGGGCCTTTTCAATCTCTTTGGACAAGCGTTTGCGTTCGGCCTCCAAATCGATAAGGCCCTCTAGCGGTATCGCATAAGTCACGCCGTCAACGACGGTTTGCAATGCCCCTTGCGGCGCTGCCTCGGCCGTTTCGACCTTATCAACTCGTGCCATAGGCGAGAGCTGCGGCGCATAATAAGCAAGACGTGGATCCAAATCTTTAGCAAGCATAAGAAGCGCGGCTTTCTTTGCGGGCGGGATATTCATGTCAGCCCGAACCGAACGAATATTCGTGATAAGAGTTTGCAGCCACTCAATCTCTTCTATGGACTGTGGTTTGATATAGGTGTCATCCAATTCAGGCCATGCCGTCACAATCAAATTATCGTCGCGGCTTGTATCGATTTTCAACCAAATCTCTTCGGTGATAAATGGCATAAAAGGATGCAAGAGTTTCAATATCTGATCCAAAACCCAGGCGAAAACAGCCTGAGTTTCCTCTTTTGCCGTGCCTTCTGCTCCAGATAAGAGCGGCTTGGTCAGCTCTAAATACCAAGAACAGAACGTATCCCACGCAAATTTATAAACCGCATCAGCAGCGTCATTAAAACGGTAAGCCTCAATACAACGCGAGACCTCTTGCGCAGTTTTTGCCGTTTCCGAAACAATCCATTGGTTGATTGGGATAATGGCTTTGGTCACGTCATAATCATTATTTGGGCGACATTGATTCATTTGCCCAAAATTGGCCGCAGACCAGAGCTTGGTACCAAAATTTCGATATCCTGCGATACGATCCACAGACAGACGAATATTACGCCCCTGCCCAGCCATCGAAGCCAGAGTAAAACGTAGCGCATCCGCGCCATAAGCCTCAAACCCATCCGGATATTGCTTGCGTGTAGCCTTGGCAATTTGCGGGGCCTTTTCAGGGTTTTTCAATCCGCGAGTGCGTTTTTCAACCAAATCATCGGCGCTCACCCCGTCAATCAAATCAAGCGGGTCTAGCGTATTGCCGATAGATTTCGACATCTTCTTCCCTTGCTCGTCCAAAACAAGCGCGTGGATATAAACATCATTGAATGGAACGACGCCGTTTCCGTCTTCGTCTTTCATGAAATGCAAACCCTGCATCATCATGCGCGCCACCCAGAAAAAGATAATATCAAAGGCGGTGACGAGGACAGAGGTAGGATAAAACCGCTCTAATTCTTCGGTGTTTTCAGGCCAGCCGAGAGTCGAAAACGGCCAAAGCCCAGAAGAGAACCATGTGTCGAGAACGTCTGGGTCCCTCTTTACTTCTATGCTTGCAGAAACTTGACCATCTCTAATAATCTCTATTAAGAAATCTTCTGAACCGTAATCATTCGAATTTTCATCGTAATTAACTGGATCTATATTTTCTTGGATGTCTCCAAGAATTGAAAAATGGTTGAGAGCAGCTTTGACCGCATCTTTTTTATTTGAAGCTACAATTATATTGCTCGGCAGATTATGAACTTCGCCCTGATGAACCACATTCCCATAAGAAGGAATATACCAAGCAGGAATTTGATGTCCCCACCATAATTGCCGCGAAATACACCAAGGCTGTATTTCTTTCATCCAATGGTCATAGGTTTTCTTCCAGTTTTCAGGGATGAACTTTGTGGAACCATCGTCCACTTTTGCCATGGCTTGCTCGGCCAATTTATCCGCCGCGACGAACCATTGATCCGTCAACATCGGTTCAATCACAACGCCAGAGCGATCGCCATAGGGCTGCATGATTTTCTTATCTTCGATTTTAATAAGTAGACCTTCGGCATCAATATCGGCAACGACGGCTTTGCGCGCTTTGAATCTATCCATGCCGACATATTTTTCGGGCATGATTTCAGAGGCGCACATCGCGCCTTTCTCGTCCATCAGACTGTACATCGGGATGTCATTGCGCTTGGCGACTTCGTAATCATTAAAATCATGCGCGCCCGTAATTTTCACGGCGCCAGACCCAAAATCCATATCAGGATATTCATCCGTAATAATTGGGATTAATCGGTTCGCCAGCGGTAAGCGCACCATTTTCCCGACAATCGGGGCATAGCGTTCATCATCAGGGTGAACCGCCACGGCTCCATCGCCAAGCATGGTTTCTGGGCGTGTCGTCGCGATGGAAATATAGTCACGTTCTTCGGTCAGCGTGATATTTCCGTCTTCGTCTTTTTCAACATAGGTATAGGTTTCGCCGCCTTCGAGCGGATATTTGAAATGCCAAAAATGGCCGTCTTTTTCGATGTTCTCGACTTCTAAATCAGAAATCGCAGTCTGGAAATGTGGGTCCCAGTTTACCAGACGCTTATCGCGGTAAATTAATCCTGCCTCATACATTTCGACAAAGGCTTTGGTCACGGCTTCAGCCATCTTGTCAGTCTCATCATCAGGATTGCCGAGCGTGAATTTTTCACGCGACCAATCACAAGAAGACCCTAATCGGCGTAACTGTTGATTGATGTTGCCGCCGCTTTCTGCCTTCCAATTCCAAACATGCCCCAGAAACTCTTCACGGGTCATATCTTTGCGCGCCTTGCCTTCTGCGGCGAGTTTACGCTCGACGACCATTTGCGTGGCGATGCCTGCATGGTCTGTACCCGGCTGCCATAATACAGCCTTCCCTTTCATTCGATTATATCGAACAAGAATATCCTGAATGGTATTATTGACCGCATGGCCCATATGCAGGCTGCCCGTCACATTGGGCGGCGGGATCACGATAGAAAAATTATCGTCTTTTGTATCTGTCTCTTTAGCCGCACGCGGTTTAAACGCTCCGCTGTCTTCCCACATTTTGTAAAGCCGTTTTTCGGCTTCTTTTGGATCAAATTTACTCTCGAGCATTCTTATTCTCTGTATCTGGTGCTTTTAACAAAAGTCCGTATTGGGGGCGGTATCGCCTATTCAGAAGCAAAAGAAAACCTTCAATAAAGCGCGAATAACAGAGATAAAAAAACCCCACACTTAAAAAGCGCAGGGTTTATAATTCCAGAGGTCTGAATAGACCCAAGCGAAATTCAATTACTTACCTGAAGCAATTCTTTTCACTTCTTTTGTTACGGCACGTTCAACGATGCCTTTCAGATTTGAATCGAGCCATTCTTTCAGCATTGGACGCAAGGCCTCCATAACCAAATCACCGATACGATCGCCGCGTTCCGCCGTTATCGCTTGCTCCTCGACAAGTTGATTGAGTGATGCAAATGCATCAGCCGTGGCTGTTTCCGTTACATCATCTAAAATTGCGTCTGATTTTGCTGCGGCTCTAGCCATATCTGCAGTCTCCTTTTTATTATCTATCTTGGTCGCACTCTCTGATTCAAGCGGAACCTCTAAATCGATGGTTTCTTCTTCTGAAATTTCTTCTAGCGCCTCAATATCAGCTTCCTGCGCCTGAAGTGTAGACATCACGGCCCCCGCCCCTGCGGCAGCCGCGCCCAAGCTCACTATGCCTAAAACGCCATCAACATCACCAATTTCCTGAGAGTTAGATTCAAGCGCTTCGGCGTCACTCTCGGCAGATGCTGCAATCTCAGACAAAGTAAGAGCGTTTGGTTCGCTCGCATTCTCTTTGATATTTTCCAGCTCATGGGCAGCAATGTCTTCTGCTGTGAAATCTGGTATAGTTTGTTCGGGCGTGGGAATTTCCAACATCGCCTCAATGTCTTCTAAATCACCGGTCACATCTGCATCACCGTCAATGGTATCAGCAGGGTGATCAATGATTTCATCCTCTAGGCTCATATCAAGGATTTCGTCCATGATATTTATATCGGCCTCTGTGCTATCGGCATTTTGATTATCAGTCTCTGAATCGCCTAAATCAGATGCCACGACTTCAGAGCCGCTAGAGAGAGCCTCAACTGAGTCTAATTCAGTCAGTTGAACGGTCTCTGGCGCAATATCACTCACCACATTTTCAGATGTAACTTCCGGCTCTGTTAAGTCCGCCATCAGCGACTTTACCAAATCCATATCTTCATCATCTGTGTTTAATCCGGGGCCAGCCAAATTGAGATCAATGTCGTCAAACTCAGAAGAGTCGATTAGCGCTTCTGTGTCGCTCTCAACTTTTGTCTCGATAATAGTTGGCTCTACGGAATCACCCTTATCGTCAATCAAACGATTCAACATGGATTCAAAATCTGAAACCTCTCGCTCAGGCGTATTGTCAGCCTGCCCGTTTAAGACCAAGTTTTCTTTGATGTCACTTTGAACAGATTCAGTGACCTCTTTCGTGGCTGACTTTGCTTTGCCGATTCCTAAACCCGCAAGCCCTGCCGCCAAGAAACCTTTCTTAGCCGTACGGTCCGTGACCGGCTCTATCAAATGATCGGTTAAATCGCTTTCTACAGACTGCGGAGCCGCATCCATATCAGGCATTTCTAAGGCTTCGTTCGAAATTATGGATTCAAGTTCGGCGAATAAACTATCCTCACTTTCATCCTCAGCCGCGAAATTTGATTCAATTTCTATATTTGATTCGTTAAAAATAGAATCGTTTTGACTGTCTCTTGAGAGAGTTTCATTCGCTTTCACGGTCTCTGTTTCAGCGTTTAGAGGCTGAAATGCGGCATCATCATTCAAGAAACTTGATATAGCCGCTTCGTTTTCCTCAGAGACAGATAAATCAGCATTTTCATCCATTTCAGGCATTTCTAAGGCGTCTATTTCAAGGCCACCTGACAGGCTGTCCGAGACAAAATCGTCTTCACTCAGCATAGGAATATCAACAGAAGAGGGTTGGAAATCGGCGCCGCCCAATAGGGCATCAATATCTAAATCGACAACACTCGCCTCAGAACTTGATAGGGCATCCCCTGACAATTCCGCATCATCACCATCTAGTAACCCTTTGAAAACACTGTCTTCATCCAGATTTCGAGATTGGAGATTTGAGTCCACTCCCGTATTTGCCGTTAACTCACCTTCAAGGTTCTGGGAAAGGGAAAACCCTGCGTCCTCATTTACGGTGCTAGCCTCACCCAATGGCTGTGGAGGCGCAATGTCCATCACTTGCTCATCGTCCGCGATGATTTTACGGATGGAAGCCAATATGTCTTCCATGCTCGGTTCATCGCCCTGCTGTACTTGTTCTGATTCTGCTGTCGGCTCAGACATAGTATCCCTAATTGTTCAACGCCCACTTTTTACAAAGTGCTATAAAGTGATCTCCCCAGATGCACTTCTTTAAAATAGGGTTAAGACAAGCCGTAATGGTTGTCTAGCCAGAGGTTCAATCAATTCTGGGGGGAAGTTTTTTTCTTATACAATTAATCGTTTGAAACGAAGAAAATTTAACGCTCAATTTGCTGTCATCTCGCCTTATTTATCCAGAGCGCTTTCATCCATAGCGTCAGAACCAAGCCCCGAAGCCTCAGCTTCATCGCTTTTTGGGCTCACAGAAATGACGTCATCAACATCCTGAGCCCATGAGGTTACGGGTTTAACGATAGCCTTATCAACAAATCGCGACAAACCATCATCGCGTATAGTTTCGAAATTTGCCTTGGGATCATAAAGATTATCAACAGCCAATTGAATACCATCAGCATCAAAAACCCCTATTGTGGCCAGAAGCAAAAATTGCGCGCTATTCAGATTACGTTCCGCGTTTATCAAAGCCAGTTTTGCATTTAAAAGCTCTTGTTCAGCGTCCAAGACATCTAATTGTGTGCGGGTGCCAACCTCTTGTTCAAGGCTCACACCCTGAAACGCTATCTCAGCAGAGCTGACCTGTTTTTCTGAGGCCAATAAGCTAGCCTCTGCGGCTTGGCGGCGGGCCCAAGCCTGCATAACCCGCTCATCAATTTCGCGTTCTCTATCTCGCGCCTCAAAGGATAATCTCGTTTTGGCATGTTTAGCCTGCCTCACACGAGAACTATTCAAACCGCCTGAAAATATCGGTATCGTAATATTCGCGGTTAAAGACGCCGTTTCTGCTTCCTCAAAACCTAACAACTGACCGCGTTGTGCGGCGACACTGCCATTTAGTGAAACTGTCGGGCGGCCAGCCGCTTTTGCGGCGTCAATAGCTGACTCTCCAGCCTCTTCATTAAAATAGGCCGCAAAAAGCTCAGGGTTATTCTCTCGAGCCAATCGCATAGCCTCATCAACAGTCGCCGGCGTTTTGAAAACAGGGGCTGGCTGTAAATCTATCGGCATTCGTCCCACAAGACGCTTATAGGCCGCTCTCGCAATCTGAAGGTCTGCATCGGCCTGCGCCAATCCGGCTTCAGCTGCGGCTAATCGCGACTCAGATTGCGCTATATCTGTGCGGGTTCCCTGCCCCACATCGAAACGTTCATTTGCTGCAGATAATTGGCGATCCAGAACGCGAATATTATTACGCCGAATTCGAGCTGTCTCATCTGCTAGTTGGACATCTAAATAAGCATTCGCCGCCGCGAGAAAAAGCTGATTTTCTGTTGCGCGCAAAATCTCACGTTGCGCAAGAATACCCGATTTTGCCTGCGCCTTTAGCGCTTTCACCCGTCCGCCCTGATAAATTGGTTGGATAATCTGAACTTGTCCCTGTGACGGGGCATAATAAAATCGGTTATCCGCAGTGGCTGGAGAGGGCGGAGTCAAGCCAACACTTTGAGCCGAACCTGTGTCAGGGCCATCTAAAACTGTACGGCTATATTGCCCGCTGGCATCTATGGTAAAACGGCCTTGGGCTCTCGCTTGAATATAGGATTCGTCCACTTCACGTAATTGCGCGCGGGCCGCTAAGAGTTGCGGATTCTTATTATAAACCGACGCCAGCGTTTCAGAGAGCGTTTCAGCCTGTGCCAAAGACGAAAACCCGAGCCCGCAAAGACTGCTGGCAAACACAGTCATAAGAAATGTTGGAAACGAACGGGTCAAATCTATATCAGCTCTTTCTTGTTAGCGTTCAATGACGAAGCCTTTACAAGACTGCCGTCTCTAAAACACGAAACTGGGTTCAGGGGTAAATCCGGCTAAAATTGGAGCACTCGAATCAAAAACGACGCGTTCACCAACGGCGTTGCCAGATTTTGTATAAACCGTAGCCTGCCCGATTGGCCCATTTTGAATAATGCAAACCAAACGGCCTTTATTCGCCAGTTGAGACAACCAAGTTTTAGGGACTTCGCTGACAGCGCCATTTACAAATATAACATTGAAAGGGCCGTGTTCAGATGCGCCAACTTTCAAATCGCCTTTAACGACAGCGGCATTGTTAATGCCTTCTTTCACTAAAAGGTCTGTCGCTTTATCAACAGCTTCGTCGGATGTCTCCAAACCGACAACCGTATCGGCAAGACGGGCCATAATCGCCGTAGAATAGCCCCGACCACAGGCTATATCGAGAACAATATCAGAAGGACGAATATCAGCCGCATCGACCAATTTAGCAAAATCACGTGGGCGTAACATAACACGATCTTGATCTATGGCGACATGTGCATCCCCATAAGCCAGCGCCATCTGAGATTTTGGCATAAATCGTTCACGGGAAGTTGTCCGAAAGGCCTTTAAAATGGCAGGTTCAGTGACATCACTGGTCCGAATTTGGCTTTCAACCATATGGTCACGCGCTTTGGCGAAGTCGAACATAATATCCTCATAAATTAGACAGCCAACTCGGCGCTGTCATTTCGCTTTCACGCTATAGACCGTAGCACTTACTCCGCGCAATGGCGGATTTCCGTATAAGTTCCAGTCAAAAGCATTTTGATGCAATCTATGACAAATCTTACTTGCGAGATGCATTCCCTCTCGTTAAGAGGGCGTCCACCACGGCGGTACCATGGCGGAGTGGTGACGCACCGGATTGCAAATCCGTGTACCCCGGTTCGATTCCGGGTGGTACCTCCAACCTTTGCTCCATCGGAGCGCTTTCAGCACAGTTTTACTGACAGCCCTTAGTCACAAGACATAAGGCGCTGAAAGCTGTCCGAACCAAGTCTATGTCATCGACTGACGTAACAAGTCGATATGCGTTTTTACTTTACACGTCTGGCGGCTTTGGGCACGATTTAGCTATGGATATTATACCGACACTTACAGCCCTCATAACGGGCTATCTTTTAGGCTCTATACCTTTTGGGCTCTTACTTGCGAAAGCGACAGGGCAAGGAGACATTCGCAATATTGGCTCAGGGAATATTGGAGCTACCAATGTGTTGAGAACAGGCCGCAAAGATATTGCCGCATTGACGCTTATTTTGGATGCGGCCAAGGCCGGCGGCGCAGGGCTCGTCATTCTTCATTTCTTCGGCCAACCCTTTGGCTATATGGCAGCAGCCGCAGCCTTAGTGGGGCATTGCTATCCTATTTGGCTTGGCTTTAAAGGCGGCAAAGGGGTTGCAACATTCTTTGGCGGGCTTTTTGCTCTGGCTTGGCCTATTGGTATATTTGCCGCCATAGTCTGGCTCTCGACAGCCTTTATCACACGGCTTTCATCCCTTGGCGCTTTATTGGCCTGCGTGGCTTCTTCTGTATTAGCATGGTTTATCTCTCCTTTCAGCGGCGCTGTAATGGTGGCTTTCATGGCCTTTATCATTCTTATTCGTCACCGCGAAAATATAGCGCGGCTTATGAAAGGCGAAGAAAGTAAGATCGGACAAAAAGGAAAGTGAACCTAAACTCTCATCTTTCACACCGTTTAAGTTTTACGGAAAAACGAGATTGGTTGCGCCTCACTCGGACTCAGACAGTTGGCCCCGTTGCCTTTCGTGATTTATTACTTCGTTACGGCAGCGCTGGGAAAGCACTCGAAGCCCTACCCTCTCTTATCCGAAAAAAAGATATAAAACCCCCTTCTCTGGAACAAGTTGAAGCCGAACTCGAGGCAAGTGAATCGCTCGGCATACGTCTTATCGCCGCGTGTGAACCTGACTACCCCGCCTATTTACGCGCTATAAATCCGCCGCCTCCCATTATCAGCGTTTGGGGCAAGGTTGATCTGTTATCTCAAAATTGTGTGGCCATTATCGGCTCTCGGAACGCCTCTGCCAATGGTCAAAGGTTTGCGGCCAATATGGCCGCGGAGTTAGGCGAGGCAGGGTTCGTTATTGTTTCAGGTCTCGCGCGCGGCATAGATACTTGCGCGCATCACGCCGCTTTACAAACAGGCACTATCGGGGTCCTTGGCGGCGGAGTTGACCATATCTACCCTCGCCAAAACGAAGAGCTACACCTTAAAATGAGACAGGAAGGCGCACTAATCAGTGAAAGCCCACTAGGGTATCGGGCCTCGGCTCGTGACTTTCCTCGCCGTAACCGCATCATCTCTGGGCTCAGCCGTGGCGTCGTCGTTATAGAGGCTGCCGAACGATCGGGCACGCTCATTACTGCGCGATACGCCGCCGAACAAGGACGCGAAGTTATGGCCGCGCCAGGGTCTCCGCTCGACCCTCGCACTAAAGGCTGCAATCGACTTATACGTCAAGGCGCCGCCCTGATTGAGAATGCCCAAGACGTCATAGAATGCCTAGAGAGCCTATCCGGCCCCGATTTACAGACGCATTTACTAGAGACAGAAAATCCATTCCAGCCCCCCGTTTTTGACTGGGAAGGAGCCAGTTCAGCGATTGAGAAAGCAAAGTCTGAACTTCTTTCACTTCTCTCGCCGACGCCGACTCTACGGGATGATATTATTAGGGCGACGGATATACCAACCCCCATTATAAATGCAGCCCTCTTAGAGCTGGAACTGAACGCAGAAATCTCTGTGGAGTCAGATGGCAAAATAGCCGCTGTGTATTAAATCTCTAATCGTCCTGTAACATAGGATTTAACCTCGCCCAATGCGGTGCTTATTTCTCCTAAGTCGCAAGCAGAGGATAAATCCTCTAACTCTATAATGATATCTTCAATATACTCCATCAGCCGCAATTGTTTGATAGAAAGCGGGCCTTGGTTGGATTTTGGCGTTTCTACGATCTTTGACATTATGTCTTTTTCCACCACTTTTTTAACGACAACCCCTATATGACACAAAACCAAATATAAACTCAAGCGTGTTTTATTAATAACTATACCTAAGCGTGTAGTTTATATTTTCCGCAGAACTGCGAGTTGACATTATATGTACTGCAGACCAAATGAGCGCCGCTATGGCCCCTGATTTTCGGGGTGATAGATAAAAAGGTACGCATAAAATGAATCTTGTTATCGTTGAGTCTCCTGCCAAAGCTAAGACAATCGAGAAGTATTTAGGTAAAGATTACAAAGTTCTAGCTAGCTTTGGACATATTCGCGACCTACCGTCTAAAAATGGCTCAGTAGACCCAGAAGATGATTTTTCTATGTCATGGGCTATTGATACGCGCGCAAAAAAACGCGTCAAAGATATTGAGAACGCGCTTGAAAAAGCTGACAAACTCATTCTCGCAACCGACCCGGATAGAGAGGGCGAGGCCATTTCTTGGCATTTACTCGAAGTTCTTTCCAAGAAAAAAGCTTTCAAGGGAAAAGAGGTCGAGCGCGTAGCGTTTAACGCCATCACTAAAAAGTCTGTCACAGAAGCGATTGCTAAGCCGCGCAAACTCGACATGGAATTGGTAGAGGCTTACCTTGCCCGACGTGCCCTAGATTATTTAGTGGGTTTCACGCTCTCTCCTGTATTGTGGCGCAAACTTCCCGGCTCTCGGTCAGCGGGCCGTGTGCAATCCGTTGCTCTTCGTATAATTTGTGAGCGCGAAACTGAAATTGAAAATTTTGATGCCCGTGAATATTGGAGCGTTGAAGGGCAAATTAAAGCCAATAGTGGTGAATTCCCTGCCCGTCTCGTCGCTTTAGACGGAGAAAAACTTGATAAGTTTAGCCTAAGTAATGAAACGCTTGCGCTGAAAGCCAAGGCCGCTGTGGAAGCCGCAAAATTATCGATTGAAAAAGTAGAGGCCAAGCCCGTCACGCGAAACCCGCAAGCGCCGTTTACCACCTCTACCCTACAGCAAGAAGCGTCTCGCAAATTAGGGTTTTCCGCAAGTCAGACCATGCAAACCGCCCAGCGCCTTTATGAAGGCATAGACATTGGCGGCGAAACGACGGGTCTGATTACCTATATGCGAACAGATGGCGTCTCGATGATTGGCGAAGCGATCAGTGACTGCCGCGCGACTATCGCATCAAACTATGGTGATGATTACTTACCCGGGCAACATCGTGAGTATAAATCAAAAGCGAAAAACGCCCAAGAGGCCCATGAAGCCATCCGCCCCACCAGCTTCACACGGACGCCAGAATCGCTCAACCTTCAAGGGGATCAAAAGCGCCTATATGAGCTGATTTGGAAACGCGCCATGGCCAGTCAAATGTCATCGGCCAAATTAGAACGTACGACCGTAACGATTTCAGATCAAAAAACAGTCGAGCTACGCGCCACAGGCCAAGTTATCCGCTTTGACGGCTTTCTAAAGCTGTATGAAGAAACAAAACCAAAAAGTGACGATGGTGACGATGCTGATGCAACCTTGCCACCCGTAAAAGCCGGTGATGATGCGGCCGCTTCTGCTATCACAGCTGACCAGCACTTTACACAACCGCCTCCGCGATATTCCGAAGCCTCATTGGTCAAAAAGATGGAAGAAATGGGCATTGGGCGCCCTTCGACCTATGCGTCCATATTAAAAGTTCTGCAAGACCGCGGTTATGTCGAGCTAGAAAAGCGGCGCTTCACCCCGGCTGATAAAGGCCGTTTATTGACGTCTTTCCTCGAAAACTTTTTTGGCAAATATGTGCAGTATAATTACACGGCTGACCTAGAAGAACGACTCGACCTCGTGTCTGCAGGCGAGCTTAATTATAAAGAGTTGCTTAGCAATTTTTGGAATGAGTTCTCAGCCAGTATCGACGAAACAAAAAGCCTGCGCGTAACGCATGTTCTGGATGCCCTTAACGACGCTCTACGCCCACTTGTTTTCCCAGACAATGAAGACGGCACAGATCCACGTAAATGCCCAAGCTGTGACGACGGGCAACTCTCTCTTAAACTCGGCAAGTTTGGCGCCTTTGTGGGCTGTTCGAATTATCCAGATTGTAAAATGACACGGCCCTTTGGGCAAAGCGCAGGTATGAACGAACAAACCGAGGATAAAGTCCTTGGTAAGCACCCAGAAACAGACAAAGACATCGTCTTGAAAACAGGACGTTTTGGCCCTTATGTCGAAATGGAAACTGAGAAAAAACCAAAACGGACCAGTCTGCCAAAGACATGGGATTATGACACCATGGACCTTGAAAAAGGCCTCCGCTTAATAAACCTTCCGCGCAAAATCGGCTCACATCCTGAAGACGGAAATCAAATTATTGCCGCCCTCGGTCGGTTCGGGCCCTATATTAAACACAATACAACCTATGCCAGCCTTAAAGATCCCGAAGACATGTTCGAGATTGGCATGAACCACGCTGTGGAAATGATTGCCGAAAAACGCGCAAACCCTGGGCGTGGCCGCGGGGGTAAAGTTGTAAAAGATTTAGGCAAACACCCAAGCTCTGAGAGCCCTGTTCACATTATGGAAGGCCGTTATGGCCCCTATGTGAAGTTTGAAAAAGTCAACGCCACCATACCTAAAGGGCAAGACCCCCAAGAGGTGACTATGGAAATGGCCTTGCAATATATCGCGGAGAAAGAAGCCAAAGCCCCAGCCAAGAAGCGAAAGGCACCTGCAAAGAAAAAAACGACAGCCAAAAAGAAGCCTGCAGCTAAAAAGAAACCAGCCGCGAAAAAACCAGCGGCAAAGAAAACCACAGCAAAGAAAACTACGGCTAAAAAACCAGCTACAGAAACATAACCTCTTTTGATATAGGGTGTTAATTTTGCGCCCTATGTCACGGCTCTCATGCTCTGGGCTCGCCAAAACAGCATACACTCATGAGGTGTTAGACATTACAATCCGTCAATGACATCCGCATTTGTCCCTGCTATATCCGCTGCAATGACACTATCCCGTAAATCTGTTTTAGAAACCATTGCGGCGGAGCCAGATCGGTTTGACAATAAAGGGCTTGCACGAAAGCTGAGTGTCAAAGGTGATGCGCGCCGTGACCTTCGGGCAATTTTGCGTGAATTAGAAGAAGATGGCCTTATCTTAAAGTCCTCTAAAAAGACATTTCGCGAAGCTGATGCCCTCCCCGGCGTGATGGTTATCCAAGTCATGAAGATTGACGAACATGGCGATATGATTGGCGTCCCAGAGAGCTTTAAGGGCGAAGGTAACGCCCCCCAAGTCATCATACGCGAAGGCCCGATCTCGAAGAAGTCTAAAGGGCATAAATCTGCTGAAATGAGCGTGGGGGGCCGAGCGCTCTGCCGTATCAAAAAACGCGATGACGGCACAATCATTGCCCAAGTCATGAAAAAACTTGGGACAGGGCCATCTGAACATTTAGGTGTATTATATGAGGGTGGGCGCGGCTGGCGTATTAAACCCGTGAGTAAAAAAGCACGCGACGAATATAAGCCTGTTCGCCTGCCAGAAGGCGCGCAGAATAACGATCTTGTCTTTTTTCGCTCTACACGTCGTAATAAGGGCGACCTACGCCTAGCAGAGATTACGCGTACAATCGGCTCCGCTGATGGAGGCAAGTCTGCTTCGCTAATCTCTCTCTATGAAAACGAAATTCCACAAGGATTTAGCGACGCAGTTATCAAAGAAGCTAAATCTCTTAAACTTCCCAAAATCGACGGCCCAAGGGAAGATTTACGCCACCTCCCCCTCATCACAATTGACCCTGTTGATGCGAAAGATTTCGATGACGCCGTCTTGGCGCACCCCGACGAAAACTCAAAAAACAAAGGGGGCTGGATTATTTGGGTTGCGATTGCGGATGTCGCCGCATTTGTGACACCTGGGTCAGAACTCGATAAAGCCGCACGAGACAAAGGAAATTCAGTATACCTGCCTGATCGCGTTGAACCGATGCTACCTCACGAGCTGTCTTCGGACCTTTGCTCGCTGCGCCCAAATGAAGACCGCGCCTGTATGGCGGTGCGGATGGTATTTGATAAAAAGGGTCATAAAATATCCCATAAGTTCCATCGCGGCCTGATGAAGTCTCATGCTCGATTAACCTATGAACAGGCCCAAAATGGCTTTTTAGGGAGCCCAGAAAAAGAAGCAGAACCTGTCCTAGATGTCCTACAAAACCTCTATGCGGCCTATGGCGTATTAAAACAGGCCCGGGCTGAGCGTGAACCCTTGGCCATAGACCTCCCAGAACGCCGCGTTCACGTAAATGACAAAGGCGAAGTGACGGGGGTGACGGTTCGAGAGCGCTTTGATGCTCATAAGCTCATCGAAGAATTTATGGTACAGGCCAATGTTGCCGCCGCTGAGGCGCTTTCAAAGAAAAACGTCCAAACCATCATCCGACTGCACGAAGCGCCAGACAGAACCAAGCTTCAAGGCCTTATGGATTTCCTGCCAGCGCTCGACCTTAAATTCACATTATCAGAACGCGTGACGCCAAAACGGTTCAATCGTCTCTTGAAACAAGCCGAAGACAAAGACCTCGCCGAAACAGTTGGCATGGCAGTTTTGCGCTCGCAATCGCAAGCCGTATATTCAGCCGATGGTTCAGGGCATTTTGGATTAAACCTTTATCATTATGCACATTTCACATCCCCTATTCGGCGATATGCAGATTTGGTTGTCCACCGAGCGCTCATTAAAACCTTTGACCTTGGGGAGGACGGTACAAGCAAAGAAGAAGCCTCTCGCCTGAAAGAAATCGCGGAATATATTTCTTCAACAGAGCGCCGCGCTATGGTTGCAGAGCGCGACGCCAAGGACCGCTATATTGCGGCCTATCTGGAAAAACATATTGGAGCAGAATTTGATGCCCGCATTACCGGTGTGACCAAGTTTGGTCTGTTTATCACCCTTGATGAAACCGGCGCAGACGGCCTTATTCCCGCGCGCAGTCTTGGCCAAGAATATTACGCTTTCGATGAAAAGAAAAAGGCACTAACCGGCGTTGAAAGTGGGAACACCTATAAATTTGGTCGCCAAGTTCGCGTGCGCCTCCAAGAAGCCACACCAGTCACTGGCGGCCTCGTCTTTGAGATGCTGAGTAAAGGCGAAGCCGGTAAAGCCCCAAGACGAAACTCAAGAGACCGCGGCAACGCTTCACGCGGCAGAAAACATCAAAGACGTAGACGATGAAACGCGATAGCGAGCAAAATTTCCCTCTGGGAAAGATAAAAATGACTGAACAAGAGGTCGATCGCCGCGCGCAATTATCCCGCGCGCCGCGCCCTCGAATCGCTTCGACCATCGTCTTGACTATTGGGGACAAAACAAACCCCAAAATTTTGATGGGACAGCGCTCTAAACGACATGATTTCATGCCCAGTGTTTACGTGTTTCCTGGCGGCCGTGTGGACCGCGCCGATAGCTACGCCAAATACGCCGGGGATCTTAGCCCCCGCACTGAACGCATATTAGAAGCTGCCTATACGCCCCGTAAATCTCGCGCCATTGTTCTCGCCGCTGTACGTGAGACTTGGGAAGAAACGCGCTTGCTACTTGGGAAGTCTGTAAATGAGGGTGTTCGTAATCTGAATCATCCAAGCTATGACGCCTTTCGAAAGGCTGGCCTACACCCGGATATTTCAGGCATAGAGGTCTTTGGCCGCGCTATTACTCCGCCTCACCGTCATAAACGCTTTGACGCGTGGTTTTTTCATAAACATCTGGGCGACATTCAACCGCCCAAAATTGAAGACAGCGCGGAACTTCTCAATGTGGGCTGGTTCACTTTTGATGATATAGAGAATTTAGAACGGCAACGCGCCACAACGATGATGCTCGGCGTTTTAAAAGACTATCTGTCCCATAATCGCCCGCCCAAAGATATATTCCAATCAAAGGCCATACGCGGCGAAATGCGGGCCTCGCGGTTTCCAGAGATAAATTAAAGCCTTGCCGCCCAAATCTCTGCAATCTCGGAGTTGACATTAGGGCGAATCCCGCTTAATTGCCGCGCTTCGAATTACAGAAGAAAGGCGCGTGCGTCATGGCGAAGCCAACAACTATTAAAATCCGTCTTAACTCGACAGCTGACACTGGTTACTTCTACGTGACAAAGAAAAACTCACGTACAATGACAGAAAAAATGGTCAAACGTAAATATGACCCTGTTGTGCGTAAGCATGTGGATTTCAAAGAAGGCAAGATTAAGTAATCTTTCCTGACTTTATTTATTGAAAAGCCGCTCTTTTGGGCGGTTTTTTTATGCACATTTAGACCCTGCCCCAATAGAGCCTGCCCCAACAAAATGGGGCAAAGTATAAGTGAAGCTACATTTTATCTGAAACGGCGCGCCGTTGGCTCATCAAATGTGATGGCAGGGATTTCGATTTCTCGAATCAACCCATCTCGCCGCTCGACAGCCACTATATTACGAGAGCCATTCACGCCCCAGCTAAAGGCTTGACCTTCGACCTCAAGATCTATTGTCGCGATGTGGATGAGAGTCGGCCCCATTACAGGTTTTGCCAAAACATACATTTCAGGTCTATCGTGCCCCAAAATATAAAGCAGCCCATCGGGCCCTAAGGCGCCGCCTGAGGCCGCATAAGGTTTCATCCGCTCTATGGCGCTGCCTGGAAACAACCAACCGCCTGTACGGCGCCACGCCGCATCAAAAGCGACCACGCTTGCATATCGGCTGTCTTTGAAACCTGCGCTGCCTTTATTATCATAATGAGCAAAACCAGCGATATATCCGCCATCGACTTCATCAAACCATGTCAATGACCCTTCATCTCTGAGGCCAAGGCTATGACTCTCTATGTGCTGAAGTGTCTGCGTATCAAAGATTTCTATCGATGACGCCATAGGGACTTGGGAATAGTTTGAATTGGCGCACCAAAGCTTTTCATTCTTCGCATAACAGGAATTCATGTGACGTATCAGGCCGTTCTTTGGCCCGATAAAACGCCCCAAGAAGGCCCCATCACTGCGCCTGTATTTGGCAATAACCGTATTATCCACCGCATAGAGATGCGCCTCATCTATGGCCGCCCCCTGATCGGCTTCAGGGGCGGTATAGCTGCGAAGTGTCTTGGCTTTGTACCGCGAGACCTGAGGTGGAGTATAATCAGGTACCGTTAAAGGGCCTGTATTTTGCAAAGCAGGAGTTTCTGGTTCAACATTCGGTTTCGCAGCAGAGCTCTGGTTGCAGGCCCCTAATAATAGAGCCTGCACACAGCATATTGCAAAAAGACTATGAGATTTAAAACCCATAAGAAAATCCTACATAAATAGTACGGCCTACATATTCATGTTCGGTGTTTTGCGTTTCAATGCCACCTTGGAATTCAGTTGTTGGCTCATCATTAATATTCACGGCTTCGGCAAATACTTTCAGCTGATCCATAACATCATAACTTACTTTTGCATCGAACCGACCAAATTTACCTTGGCTGAGATTTAATCCAGGGTTGTCCAAATTCACGCCCGTTAGGAAGTCGTCATTATAAGCATAGCTTACAGACGCATCAAAGCCGTGGTTTTGATAGAATAGCGTTAGAGCGTAAGTCATCTCCGCTTGATTCAAGAGTGGCAGAGTCACGCCATTGACCTCTGTTTCTCCATCTAGGAATGTCGCCGTTGCCGAAACACCGATACCTGACAAAGCTTCAGGAAGGAATGGATCAAGCTGAGTTTGCGCGACAAGCTCCAGACCTTTCAAAGTCGAGCTTCCACTGTTCACAGTTGTATCAATGTTAAGCTCTGTCAAATCTGATGCATCAATCGCACCATTAAGGCCGCGAGCCTCTAATTGAGCTTCGATGTCGGCTTGTGTCGTATACCGTTCTGATAATCCAACTAGGTCATCAGAGATGTCTTTATAAAACACTGAGGCCGATAAAAGTGTCAGTGAGTTTGCATACCATTCCAAACTTGCATCAAAGTTCCAAGACAAGCGCGGTTTCAGATCAGGATTACCAATAGACAAATCACCAATCGTCAACTCTTCAGAGAAAGACGAACGCGGGGCGATGTCTGTAAAGTCTGGACGTCCTAAGGCCCGCGTTATTGCGCCTCGAGCTTTTAGCGTTTCAGACACATCATAATTGATTAAAAGCGCAGGCAGCACATTGATGTAGTCACCGCCATCTTCCACCTCTACAGCATCCTCCCCTTCCAGCAAAAAGCCAGATGAATTGACGTCTGTAGCTTCAATTCTTACGCCTGTAATAATTTGGGCTGGCCCATAAGTTTTCGTACCCATGACGTAACCTGCGAGAACAGTTTCTTTAATTCTGTAATCAGAGGCAAAATTAGCGATAAAGTTTTCACTGGTGTTCAGTACAAAGTAATCAGAATTTGATGGCTCTGCCAAGAAAGCATCCATCGCGTCAATATTCATAAAGATATTGGGTGGGCAGCCTTGCGCCGAACAATTTTGAAAGGCTCCACTTGTGAAATCTGAAGAGGTCGCGAGATTTAAATCTAATGCACCTCCGTCATAACGTGTAAGTTGGTAATCCCAATCTCGATCCGTTTGACGTGCCTTTACCCCAGCCTTTATAATTGTATCGGCACCCTTCTCCCATGACACATCAAACTGCCCCATAAGGCCATCCTCAGTCATATCTGAATCTTGAAAACGAGCCCGGCGGAAAGGTAATAGTGAAGCATCCTGGCGGTCAGGTGTACCTGCATCTGGCGTGATAGAAACAACACCATCGGCATTAATTTCAAAACTATTTGGACCAAAGTCCGTTCCAGAACGCCATTCCCAATATGAATAAGGCTCTGAAATAGTATTTTTATTATATTGCCCCAAGTAATCGAAGGTCAGATTATCAACGATGTTTTGGCCGCCTGCTGAGAGGCTGAAAATTTCCTTTTCAGGACTTTCCAAGCGAATATTTGCTGCAATACGGTTTAGGCCTGACGTGCCGCCATTGGCAGATGTGTAAACAATGTCTTCTGTGAAATTCTGCTCGTAACGATTACGGTGCTGGAACTCATCCCATTTGGCATAGAACCCACGCGCAAAATACTTGGAGACATCATCGGGACGAAACTCAACCGTACCATTTAAATTTAAACGCTCACGGCCAATGATATAGTAATTGTTTTTAACATTCTCTGGGGCGGCACCACCTGTTTGCTCTACCCAGTCATCCTGATAATAACCTGGCGCGACATATTCACGGTCAGACCAAGACCCGCCAATCAACCAGCCAAATGTATCATCATCCGTTTTTCCAGATAATGTCGCATCAATGCTATACGGATTATGTCCACCATAGGCTTCGTCTTCAGGCTGAATTTCTTCAAAACCAAAACGCCCAGATAAGTAACCATAGAAGGAGTCAGGCCTATCAAAGGGAGACTTCGTTTCGACATTCACGGTACCGCCAATACCTTGAGCATCCATGTCAGGCGTAGGTGTTTTAATAACTTGTACTGCGCCCAAAACACCGCCGGCAATAATATCGAGCGGGGCCTGACGGCCGCCATTTTCTGTTTCAGGAGAGCCGAGCCCCATGCCGTTAATCGTTACATTATTCAAAGACGGGTTAATGCCGCGAATTTGTACGTATCGTCCCTCGCCCTTTTCCACGAGCATAGAAACACCGGCTAAACGATTGAGGCTTTCCCCCACATTTTTATCCGGGAGTTGACCCAGTTCATCCGTTCCAAGCGCATCAATAATACCGAGCGCTTCACGCTTTGCATTAATTCCAGTTTCCCGTGAAAGCTTTGTACCCGTTACGATAACCTCATCATTGACTAAGCTTTGTCCGTCATTGGGGCCAGCCTGTGCAAAGCTGTTTTGTGAAATGAGCGCTAAAGCCATTGCGCTTGTTGTTAACAGAGGTCTTAGGTTTTGCATTTTTTCTTCCAAATTTACCAAGAATTTGGAGCGTCCCTAAGTATCTCACATGACTGATTGGTAACGACTTGGTCAAAGTTTAATGACGGATAAGTCATAAAATGATGACAAGGACAGAAAGCAATGACTTCAGATTGCAGACGTTTATAGTGACTACCTAATAGCCAAAAACACGGCTCTAATTAAGCCGCAGCGTCAAGTAATGGCGCAGGAAGCACTTGATTACGTCCCCCTTGTTTTGCGGCATATAAAGCGGCATCCGCCCGCTTAAAAACATCACGAAGCTCTTCGCCTTTGCGAACCTGTGCCACACCTGCGCTTGTTGTAATTTGCAAAGCCTGACCTTCGACATAGATTGGCGTACCTGCGATTAAGCCGCGTACTCGATCGGCAGCGCTCAAAGCGGCCTCTTGGATAGTGTCTGGCATTGCAATCATAAACTCTTCGCCGCCATACCGGCTTACAATATCAATAGAGCGCATGTTCGTCACAAGGCGCGCGGCTACCTCTTTCAAAATTTGATCGCCCATATCATGGCCTAAAATATCATTGACGCGTTTAAAGTGGTCAATATCAAAAACCATTATTGAGAAAGGCTGATTTTTAGTCTCTAGGGCATCAAATAATGGTAGAATTGAACGGTCAAAATAGCGCCTATTCCCTAGCCCCGTTAACGGGTCAGAAATCACCATTTCTAGGTTCTCATTAAAATTATCGCGCAAATTATCAGCATAAAACTTTCGGCGCATTGACGTATTCACGCGGGCAAGCATTTCCTGTTTATCAATGGGACGCATCAATGTGTCGTTCACGCCAATATCATAGGCACGAATAAGACGCGCTTCATCTTCGGGATCACCGATAATCAATATGGGGGTTTCGCGATTTTCTTCATTAAAGCGAAGGCTGGCGCATACTCTAAGCCCATCAAACTTCTTGGAAAGTAAACTTACAATAATCAAGTCCACCCCTGCCTTGGCTCGGCGCAATGCGGTGACAGGATCTGTTTCAATCAAAACATTATGAATTGGACTCAGCGTTTTTGCGACTTTTCCAGAGCGTAGAACATCATCCTCAATTAATAAGACAGTCCCGCTTTTCTTGTTTATGCCTTCGAGCACCCCACGCGCATCATGCGCTAATTCATGATTATGGGTTAAAAGTTGATCCGTTATCATTTTAAGTCGCAAGAGAGAACGCACTCGCGCCATTAAGTTAAAATCATCAATCGGCTTTGAAATAAAATCATCGGCCCCAGCTTCTAGGCCACGAATACGGTCTTTGGTTTCTTCTAATGCCGTCACCATAACGACAGGGATATGCCAAGTTTTGGGGTTTTGCTTTAACTGGCGACACGCCTCAAATCCGCTCATTCCCGGCATCATCGCATCCATCAATATCAAATCAACGGGTTCTTTAAAGGCTATCTCCAGCGCTTTTTCACCGCTTTTGGCGGTCACAACATCATAATATTCAGCTTGGAGCTTAACCTCGAGCAGATTCAGGTTTGGAGCCAAATCATCAACGACAAGTATGCGAGCAGACATATCGAGCCTTTCTTAAGCAGGCTCAACAAACTTGCGTACAGTCGCTAGAAAAGACGAAATTGTGATGGGTTTGGCAATATAAGCCTCACATCCACCATCGCGAATACGCTTCTCATCACCTTTCATGGCAAAGGCTGTGACAGCGATAACGGGAATATCAGCAAGAGCTTTATCATCCTTAATCCATTTAGTGACTTCAAGCCCTGAAACTTCAGGAAGTTGTATATCCATCAAAATGAGGTCAGGCAGAAACTCCCTTGCCATTCCAATCGCTTTTAACCCCTCACGGGTTTGACGTGTTTCATATCCATGCGCATCCAACAGATCGGCAAAGAGCTTCATATTAAGCTCGTTATCTTCAACAATGAGAACTTTTTTGGGCATGATTTTTAACATCGTTCCGAATTCACCAATATGTGTAGACTTTGCGCCTACGTTTTTGTTTTCTTGGCCACACTATGACAGACTATCCTTAACTAAGCGTATGTTTGATCTTAGGAGTGGGTTAACCATAGACGGGCGTAGATTATCCATTTATGCCTTATTACGACACAGAACATAACAGGAACGCTCTAAGGATTCGTAAAGATTGTCATCTCATTTTGACATAAACCTGCCCTCGTCTCTCATATCTTTATGTCGAGACTGCGGCGCTGGGTCTACTGACCTTTTATCGCGTTGTCCGAAATGTGAAAGCGGGCGCATAATTTCACATAGCGAGCTTGGACATCTCTCAATTGCTCATGTTGATTGTGACGCTTTTTATTGCTCCGTAGAGAAACGTGACAACCCCGAGATTCGTGACAAGCCTGTTATCGTAGGCGGAGGACAGCGCGGCGTTGTATCGGCAGCATGTTATCATGCGCGCATCTATGGTGTACGGTCTGCGATGCCGATGTTCAAAGCGTTAAAACTGTGTCCTGATGCCGTCGTCGTCAGAGGCAGTATGGAGAAATACGCATATGAAGGCCGCCGAATTCGGGATATGATGAAAGCGCTGACCCCTTTGGTCGAGCCTCTTTCCATCGATGAGGCCTTTCTTGACTTAAGCGGGACCCAACGGCTGCATGGTCTTACCCCTGTTGAAAGCCTTATGAAATTGCAAAGCCGTATATTAAAAGACGTTGGCGTGACCGTTTCTGTGGGGCTTTCCTATAATAAGTTCTTAGCCAAAACGGCCTCAGATTTAGATAAACCTCATGGGTTTGCTGTTTTAGGACGGAGTGATGCACAGACGTTTCTATTGGACAAACCTGTAGGGTTTATATTTGGAATAGGCCCTGCTTTTGCTGCCAAACTGATGAAAGGCGGACTGCATACAATCGCCGATGTTCGCAAAATTTCTGACAAAGAAATGGCAAAACGGTTTGGCGAGCCAGGCTTGCGGCTGGCACGTCTCGCCCGTGCCGAAGACTTTCGCAAAGTAAAACCCCGCGCTGAACGCAAATCCGTTTCCGCCGAAACCACCTTTAATACAGATATTTCAGATAAGGACGATTTGAAGGACAAGCTATGGCAAGTTTGTTTGAAAACCGCAGACAGAGCAAAAGCCAAAAACCTTGCGGGACGCACTGTCACTTTAAAGCTAAAGACCTCACGCTTTAAATCAATTACGCGTCGACGAACACTCGCCCAACCCGTTCAGCTCGCCGATACTATATTCCGAGCGCTGGAACCGCTATTAGAGGCCGAATTAAAAGGCAGCTCTTATCGCCTTATCGGTGCGGGTATATCAAGCCTTAGCGCACCGATTGGCGATAGTGCCGACTTGCTAGATCCGCAGGCAAGCAAACGCGGTCAAGCGGAGCGCGCCTCGGATATAGCGCGTGAGAAATTTGGCCGTGACGCCATTGTAACGGGTCGAGGCTTTCGCCTTAACCAAGCCCGCAATAAACAAACATCAGAGGCCACAAGCCTACCGACGAAAATCAATCCACAAGACATTGAGAGCCATACACCGCCTAAAAAGACCCCTTAAAATTTTAAGGGCTCACCAAATTGCGCGCGTCGCCCTCTCTCTATGGCCCAGATGCAGACGGTTAATAAGCCAAACGCAAAAAGGCCTGACACCCCAAGAACCACACCCTGTGGCTGCGTCGCGGGATCAAAGGTTCCAGCTTGCAAATCTAATCCTGGTTTTGTGATGGCAATAAATTGCAAAATACACATGAAAGTAAAAAGCACGATGGGGGCGAGGCTATAAAAAACAGTTTTGGGTTTTGTAACTCCCATCCAATAAACAAACCCCAAAAGTAATAGTCCTATTTCCATAGCAAAGGACAAAAGTGGATAATCCCAAAGGGCGAAGCCCAAATGCAAATCACCCCCCGGATAAAGTGGTAAGTCTGGCCGATGCACAACCAAATCGAGTACCCAATGAGAGAAAGCCAATAGTGAGACGACAATAAAACCTTTTCGCCCAGCACTAGGTTTAAAGCTAATAAATATGGCTCCTGCCGCAATGGAAATGATAAGCGAAGTCAGCAGAGAATGTGACCATGGAATATGAAAGACTGGCTGCCCATCTTTCATAACAGAGCCTTCAACCCCCATGATTGCCAATACAGAAAAAACAATATCAACGGCCTGAACAGCCAGAAAGGCTTGCCATAAAGGCACTAAAGGCGCGGTTCGTCCACGTTGTGTATCCCAGACCGCCGGCCCGTAATGCCCCATAAACATATGTTTAATCCTCGACTATGTCGTCTGCACCAGAGTTTCCATCATGGGCGTAACTTTGGAAGTAATCATAGATATCTACGTCTTTACGGCTCGCCGCATTTCGCCATGTCGGCGCTGTTTCCAGATTAAGGATTTGACCTGTCCCATCAATAATCAATACAGTTGGCGTGCCCTTTGTGCCGTCCAAACCAAACCGCCGGGCAATATCTTGGTTTTTATTTTTTTGTCCAACATCAATATATTCAAGGACATAATTTTCGCCGAGTAAGTTTTTGAATTCTGACGTTTCAAAATGGGTGGCCAAGGCTCGACTGTCATGACACCAATTCGCCCCCATTACGATAAGGGCTTTTTTATCTTCGGCGGCGGCTTTGATTATCGCTTCATCCACGGCCTTGCTCGCATTTTTATCGCTCACAAAGGGCATCACCTCGCCGTGTTTATCGCGCGGATAATCAATTATGTCAGCCCCTTTGCCATCAGCATTAGCGGGCACGAATGCCGTAGAGCAGGCTGTCATTAGAACAAAAGAAAATAGGGACAGTATGAATTTCATATGGCCTTATATCACACTCAGCTTGCTCTACCAGAAAAACTGGAACACAAGGCCCCATGTCTTTTTTTTCTATATTTCGCCGAAAACCATCCCCCAAAACAACCGTTAAGCCCAAGGCAGTTAAGGCTCAGGCCTTAAGCCCAAAGCCTTCGTTAACTCAAACCGACCTTGATGTGAGACGCTATTTTCATAATGAACGAGGTTTTCAATGTTACACGACATGGTTTGCCTATTGGGGCGGCTGGATAAGTGCAGGACATTGCGTCAGTGAAGCTATGGATCACACGCCCGACTTTGCGCCCGACGATTGCACTAGTTGGCCAGACGGATTGGATGCGGCGCTTGCAGGCTGCACGAAGCCGGCTGCTCGGCCTCAGTCTCCGAAAATTGGGCAGTCCGTCATACTAATGGGTTATCCTGCTGGGTCTCGAACCCCCGAAATCCGAAAAGGCACCGTCTATTATGAACGTATGCCCGGACAGTGGATTGCTCATATCACAGATCCAGACGAACCTGTTGTGACAGGTATGAGCGGCGGCCCTGTAATAGATGCTCAGAGCGGCCATCCCATTGGCATTATCATTACGCGGAATAGTCCTGCGGATTTAAATAATGACCGCGACCCCGATGAGAGCGCAGATTTTATCGCCCTCGCCTCTGTCTGGGATACGCTTTAAGAGCTTAAGCTTATAAAAGCGTAAGCCCCACCATCACCGCCAACACAAGCGTTGAAAGCGTGAAGATGGAAAACCGTATCATAACTGGGCCAGCATTAGTTTGGATAAAACTATGCACGACCCGCAAAGCCACATAAGCCCAAGCCAGATAGAATAATATTGATGAGGTTTGCGATGTCAGAGTGATGTAGAACATCAAGGCATAGAACAGAGTCGGCTGCTCCATCAGATGATTATAGTTATGCGCTGCGACTTGCGCCTTTAGTGGCAATTGACCCTTCCACCCACTATCTGGGAGCTTTGCTTTGTCAGGAGCCATACGGGCCGACTTCATGGCTGGGATACGCCGTATATAAAGCAACACCCATATTAAGAGCGTCCAAACAATCAAAGCCATTACAGGCGCTAAAAAAGTTTCCGGTGTCATGAAGGCCCCCAATTTTTTTGAGACATTACCCTATCCAATGACAATCGCCCACAAAAAAAGGGCCCTCAAGAGGCCCTTCCCATTCAATATTGAATTTTGGCTTACGCCATTGCAATATTTTCGACAGCAGTTTTACCTGTGCGCTCGTTTTTGGCTGTATCGAAAGTTACTTTATCACCTTCGTTAAGACCTTGTAGGCCTCCGCGCTGAAGCGCAGTGATGTGTACAAATACATCGTCGCCGCCGGCTTCTGGTTGAATAAAGCCGAAGCCTTTTGTTGTGTTGAAGAACTTTACGGTTCCAGCTTGCATTTCGTCTGACATGGTATTTCCTTTCACGTCATTTTGGCCGCCCACTGCAGGTGGCCCTATTGTCGAGGAAGGATATTACTGCGTACTCACAACAGCGCTCGAAACATTATATTAAGCGCACCATTAATAGCCGGGTAGTCTGGCCGTCTTCGATATTCGCGATATGGGGGTGAATTGAAATAATAGCAAGCAATAGTTTTTTGACGGTTTGGTGAAGCACGGGCGACATAGAGCGGGTGAAACAGCGTCCTCCGCCCAATAATGGCCCGATTATGCAAGTTCGAATTCAATGATACTCGACCTTCGGTGTCTCTGGTTTCTAGTGTGAACCGTTTCGGAAAAGCCGTCACAAGCAGCCCAGAACGTCATACCAGCTATGATAAGATAGAGGTGAAATCTGTTTGCCAAAATTTGCGAATATGCGTTAGGGCGATAGAGAGTTTTACTTATTGTCCGAGGGTCTTATGACACAGACTGAAATTATAGGTTTTGCAGCGGCCTCTCTAACGACGCTGTCCTTTGTACCGCAAGCCTATTTGGTGATACGCACAAAGCGAACCTCCGGCATATCTTTATTGATGTATTCTTTTTACGTGATTGGGGTTTCGTTGTGGTTGACCTATGGCATTCTCACGGGCGCCAAACCTATTATCGCCAGTAACTCGGTAACTATTGTTTTGGCGGGTTCCATTTTGTTTATCGCCGCAAGCGAACGCTGGAAGCGGCGCGGGACTTTGAAAGCCCGGCCGCCTGGGGTCACGCTGACGCCTTTTCAAAATCCCGATATTATCTATTATCAAGATGGTGGCTTAAAAGAGGGCCGCAAGTAACCTATCGATGGCGTGGTCTGCCTTCTGACTGACAGGTTTTATCATAGCACTGACGTAGCTTTCTAACTTTACCATCATTGGGTTCTGTCTGAAAAACCCAATTCGGACAGGCCGATACTCGTAATAAAGGGGGGCGACCATTTCGCGCTTCAACAAAGGCAATATGCGTTTGTTCAGATGACGGCGCCGACCCGCACCACGGCCCCGCGCATCCAATCTCCATATCCACAGGTAAACCAGAGAGCGGAACATCATAGCGTCTATTCGGCCCAAGAGAGAAACCTTCAAAAAAGGCACGTTGAATTTTTGGCGGCTGCGGCGCTTGATGAGGCGGGATGCCTTGATGAGGCGCCCCATAAGAGTCTTGGTAAGTATCAAGAGGTTTGGGCGGATTGATACCATGTGTGATCGTTCTGAACTTACCCACAAAGATATGGTAAACCGTGTCAGACGCTTTCGCCTCTTCCATTTTTTGCGCAAGGTCTGGCATGGCGCAGCTCAGCGCTGATGCAGTTTGCCCCATCATCAAAGCCCCCATCACGCCCATTAAAATAACAGATCGTTTCCGTAAATTTTGTCTCATCTTCGCCTCCTCTGCCTCTATCTCAATCAGAGACTAACACCACAATGTGGCATTAGTTTGAAGATGACACCTTAGCATAACAGTCTGAATAAGCCCTGAGACTTAAATTTATCTGCCGTTCAGACTTATCAGGCAACTTCCAAATTATGAGGCCAGACTATGAGGCCAAAGCAAACTCCGTGTGATTAGCGTCCTGACTTGGCGCTGTGTTATGCAATGACGGCAGTGTATTCGCGCACTGATGCACCGCTTTCGCATGAATGAGGCTTTCTTCAATAGACGCTTTGGTCAATCCGTTCGACAAATCATTCCAATGCGGGTTTGAATTTTGCACCAATGCCAGACGCCACTCACGCGGCCAAGATTTGATGTCTTGCTCTCTCTTTACCGCCGCTTTGTGGGTTTCATGCACTTCGAACCACACAAGGCGGTCAATAGCATAGGGCGAGGCCCGACCAATTTGCCGGCCTAGCTTATGCTCATATATGCGCCGTATAAGGTCATCACAGCGCCCCCCAAATAGCACATCTTGGTTCTGATTTGTTAAAAGATAAGTATAGAACATAAAGTGAACATAAGGGCGATTCTGTTAAAATACCGTTAAAACCCACATCCATCCACAAACCCTAATGGAGCCCCTGTTTAATGTATTCTATGTAACGGAACCTATACACAACGCATCCGTTAGGCCGCTATGACACATGCATATTTATTGGCACTACCCGCCGCTGCCCTGCTCTTTTTAACGGCCTGCTCTGAGACCGTGAGTGAGCCCGATGACGTCTTATCAACATCTGACGGGTTGGAAGAGGCTTACACGCCTTCCAGTGAAACACAGATCCCAACAAACACGATTGGCGGTGATGGTTCATCCATTACACTAAACACATTAACAGGCGCAGATTTAGCCCATGTCGACAGGGGCGAGCTATTCTGCACCTTTATATCAAATACGGATCAAACGCTTGTTGTGGCCTCTGGTGATGCCGATAGCGACGCCCCTGCCAAGGGCGTTATCAAAGTCGGTGATTATGTGGAACCTTTGCAAAATACCTCAGGCAAAGGCTTTGGCGCGATGTATGAGAACGCCAAATTTGTTGGACAAGGAAAGACTGTCACCATTGTAGTCATCGGAGACACTCAAGACAATCAATCCTCAAAACGTAAGGCTAGCCTCACCTATCAACGCGCTGATGGCGCCGAGCGTCAATTCGAAGGCCTGTGGTCATGCGGTGCGTAATTGAAGCAAAAAAAAACGCGCCTTCATCGAAGACGCGTTTGAATAAAATTGCGCGAGCAATTTATGCCATTGAAATAGTTTCAACAGCTGTTTTTCCTGAACGCTGATCCACAGCCGTTTCAAAAGCAACTTTGTCGCCTTCCTGTAAGCCGTCAAGGCCAGCGCGCTGAAGCGCGGAGATGTGTACAAAAACATCATCACCCTTTTCAGGTTGAATAAAGCCGAAGCCTTTTGTGTTGTTGAAAAATTTAACAGTACCTGTTTGCATATCTGACATGGGAATTTCCTTTCACGTCATAAAATTGCCGAGACCCCATCGCGGAGCCGCGTGCGTTTGTCGATGTCGGGAAGAGTAAAACACATAGTCACCTCTGCGTTGGACGGCAGAAGTTAGTAAGCCAGATTGTTCGGCCTTAGATCGATAAGTTTCATATGGGGTGGATAATACGTAATTGCAAACTTATTATGTCTATCAATCGTAAAAGCATTTCTCCGTGCCATCGCCTTGATTGTAACAGCGACGTTCATTGCTCCGAGGTGGAGCGGACGGACCACTCCGTGCAGGACCTTTATAGCCATATTTTTCGGTGTAGCTTTCTGTATATGGCGCATTAGGCGACAAGCCTTGAGTAGGTGGTACATATTTACCTGTCATTCTATCGGCCCAAGCTTTTGGCGCGGTGCATTCTACGCTCGTTACAGGATGAAAATAACACATGTCATAAGCATCTTGGATAGAGCGCATCTTTTTGTTGGCATCCCACCAGCGGTAAAAATCTGGCCCACCATTCCGCTTTGCTTTTTCATAGAACTCCCAGTCGTCTTTGACACTCTTTACTTGTCCAGCAGGGGCAGATTTTCGATAAGAGTTAGAGGCATTAGCTTGCCGAGCTCTATAATCGGCTAATTGCTGGGCGTCTCGCTGAGATTTAGTTGGACCCGCTTTGCAATTAAACCGCTTTTCCGCCCAGTTTAGCATCACAGCAGGCGGCGCAGAAACAGCGGCTTTATCCAGCACAGGAGCGGTATCAATGCGTCCATCTTTATAAGCGGCTAAATCCCTATGATATTGTTTCATTGTCGCGTGGGCAGTTGTATCACCATCCCCCATTCCGCAATATTTACCATAACACTCCATAAGGGAGCGTACGATTTTACTCGGTGAATCCACCGCTGAAATCCCGTAATCCTGCCAATATAAAATAGCTTGCCCCCAGCTATTCGGCCCGCTCGCGAAATTGGCTTCAAACGTATTTGCGAGGACCATACCATTCGGACAAGATTTCGTCGTCTGGGCGTGAGCAAGATTTACAGAAAAGCCTGCGAAAAACAGAGTGATAAGCGCAACTATTTTTTTCATGCTTCTAATTTTATAACGCTCTGAACGTTCAGGCAAATATTTTTTGCTATAGGGGGATCTAAGACCCCCTATTAATTATACCCCTAATTACGGCTCGGGAATATACCGTTTGTTACAACACAATATTTCATGACTTGAAAAGGCTGCATATTTTGTTCGCTGCCTTCAGTAAATTGTTGAGCAGAATCTCCGTCTGCTGTGGCAACATTTTTAGGTAAGTTTTTGACGGTTTCTACACCACCTCTGGCACCTATACGCCTTGACGTCAGACCTGGGCCAGTTCCGTCCCCGACGACGGTTCGCCCTCTTAAATCCGGGAGACCGAAAACGGTCCGACCGTCCCCACCATACGTCGTACCATATAGTGCGAACAGAGACGAATTTTGGTCGATAGCCAAGAGTTGCCCATCAGCTGCTGCTGTGCCGCGCGGACAGAAATTAAAGCCGACGAGGATAACTTCACCAACATAGCGGTCCACCGCCGAAGCCGTCTGCGCGATTGACAGCGCCCCTAATAAAACCGCACCAGATAATACAATTGATTTGATAGTCATAAATTTGCCCCTCAGTTATTATGGTTAATAAGAGTTTAAGGGGCAAATCAGAATTTAAGCAAGCGATTATTGATAATCGACCTTGGGACTAGTGGTCATCCTCGCGCACAGTTCCGTCTGCGGAGAGATAGATTTGCCCGCCTAAGTCTTTAAACTTCTCTGACATTTCCTCCATACCCGCATGTATTTCTGTCCCAGTCAGGGCTTCGCCCTTCCTCGCCTCTTGCGCTTCAACAGGATAAAGCGCCGCTTTTTCATTATCAGAGAGGCCATCGGCGTAATCGCGGACGTCCTGCGTGATTTTCATGGAGCAGAATTTCGGACCGCACATAGAACAGAAATGCGCGACTTTATGCGCGTCCTTCGGCAAGGTTTGGTCGTGATAATCCTTGGCTGTTTCAGGGTCCAGTGACAGGTTAAATTGATCTTCCCAGCGGAATTCAAACCGTGCCCGAGAGAGTGCATCATCGCGAATTTGCGCGGCGGGATGCCCCTTGGCAAGGTCCGCGGCATGCGCCGCGAGCTTATAGGTAATTACGCCAACTTTCACATCATCACGGTCAGGTAGACCCAAATGCTCTTTCGGCGTCACATAGCAAAGCATAGCCGTTCCGAACCAGCCAATCATCGCCGCACCAATACCCGATGTAATATGATCATAACCGGGCGCGATATCCGTGGTCAGCGGTCCCAACGTATAGAAAGGCGCTTCGCCGCATTCGCGCAATTGCTTTTCCATATTCACTTTGATTTTGTGCATAGGCACATGGCCGGGACCTTCGATCATGACTTGGCAGCCTTTTTCCCAAGCGATTTTCGTCAGCTCGCCAAGGGTTTCTAACTCGGCAAATTGCGCGCGGTCATTGGCGTCGGCCACAGCACCGGGGCGCAGCCCATCGCCGAGGCTGAATGTCACATCATATTGGCGCATGATGTCGCAAATTTCGGGAAATTTAGTATAGAGAAAGCTTTCTTTATGATGGGATAAACACCATTTCGCCATGATAGAGCCACCACGCGAAACAATGCCGCAAACACGGTTTGCCGTCAGGTGGATATAGGCCAGACGCACGCCAGCATGAATGGTGAAATAATCCACGCCCTGCTCGCATTGTTCAATCAGCGTGTCTCGATACACTTCCCAAGTAAGGTCTTCGGCGACACCATTGACCTTTTCCAGAGCTTGGTAAATCGGCACAGTCCCAATCGGCACAGGGGAATTGCGGATAATCCACTCACGCGTATTGTGGATGTTACGGCCTGTCGATAGGTCCATAACATTATCAGCGCCCCAACGGGTCGCCCACACCATTTTTTCAACCTCTTCTTCGACAGAAGACGCCACAGCAGAATTACCAATATTGGCATTAATTTTCACAAGGAAGTTACGCCCGATAATTTGCGGCTCAAGCTCTGCATGGTTGATATTAGACGGTATAACCGCGCGGCCTTTGGCAATTTCATCGCGCACAAATTCAGGTGTAACAAAAACAGGAATATCAGCGCCAAAGCTTTCCCCCGCATCAACACGGGCCTGAGCGCCATCCAGCATTTTCTTACGGCCTAGGTTCTCACGTTCGGCGACATAAATCATCTCTTTGGTGATGATACCGGCTTTCGCATATTCATATTGGGTCACGGGGCCTTCGCCTGTACCGCGCAAGGGTTTATTTTTAACGGGGAATTCACGCGCCAAGAAACGGCCCGTTGCGCCGCCATTATCTTCGGGTTTTACATCGCGCCCTTCATATTCTTCGACATGTCCGCGTTCTAACACCCAGTCTTTACGATAGCGGGCCAACCCTTTTTCAACATCGATTGTCACGTTTGGGTCGGAATACGGGCCTGATGTATCATAAACAGGCACGTCGGGCTCGTTTGCACTCGGATGTAAATGCACGAGACGGTGCGGCACACGCAGAGAGGGGTCAGCATCCGGCGCCGTATAGACTTTAGAAGAACTTGGCAGCGGGCCAGATGTCACTTCTGGGGTTTGAAATTCAGAGGGGTTAAGGGGTTTATTCATGATGCATTCCTTTCAATCGGAATACGGGCGCAGTTATCAACGCATCCGTCCTTCCGCCTGCTTCATCACAGGATCAAGTTCAAAGGGTACGTCTCGCCCTGCACAATCGGAATCGGTCAGGGGCCCCTCGGATAATATCCGTTTAACGGGTTTTGACAGCTGAGCAAGCCTTGAGCCTGTGATTCAACGAAATCAAAGAGGTGACCCCACCTTGACGCGTTTATGCCTCACACTATCGCTCCCCGAAACGCAGCAAAGTGGTGGTAGCCTCTCCAATATCGGATAGGTTGACGATATAGAGCTGGTTATATTCAGTAGGCTCAATAATAGGCGCCCAACAATAGGCGCCCCGCCTTCTCCGCAAAGCTTTACTCAACCCTCAACCGACATACGACCAATTTTTATGCAAAAGCGGCCCATCCGCTAATTTCATACAGCTGATACCTGCACTTTATGCAGTTGAAACCTTTATTATATTTGAAATTTCAAGTATGTTTAAAAACTCTAACGATTGATTCACTATTTAGCTTCATGGGTAATCGTCTGTGGGAAAAATGGTAGCGCTAAATAGGTCATTGGGCCCATAGGACAAGGTAAACAAATGATCCATCAGGTCATGCATTCAGGAAACATCAAAAGTCACAATTCCGCATTGGTGACTAAAGATGATGTTCAGCGAATTTTAAACCATGTGAATGAGAGACATTTCACTGGACTGACTCTTTATTCAGACGGTAGCTTTCTGACGCTTTATGAAGGCGATAGAGACCTTATCGAAGAGTCGCGCCTGCAATATGATAACACTGATCGTTATAGTAAAATCTCAACACTCTTCAGCCGTCCCGTTGAAAAGGCTCTTTTCTCTGATTTTAAAATTGGTCTGGGTCGGTATGACACGATAGAAAACATTGAATCTCTAAAGTCATGTTTTAGATTGTGCCCTGAAAGCTTAGAGTTAGTTATCCCTGATGCCCTCCCCAATGAGTTCAAAGTTTTAACACGCACTTTTGCGCGCGTGAATAATTTGATGGCGGGCTAGTATAAGGCGCTAAAGCCTTCATTTTTCTGATTACGGTTTATTTACGAATTCACATTAAGATTTGAATTCTGTGAGCAAATAATGATTGTAACCAGGCTCATGTGGAGGAGCTAGCACTTAAGGCTTCATAATGATCCATCAGGTCATGCACTCCGGAAATATCAAAACGGGTAAATCAACAGTCATCAATAGAGACTATATTCGACTCATAATAAGCGACACAAAACAACAGGGATTTACGGGCCTTACGCTCTATTTGGACGGTAGTTTTTTGACGCTTTACGAAGGCGACATCCACACATTAGAACTAGCCCGCCAACGCTATACAAATTCATCCCTTTACAGCAACATTACGACAATGTTCAGCCGACAAATTGAAAAGCGTGCCTTTTCAACTTACCGCTTAGGACTGGGGCGACTAGACACATCAGAGAGCATTGAGAGTTTAAATGGTTGTTTTCATCTAACAGCGGAGACGCTCGATGATGTTATTCCTTCCTCAATCCCCAATGAATTTAAAATTCTGGCCCGAACCTTTGCCCGCGTAAATCAAATTATGGCTGTGTAACCCTTATGGCTGCAAAGCTTATTTGACGACATAACCTAACCTATTGGCAATAAACGCCATTTTCTTGGCCCTGAAGAGACGTCACAAATTCAATGATATCTTGCTTCAGCGTAGACTCACCATCAAAGTGGCGGGATAGAAATTTAACGGCATCAATATGGTTCATGCCTTCATATATTTTAACAACGCTTTGCCCGCCTCTGGCCTGAATTTTTTCTGCGAGCCTCTCTGAGTTCTGTGGATACACGCTCTTATCATCTGTTCCGTGGCCAAAGAAAATTGGCGGAGTTGGGCCGTCAACATTATTCAACGGCGCATCAGACGCAGTGAAACGATCTGGGAAAATAGTAATATAGGGGTCTTCATCAAGTGGAATGATTCCCGTCGGCCCCGCCAAACTGACGACCCCAGCGATAGAGTTGCAAAGCTGCGCACCAGCAGTTTCTAAATATTCAGAAGACAAGGCTGTCATCAAAACATTATAGGCGCCAGCGGAATGCCCCATGAGAACAATAGGGCGACCGGGAAATTGTTTTGACGTAAAGGCGGCCGCCTTCGCTGTATCGACAATCATCTCTGGATAGATGACCTCTGGATAGAGCCGATAATTGGGAATAACAACGTCAAACCCTTCCGACGTAAAGCCTTCGGCCAAAAATTTATACATATCTTTATTGCCATCGGTCCAACTGCCTCCATGGATAAAGACGAGGACAGGAGCGCCCTCACGAGGCCTATCAGTTCTGTAAATATCAAGTGATTGGCGGTCTAAATCACCATAGGACATAGACGAAGATTTCGTATAACTCCCTGAAGGCGTAACCGCATTAAGCAAGGTCACAGGCGCGCAAGATACAGCGCCAATAAGTGCAGATAAAATAAAGACGCCAACACCTGCAGTAATTTTCATGAAATTCTTTCTATTTAGAACACTATATTGGTTACGCAGGGAATAGCTTTCAGTTCCGCCCGCCCCCAAAACTATCGTATCATCAAGCCATTTAGGCTTTTAACGCCTTACGCTTCATTCTTTGCAACAACATAAAGCCAAGCTTGAACCCCAGATTCGAGCGTCACTGAAATACGCTTATAATCATCAACTTCATATCTATCTGCATCCGCTAATTCAGCGTCAGAGAGCTCAAAAACTTGACCCGCTACGCGGTCTTCTCCGTTGTTCGAAGGAATAGCTATGGGGTGAAATTTTTCCTCACTTTTCTTCAAAACATCAGGGTCAGTGATTTCAACTTGACGAAGTTCATACCCCACCAGCTTATCCTCACGCCCCACTAGGTAGCGACCAAAAGTTTCTTTTTGGACTTTTGGAAATTGCAAAGTCCCATAGGAGAATAAAAGCGGCATTAGGAAACCTTGCAGATTACAATACACATTTGAAGGTTATTCATGTTTTCAAGAAATATTCTTTCTGAGCTGATTATTTAATCGTCTCAGTTCCCTGCATGATAACCTTTGAGCCATCCTCAGAAAGAACGCCATTTCTCTTGGCTGTTCTTTGGTTTTTGGCTTTTTGAATATCACCAATATTTACTCGGCCTGAAAACGCCCGCGCTGATTGATTGCCATCAGGTAAATCTACGATTGCGGATACATCGACATAATAGACGCCATCTGCTGTGCCTATGAAATCAAGCTCCCACTCCTGTTGATCATCACCAGACATAGAGAGTGTTTTTCTTCCTGTTTCAGAGACGAAACGCAATCCCTCTTCTGGTCGAGCCACAAGGTTCAAAGTCCCTGCATCATAGTAATCTTGAATGATAAGTTTCAGAACGCCATATTCACCTACGGCAATATTCTTAGGTGCCTCGAAGGAAATTTCGACGGATGCCCCCGGTTTTACAGTTGCATGTTCATGCGCCAGCTCTGCTTCAGCAGGCAGAGACTGGGCCGTCGTACACCCACTCATAGCAAAGGCAGCGAGGCTAAAACAGCCCAATATATTCCGCACAATAAACGTCATAAGCACCGACTACTGAATCGTGAAATCATAACAACTATCTTCGCCCGTATCTGACGAGATATTATTATAATCATAGGCTGAAATAAAATAATCACGCGCCGGCAATGTTACAATTAACTGCTCTGAATCCGTCGTTTCATCCTGACCATCACTATAAAATTGACCATTTTCAGTAAAGAGTCGGAAATCAGGGTCAACCGTTGTTGGCCCAGAACGTCTCACCATATTGATTGTGTATGGTCTGGTCAGCGCGATCGTGACATACAAGAAATCACGCACATTTAATTTGTTACGCGTACCCGCATCATCAACAGAGCAAACCGTCACAGGTGTCCCGTCTGGCGTAATGACTTTATAGACGGGCAATGAAGACGGTATGCCGCCATCATTTGTCTCGCCAACGCCGAGCGGGCCCGTCCCATTTATATCTTGAAACGACTTTAGAGCATTAATGTCGGCGACATTGACGCCAGGTTGAGATTCCAAAGCATCCAAAAATGAGAAAATAGTCGTCGCAGGTCTAGCCGTTTTATAAGCATCGCTTGTTAAAACGTCATAGATAGGCTTCAAACCTAGGCTTACCGTATCCGGACCATCATCTTCGCTATCGAACAGGTCATAGAGGATTGACTGCACAGATGTTTCGTTAAACCAGCCTTCATTCGTCGCATTATTAGACTCGACGTTAATAGAAAAGCCCTGAGACTGCATATTATTTAAACTGTCCCGATAAACTGGGTCGCCTAAGATCATACCCGATAAAGCATTGCCATATCCTTCGCCAAAGGCCACGCGTGGGTCCAGACGATCCCCGCCCCCATGTCGTCCACCAATCGAATCTGAACGAGATAGCTGATCTTCAATGTAATGACCAAACTCGTGAACGACGACATGTTTATCATATTCATCCGTATCGCTATTCTCATTCCCTAGAATGCGAAGCGTCGGCGTTTCGAAACTCCCATTATTGTCAAGATCAGCCCGCGTATAAGACGAAGTCCCAATCTCTCCTTCAAATACATCCCCCCCAACGGAACGGTTTTGTGGGCTCCAGTAAACAAAGGCTTTCGGGAAATCGACATCCGGATCAATAGCGCGAATATCTGACACGGTTTCATAAATCGAATCCATGATCGCAAAAGGCGCGGCTTCGCGCGTGTCTGTATATCCAGCTCCGCCCCATCCTGAAGCAGCGTTAAGGTCACGGTTTTGCGTCGCGTTTGTACCAGACGAAGCAACACTGCCAACTAAAGTGTAAATGGGTGGATTGGCTCTATCGGCAGGGCGGTAATTATCTACAACTTGAATATCATAAGACGCAGCCGCGGAACTTAATAGATGCGCTTTCACGCTGACCTGAACATCTGTCTCTGAATCAACCGTAAAACTATATGTCCCTGTATCTGTTAAAGTCGCAGAGGATAAGACAGCGCCTGATGAATCCAACAATTCTACAAGCCCGCCTCTAACAGGTCGTTGTTCTATCGCCGAATAATTCAAGCCATTCGTCAAAGTATTATGCGGCACATAATCATAGGTCACAGTCCCCGTCAGCGTGACTGAAGCCGCTGGCGGCGGAGGTGGTGGCGGAGGAGGAGGAGGAGGTGGTGGCGGAGGAGGTGGTGGCGGAGGTGGTGGCGGTGGTGGTGGCGGCGGGCTAGACGCAGAGGAACTATCGCTCCCCCCTCCACAAGCCTGTAGGGTCGTCGACATGACGAGTGCTAAAGCTGTCATCGCTATCACGCGACCAGCTTTATGAGTAAATGTATCCATAGCAGTTCCGCCTAGTTTGTGCCCTAAATTCAACGAATATGTTTAGTTTTAAGGCTGAAATCATTCAGCGCCAGTTAAAATTACAGGGATTTCATGGGCTTTCCTGCGGTTTTCTCTGATTTTTAAGAGGGCAACATCTGCTCTTGACAAAAAATTGTGTCTTTTGCATATCGGCTTTGGGTCCCACTCCCCCACTGGAGTGCACTTTTACACTTGTACAAAAACGCAAGTGAAGGAGATACATATCATGGCAATAGCCACTAAGCCGACAGCCAAGCCTGTCGACCCTCGCTTTTCTGCGGGTCCCACAAAAAAACGTCCTGGTTGGACACTAGATGCCCTAAATGACGCAGCCCTTGGGCGCTCTCATCGTTCGGCGCTTGGCAAAGCCAAACTCAAAGAAGTTATAGATTTAACCCGCGAAGTCCTCGAAGTACCGGCTGACTACCGTATCGCTATTGTTCCTGCTTCAGATACTGGCGCGGTTGAAATGGCTATGTGGTCTCTCCTTGGGCCGCGCGGTGTAGATGTGGCCGCATGGGAAAACTTTGGGAATGCGTGGATTACAGATGCAAAAAGCCAGCTTCCTCTCGAAGACCTTAGAATTCTAGAAGCCGATTACGGACAGCTTCCCCCCCTTGAAACCTATACAGGCGACCGTGACCTCGTTTTTACATGGAATGGCACAACAGCTGGTGTCCGCGTCCCCAATGCTGATTTCATTCCTGCCGATCGTGAAGGTCTAACAATTTGCGATGCAACCTCTGCGGTTTACGCGCAACAACTTGATTGGCCCAAGCTCGACGTCGTCACATATAGCTGGCAAAAAAACATGGGCGGCGAAGCTGGCCACGGTATGCTCATCCTTAGTCCCCGCGCCGTTGAACGCCTAGAGACCTACACGCCACCATGGCCACTGCCTAAAATTTTCCGCATGACCAGCAAAGGCAAGCTAAACGAAGCTTTATTCGAAGGCTCAACAATTAATACCCCATCGCTTTTATGCGCTGAAGACCACCTTGATGCTCTAAAGTGGGTCAAAGCCAATGGTGGGTTACAATTTATGCATGACCGCGCGGACAAAAATGCGCAGGTTCTTTATGATTGGATTGACCGTACAGATTGGATTGCCAACCTTGCTGAAAAAGATGCGGAACGATCAAATACTGGCGTTTGTATGAAAATTGTCGACCCCCGTGTGACAGCCCTCGACAAAGACGCACAAGCGGATTTTGCCAAAAAGATAGTAAAATTATTAGGCGACGAAAATGTCGCTTTGGATTTCGGATCGTACAAAACGGCCCCCGCAGGTTTCCGTGTATGGGCCTCAGGTTTGATTGAAAAATCAGATCTTGAAGCGCTAACACCTTGGCTCGACTGGGCCTTTGAAACCGTAGCCGCCGAAACCCTTTAAAAACACATTTCACACGGATTTATATCATGCCTAAAGTATTAATTGCTGACAAAATGTCAGCCGCAGCAACGCAGGTTTTTAAAAATCGCGGCGTTGACGTTGATGTCATCACAGGTCTTTCAAAAGAAGAGCTTATAGACATTATTGCCGATTATGACGGACTAGCCGTTCGGTCTTCCACGCGTCCTGACGCAGAAATCATCGCCGCCGCTAAAAACCTAAAGGTTATTGGCCGCGCCGGTATTGGTGTCGACAATATTGACATCAAAGCCTCTACCGACCGAGGCGTTGTTGTTATGAACACCCCTTTCGGGAATGCCGTAACGACAGCGGAACATGCCATCGCCATGTTGTTCTCCGCGGCTCGGCAAATTCCTTCAGCCTCAACTCGCACGCAAAATGGTGAGTGGCCTAAGAGCGATTTCAAAGGTGTTGAACTCTTCAATAAAACACTCGGCGTTATTGGCTGTGGTAATATTGGCGCCTTGGTGGCGGAACGCGCGCTTGGCCTAAAAATGAAAGTCATTGCCTTTGACCCGTATCTTACGCCAGAACGCGCCGTGAAATTAGGCGTTGAAAAAGTCGAACTTGATGAACTTTTCCAAAGAGCGGACGCCATTACCCTGCACACACCATTGGTTGAAAGCACAAAGGGCATTGTCTCTCGCGCCCGCCTTGGCATGACCAAAAAAGGCGTCATAATCGTAAACTGCGCCCGCGGTGGATTAGTCGACGAAGAAGCTTTGAAAGACGCTTTAGAGGCAGGCCATGTTCGCGCGGCTGCCTTGGACGTGTTTGCCGTAGAACCTGCAAAAGAGCATCCTCTCTTTGGTACGCCTAACTTTATTGCAACGCCGCATTTGGGCGCTTCTACATTAGAGGCCCAAGAAAATGTGGCTGTGCAAGTTGCTGAACAAATGGCAGATTACCTTTTAACAGGCGCTGTCAGTAACGCACTTAACACCCCGTCTATCTCAGCCGAAGAAGCGCCTCGCCTAAAGCCTTTCGTCGATCTTGCAGACCGTCTTGGCCGCTTGACCGGACAGTTACTCCACGACCCAATCCAATCCATCGAGTTGACCTATAAAGGGGCTGTCACGGATTTGAACACAGACCCGATGACAGCGGCGGCTTTAGCAGGATTGTTAAAGGCGGCTATGCCAGACGTAAATGCCGTCTCAGCACCTGTATTGGCGAAAGAACGCGGCATAGAAATCAAAGAAAGCTATGTGAACGAAGCTGAACGCGCTGAGAGTCTTATTCGCCTTGCTGTTCAAACGTCTGAACGTAAATTCGTTGTTGTCGGCACTATCTATCGTGGTGAGCCACGTATCGTGCGTCTCTTTGGTGTTCCTATGGATGCGGCCTTTAGTGAAAATATGATTTATGTACGCAATGATGACAAACCAGGCTTCATTGGTAAGCTCGGGGCGGTTTTAGGGGATAACAAAGTGAATATTGCAACCTTCTCTTTGGGCCGGATGGCCAAAGGCGACGAAGCTGTCTGCCTCGTTAGTGTGGACGGCCCCGTCACAGACGAAGTTGCAGCGCAAATTCGCAATCTTGACCATGTCAAAATTGTAGACGCTGTTTCACTCTAAATTCATTTTATCCAGAGTTATTCTGATTGCCCCCTCGCCTTTTGGGCGGCGGGGCCCTAAAGACTGAAAAAGTCTAAAGGAATCGTTTCTTAGCGAGTACCTGATGTGGCGTGACTGCGTTTAGACAGTTCACGCCGTTTCTTTGTAAAGGACTATGTAAATGGCGAATGTTGTTGTTGTCGGTTCCCAGTGGGGTGATGAAGGTAAAGGCAAGATAGTCGATTGGCTCTCAAATCGAGCCGATGTCGTTGTTCGGTTCCAAGGCGGCCATAATGCAGGCCATACTCTCGTCGTAGACGGCACAGTTTATAAGCTCTCATTGCTACCCTCTGGTATTGTACGAGGCGGCAAGCTCTCTGTTATCGGTAATGGCGTTGTGCTTGACCCATGGGCGTTTCTGGATGAAATGGCCCGAATAAAAAAGCAAGGTGTGAAGATATCACCTGAGAACCTTTTGATATCAGAATCAACCGCATTGATTTTGCCTATCCATTCAGAACTCGATGGCATTCGCGAAAATCGCATTGACGGCGTAAAAATCGGAACAACAAAGCGTGGCATCGGCCCAGCTTACGAAGATAAAGTCGCAAGACGCGCCATCCGGGTTTGTGATTTGGCCGATGAAGAACATTTGCTCGCCCGCGTTAAAAACCTCTTACATCATCACAATGCTTTGCGCGTGGGTCTGGGGCAGCCTGAGACAGATGCAAATGAGCTTACACAAAAGCTATTGGAAATTGCGCCTAAGATTCTACCTTTCGCTTCTCCTGTCTGGCACGCACTACACGAAGCCAAGCAAGCTGAAAAACGCATATTGTTCGAAGGCGCACAAGGTGCAATGCTTGATATTGACCACGGGACCTACCCCTTTGTCACCAGCTCAAACACAATTGCGGGCCAAGCCGCGGCAGGCTCTGGTATGGGCCCTGGCGCACTGAACTTTGTTCTGGGTATTACAAAAGCTTACACCACACGTGTCGGCGAAGGCCCCTTCCCTACAGAGCTAAACGATTCAATTGGTCAAAGATTAGGGGAAAGAGGTCATGAATTCGGTACAGTAACGGGCCGCCAAAGACGATGCGGCTGGTTTGACGCTGTCATGGTACGCCAAGCCATTATCACTGGCGGTATTACGGGTATTGCCCTGACAAAACTCGACGTATTGGACGGCCTTGCAGAACTTAAAATTTGCGTTGGTTATAAATTGGATGGGAAAATTCTTCGCCGTCTTCCTGCCGGCGCGGCTAATCAAGCCAATGTCGAACCGATTTACGAAACCATGCCAGGCTGGCAAGGCTCTACGCGCGGCGCGCGTTCATGGGCTGACCTCCCTGCTGAAGCGGTTAAATATGTCCGTCACATCGAAGAACTTATCGGTTGTCCTGTATCTATGGTTTCGACTTCGCCAGAACGCGAAGATGTTATCTTAATGCGCGATCCATTTAAGGCATAAGTCAAGTTTCAAAGCTATATTGGCAGCGTGCATTAAAACCAATTGACGACTGACCTCGTCACTGCGAGGCACGCTTTATGAACCGCTCAATCGAATCGACGACTACTGAGTCCATCAGTCTCCAAAAGCTCGCTGTTTTTGCGATTATCCTCATTCTCATCTGGGGCTCTGCCTTCACGATGGTCAGTGTTGCAGTGCGGTATATTGCGCCCATTTGGATGGTCGCTTTTCGCCTGACCTTTGGCGCCATATTTCTAACGGCTTACATGCTCATCAGAGGCCATCGTTTTCCGCCCTTGAAGGATAAAAGATGGATTTGGTATTCTGCTCTGGGCCTGACCAGCTCCGTCATCCCCTTCTTTTTACTCGGTACGGGTATGGAAACCGTAGATAGTGGCCTGACAGCCATTCTAGTCGGCTGTATGCCGTTAATGACCATTATCATGGCGCATTTTGTGACCGAGGAAAAACTCAATTTTCTTAAATTGATTGGCTTTATCATCGGCCTGTTCGGGACTGTTATTTTGTTCTTGCCCGATGATTTCTCATTCAGGCTTATCCAAGATTGGCAGGCTCAACTTTTAATTATCCTCGCCGCCTTCTTTTACGCTCTCACGACGGTTGCTGCAAAAATTGCACCGAAAACCTCCTCTACGGTTGCCGCTGCAATGATGATGATAACTGGCGCGGCCTTTGGACTAGCCGCCGCCTTGTTCACAGGTCTTGAGGGCGCCATACCCCCTGATGGGAATGGTCTTGTTACTTTTCTTATGATTTCGGGTCTGGGTTTGGGGTCCAGTGGTATCGCCGTCATCATGTATCTTTATTTTATCGACGTTGCAGGCACCTCGAGCATGGCGAGCGTCAACTATTTCGTGCCTATTGCATCTGTAGGCTTTGGCGTTTGGCTTTTACACGAGCCTCTATCTTGGCGGATATTTGCTTCATTCGCCGTGATATTATTGGGCGTTTTGATTGCTCGATTGGGCAAAGACAAACCCCCAATGGGCACACCAAACCCCAATTTGGGTCGCTAGTTTTTTAAACCTTTAAGCGCAGCAAAAGGATTTGATGGATCGGGCGTCTCTTCTGCCTCAGCTTCGCCCATTGCTAACCCATGGTTAAGCGGACCATTGCCACCGCCTAGCTTGGGGGCTGTGCGAATAGCTTCAAAGACAAATTCTCGCGCGCTCATCACAGCCTCTTCCAACGTGGCCCCTAACGAGATTGCCGCAGCAATGGCACTGGCCAAAGTACAGCCTGTGCCATGAGTATGGCGACTATGGATACGAGGACCAGACATTATGTTGGTGCCTTCTTCGCTGACCAAAACATCGACGACAGACTTACCTTTTAAATGCCCGCCCTTCATCAAAGCCGCATAAACATTGCGTGACAACAAAGCATCCCCCGCCTTGGTTAAATCATCAATATCAGTAATCGAAATCCCGGTAAGCCATTCAGCTTCGGGGACATTAGGCGTCACTAAATCAGCGAGCGGCAATAGTGTGTCACGCATGGCCTCCATCGCATCATCTTGCAGGAGTTTATCACCTGAGGTAGCCACAGAGACTGGGTCCAAAATGATAAAAGCGTCAAGCGGCTCAATCTCTTCAGCCACCACATCGATAATCGCCTTTGTACCGAGCATCCCAATCTTGACAACATCTGCGCCTATATCAGAGAGGCAGGCTTTAATCTGTGCTCGGACAAGTTCTGGCTTCAAATACTCTACCTGTGTCACGCCCAATGTATTTTGAACGGTAATCGCGGTAATCGCCGTTTGTGAATAAGCCCCAAATGCCGCGCAGGCTTTAATATCGGCTTGAATACCCGCACCGCCAGACGAGTCAGATCCCGCAATGATGAGGACACGGCCTTGGTCGTTTTGGTCGGACATTTCTACTTCCCTATCATTTCATGAGGCGGGGTCTAGATGCGCAAGACCGCCAATTTAGTCAAGTCAAGCCTATGGTTTTACATAGCTCATCACGCGTCATACGCGCTCATGGCATGCCAAACCTTCACGGCCTGTACCGTTTCACTGACGTCATGGACCCGCAAGATTTCAGCCCCAGCCTGCGCAGACCAGAGGGCTGCGGCGAGACTCCCGCCGAGGCGATCTTCTGCACGGCTGCCATCGATGCGGCCGATAAAACTTTTCCGTGACGCCCCCATAAGTATGGGGCAACCAAGGCTCTTAAAATCTGAGAGATGTTTAAATAAGGCCAGATTATCCTCTAGGCGTTTACCAAACCCTATCCCTGGATCGATAGTGATATTTTTGAGCTCTACCCCAGCAAAATCCAGCGCGTCGATACGTTTCGCAAGATAGTCTTTTACCTCAGCCACAGGATTCCCGTAATGCGGATTATGTTGCATAGTTTCAGGCGAGCCTTGCATATGCATGATAATGACAGGGCAAGCGAGGTCTGCGGCAATTTGTTCTGACGAGGCGTCAAAGCTCAGCGCGGTGACATCATTCCAAATATCAGCTCCCGCCAAAATGGCAGCCTCGGCAACTTGGGGCTTGCGGGTATCGATAGAGATTATGGGATCAATTTCATAATCCCGCGTCGCCTCTCGAAGCGCTGCAATAACAGGCACAGTGCGGCGCACTTCTTCCTCGATGGAGATTTCCTCTGCGCCGGGGCGCGTACTCTCGCCGCCAATATCAATAATATCAGCGCCGTCTTCGATAAGGCGAATAGCGCGTTTCACGCCTAGCTCTAAGGAGTCAAAACGCCCACCATCAGAAAAACTATCAGGCGTGACGTTTAAAATACCCATGATTTGCGGATGCTTAAAAGTCATGGTTCAGCGTTTAATCTCTTAAAACGGAATAGCAAGCCATTGGCCAGCCCTCTACAGGCCCAATAAAAAACCCGCCAAAGCGGGTTTTTAAATTAGGCTTTCGCTGCGCCGCCAAGACCCTTGGGCTTTTTCGTCGTCGGCACGGCCGATACAGCCGGCTTGGTCTTACCGCCATCAGGGCGCTTTGGTTTAATTCCGTCAGAAAGTAGAACCTCAATCTCATCACCTGAGAGCGTTTCATATTCTAGAAGCGCTTCAGCTAAGGCCACCCAATCTTTCTTTTTCTTCTTCAGAATTTTGACCGCAGTCTCATGCGCTTCGGTGACAAAGCGTTTGATTTCGGCTTCGATAATTTTAGCCGTTTCAGGCGAAATAGAAGACCCTCTACCAATACCCGGCATAAAGCTCTGTTGATCAGTTTCTTTATAGGCAATTGGGCCAACTTCGTCAGACAAACCCCATTCTGTCACCATCGCCGTAGCGATCCGCGTTACCTGTTCGATATCAGAACTCGCGCCAGATGTGACCTTGTCATAGCCAAAATGAAGTTCTTCAGCCGCACGTCCACCCATAGCCATCGCCATACGTGCAATCATTTCTTCGCGGCTTTGCGAAATTTGATCGCGTTCTGGCATGTATTGTACCATACCAAGGGCGCGCCCACGCGGTATAATCGTCGCCTTATGAATGGGTAAGCTCCCTTTCATATTTAGGCCAACAATCGCATGACCCGCTTCGTGATAGGCCGTCATTTCTTTTTCTTCATCCGTCATTGCCAGAGTACGACGTTCCGCCCCCATCATGACTTTGTCACGTGCATCTTCGAACTCACGCATTGTAATTTTTAGCTTGTTACGGCGCGCCGCAAGTAAAGCAGCCTCATTACAAAGGTTCGCTAAATCCGCACCAGAGAAACCGGGCGTTCCGCGAGCAATATATTTCACGTCAAGGTCCGCCGTGATGGGCTTACCCTTCATGTGAACTTCTAGAATTTTTTCGCGCCCTTGAATGTCTGGGTAAGGCACTTCGATTTGACGGTCAAAACGTCCCGGACGAAGCAAAGCTTTATCCAATACATCTGGGCGGTTCGTTGCCGCGATAATGATGATACCTTCTTGTCCATCAAAACCATCCATTTCAACCAATAGCTGGTTCAATGTTTGCTCGCGTTCCTCATGACCACCAGAAGTTCCGACGCCGCGATGACGTCCAACGGCGTCAATTTCGTCGATAAAGATAATACAAGGTGCATGTTTACGGGCATCCGCAAACATTTCCCGCACGCGAGAGGCCCCTACACCGACAAACATTTCCACAAAGTCAGAGCCAGAAATCGTAAAGAAAGGCACACCTGCTTCGCCGGCAACAGCCCGCGCCAACAGTGTCTTACCTGTCCCAGGAGGGCCCACCAGAAGCGCGCCCGTCGGAATACGTGCTCCAAGGCGTGTAAAGCGAGAGGGGTCTTGGAGGAACTCCACCACTTCTTTCAAATCTTCTTTCGCGCTTTCAACTCCAGCTACATCTTCGAATGTGACGCGCTTTGTATTTTCCGTCAGCAGCTTGGCTTTGGATTTACCAAAACTCATCGCGCCGCCGCGTCCCCCGCCCTGCATAGAACGGAAGAATAACACAAAAAGACCCGCGATAAGCAAGAGTGGCAAAATACTGATAAGCAAATTACCGATAAAGCTTTGTTCTTGTTTCTTGGCATATTCATAAGGCACATTTGAAGTGGCCAAAAGATCACCAGCCTTGTCATCAAAAAACGGAATATTGGCAACATATTCAGTACCGTCCGACTTTGTACCCGTGACGAGTTGTTTTTGCTGATCAATTTTAGCGGTGGCAATATTGCCTTGATTAACCTGTTGTGAGAACTGGCTAAAGGTCAGCTTATTCGACTCAGCGGCCTTTTGAAAATTCCCTTGTGACATAGCAATCATCACAAGGAACATAGCCACAATAACACCCCAAACGGCAAGGTTTCGGATATTCAGATTGGGCGGTGGATTATCGTTTTTCATCTCAAGGCCTTCAGTAAAGTCTTCTCTTGATAACACATAAGCGTAAACGCTCCAAAAAAAAGACCAATAAGGGTTAAATTCTCACAGAATATGCGGGTATTGCTATTTAAATGCAGGTTAAAACCCTGCCAGAAATTGAGAGAGCCTTTTTGGGGCCAAAGCAGTAACTGAAACGTCGTCAAATTGTCCCGCGCCAAAACCAATCGCCTCATTTCGCCACAATAATGGCAATGTCGGGCGAACTAAGCTGTTTATTTCCGAAATATCTTGTGACTTCAACCCTTTGGACACAGCCTCAACTTTACCAAAAATGGGTTCAACATGAATTCCAGGCCTATGGGCTTGTATTAAAAACCGACCATCCCAAACATAGGGTTCACCTGACTGGAGTTCCGTTGCCTGTAAAGCTGAGACAGAGCCGCGCCGCCCTTTTGCTGCCACTTTATCGCGTGTGACAAGAAATGTATCTGCCTGTTTTACTATCCATGCCCCAGCCAATGTCGCGGCCGTGAAATCAGGTTTTTGCATAGCAGAAATAAGGGTATCTACCGCCCCTATATCAATCGGGCCACCTGTTCCGCTCGCCATTCTTAGTAGGGGTCCCAAGAGGGCAAGCGGCGGTAGCGAAGCCAGTTCAAAATAGCCTTGTGGATCTATACGGGCATGTTCTGCCATCCATAGCTTGAAGCCATTTCTTTCGGCGTCTAATCGGGCGCCCTGCTCTTTTTGCAGGCGTAAAAGCTCTGTCTTCACCCGTGGGTCACGCCTCAGCTCTTGCCGCGTTTTCACACGTGTAAAGGCTAAGTTCTGATTAGAGGGGTCTTCAATCCATGTTAAATTATGCGCTCGGTTATATGCGCGTAAGGCTCTGCGAGATTGCCCAATCAAAGGCCGTACTAAAGTGACATCCGCTAAAGCTGGCCAAATTGGGCCATATGCGCGGGGTTTCATTCCCGCTAGACCGCGCCAGCCTGTATCCCGCGCTTGCCTCATAAAAATCGTCTCAGCTTGGTCATCTTCGGTATGTGCTGTCAGCAAAAAGGATAACCCTCTCTGCCGGGCCATTTCCCCCATTGCGGCATAACGATAGGCCCGAGCTTTCGCTTGGACACCTGTTTTTGGGGTGTCATGAATCCAAGTCTGAACCACTGCATCATAGCCTAGTTCACGAGCGAAAGCGGCCGATTTTTGGCTTTCCGCGTAACTCTCTGACCTTAAATTATGGTCTATAATAAAGGCGTGGTTTACCCGTGGATGGTTTCGTAATGCGTAAAGTAAGGCTGTACTATCGCCTCCTCCTGAAAAAGCGATCGCGCAATTTCCTTCTTTGGCACCCCCAAAACCTAAATCAGATATTGTTTTTTCAAGCGCCTCAATATCGGCTTTTAACATCCTGTGCGGGCGGCCTCTACGCGGGCTTTTTCTTTCACCGTTTCATCTGCATTTGGATATTGCCGCGGGAAGCTAGACAAGGTTTGACAGGCTTCAGCTTTATTGCCTAACTGCCTTAATGTTGCTGCAAGGCGCACCATAGCATCAGGCGCTTTCACCCCTTTGGGATCTTGCCGCATGGAACTGATATAGGCATCTGCCGCATCCGCAAATCCGCCGCGTACATAATAGCTTTCGCCTAGCCAGTAGCGCATTTCACCCGCGTCTTCAGCTTCGGGGTTGAATTCTAAATATTGGCTAAGGGCTGTTTGAGCGCCGACAAAGTCCCCCTCATAAAGCTTTTGAATACCAATTTCGCCAAGTTTCGAGGCTTCGTTTTTAACAGATGCAGGGGGAAGCGTCATCGGTTCTGTACCGCCCATTTGCTGACCATCAATGATAAGAGGCTGTTGCGTCACGACGGGCGGCCCAGGGATAGCGCTGGGCTGTGTTGTGTCCAGATTGTCAAATCCATCACTCCCGCCATAGGTTATTGGCGCCGCACGCTCTTGTTGCTCTCTGGCCACAAGATCCACTGCATCGAGGTGAATTTTCATACGAGTAGAGAGCTCTTGAAAAGACCGAATATCTCCAGTCAAGGCTTCGACCTCGGATTGAAGGTTGTCGCGTTCATAGCGCAGGCGTTCAATTTCTCCGGTAAGATTACGCTGTGCCGCCTCTAGCCCGTCCATGCGCGCGAGCAGGCGCGCCGCGGCGGGATCACCCGTTAGCAAGCGCGATTCCAGCACTTTTATTCGTTCTGCCAATTGTGCATTTTGCGCAGCAAGTTCTTTTTTAGATTGCGCCTGTGCTGGGCTTGCCAAGGCCAAAAGTAGAATTGCGAATACAGGCGTAAAAAATTTATACATAAACATTTTCATAAACTGAGGTGAGAGACAGCTTTCCGTCTCTCACTTAAAACATCATAAATTTAAGGTGTTATGAAAGGCTGCAATTAAGAAATGCCACCCACCGTGATATTCGTAAAGCCGTTACGGTTGCGTGCCCAGCCCGCTTCATTTGAACGTCCATCAATGGGGCGTTCTTTACCATAAGATACGGTTGTCAAACGCCCAGAAGCAACGCCCTGGCCCACAAGGAATGCCTTAACCGCTTCGGCACGACGAGCACCTAACGCTAAGTTATATTCACGAGTACCCCGTTCATCGGCATGGCCTTCGATTATGGCATTAGCATTTGTATAAGTCATAAGCCAGTTCGCTTGAGCTAAGAGAGAGTTTCTTGCCTCTTGAGAGAGCGTAAACTGATCATAACCAAAATAAACGCGCGGTTCTCCGCCAGATTGATAGGCAAAGTCTTCGACAGAACCCGGCACAGGTCTATCATCAGCCACATAAGGAATAGGATCTAATAAGGGCTGTTGCGTGATTTCAACGGGTTCAGGCTCTTGTTGAACTTGCGGCGCTACCGGCGTTTGAATGGGTTCGGGTTCAGGCGCTGTTGCACATGCTGCGAGTGATAAAGCCAAGCTGCCCGCTAGGATAATTTTCATTTTATTCATATTGTCCTCTGTCTCACCAAGTTTAGTGTCAGTCTTTCCAACAGGTTAAGACCGCGAATAAGGCAAAATCAAGGTCGAAACCCTTAAATTGCCTCAATATAATCTTGAAGCCTTAAGCTTTAAAATAATTAAGGCCCATAAAGACTTAGGGTAATAGCGGTGACCAAGCCGGATCAGAGGCTTTGCCGGGTGTATTTATGCGGCGTAAATTTTGGCCTGTCAGGTCAACCGACCATACCTCAGACGTTGCTTTTTCACCTCTCGTATGGCGCGAGAAAGCGATAACGCGGCCATTGGGAGACCATGTAGGCCCCTCATCTAAATAACTTTCCGTAAGGATACGTTCATTCTTTCCATCGGGGTCCATAACTCCAATAGAGAATCGCCCATTTAAACTGCGAACAAAGGCGATTTTATCCCCACGTGGCGACCAGACAGGCGCGCTATATCGGCCTTTGCCAAAACTAATCCGCTTTTGATTGCGACCATCCGCATCCATAACATAAAGCTGAGGCGGCCCACCTCTGTCAGAATTGAATACAATTTTATCTCCATCAGGAGAGAAACTGCCTGACACATCAATTCCGGGATGCTGAGTTAGGCGCGTAGTTGAACGACTATTCAAATCCATCAAGTAAATATCGGTATTACCCTTGCGTGCCATAGACAGGACTAATTTGTCACCTTTGGGAGAAAAGGTGGGCGCAAAAGTCATACCGGGGAAATTCCCTAACAGCTCCCGACGGCCCGTCTCAATATCCAGAAGGTAAACTTGCGGACGTATATTTTCATAGGACATGAATGTGATTTTCTGGCTGCTCGGAGAAAAGCGCGGTGTCAAAACTATATCAGATCCGCCGAGCAAGAATTGTGGATTTGCACCATCTTGGTCCATAATACCCAGACGTTTTTGCCGATTCAGTTTCGTCCCTTTTTCATCAATGAATACAATACGGCTATCAAAATACCCTTCTTCGCCGGTCAGAGCTTTGTAAATCGCGTCCGAGGCCTTATGCGCTGTACGGCGCCAGTTTTCAGGTGTCGAGGCCAATCTAATGCCTGCCAATTGCTTGGCCGCAAACACGTCCCACAAGCGAAACTCAACCCGAATACGGCTAGGGCTTTCCTCGATGATACGCCCAGAAACAAGCGCTTGCGCCTTGATAACACGCCAATCCGCATAGGTTGGCTCATAGTCAATATTTGTCTGCGTTTCGATAAAGCTTTGCGGATCCAGAGACTTAAAAAGTCCAGACCGCTCCAAATCGGCCCGAATGATTTCCGCGACATTCGCGCCTAATTCTTGTCCAGTTTGTGACGAGGATAGAAAGTTAGGCACAGCGATTGGGGTCGGCTCAATATTACCTTTTGTAATATCAATTTCAATTTGCGCTTGGGCTGTAACGGGTAAGATACAGGCCACAAAAAGCCATACGCAAAACATTTGTAATTTCGACAAGAGGTGATTTGATTTCATAAAAACAGGCTATCAGTTTCAAACAAGAGTTACAATTGCGGGGCGAAGTTCAAAGTCAGTTTCCGCCAATCTGAATATTTATCTTCTGGCAAGAAATCATAAGGCGCGCAGGACGGGTGAGATACGGCGCTTACAGCGCGTTGCTCGGCCACATCCCAGAACGGATTACCGGGATCATTACGGCGCGCCGCCGCGCTATTGACGACGCGGGCGCTCTCGACAAAGCCGCCCGGTAAGAGCTTCACTTCTACCGTCACAATCAGTTTTTCAGGATTTTTCGCGTCTGCTGGCATTCTCCAACAAGCATACATGGCTGATTTCAGGGCGTCTAATTCTGTTAATGTCATCTTCGTCCCCTCACCCGAACCTGACCGAGCACTTTCAGCAAATCTATAAAGGTTCTCTTCCGACTGTAGGGTTTCTTGCTGGTTTTTTTCCGGTGCGGTTGACCGTGATTTCGTGACCAGACCAGAGAGCTTGTCTAAATCAAACACAGGTTCATCTACGGTTTCTTTTTGAGGCTCCGTTATTTCAGTGTCCTCACGCGGCGTGTCAGTGGGGTCAGGAACTATCGTTTCCGCAACTTTTTTGGTGGGTTCATCTATGCGTTCGGAGAAATCATCCGCTTCTTCAGGAGCGTTTTGCATAGGTGATTGTAATGTCATCGCTTCATCAGGCTCTGCTTCGGGCAAAACCTCTTTTGGTTTACGGATTGCGGCGCTGATATTCGTGTCTTTCGCGATTGAAATCAGTTCAATAGGAATTATTCGACTATCCTCATAGGGTTTGACTTTACCAGAAAAGGCAATCAGCCCAGCCCCCAAGACCGCGCTATGCAAAATAAGAGATATCGGCAAGCCGAACTTCATGGATTATTGCGACACCGGATCCGTCACGAGGCCAATATTTGAAAACCCCGAGGCATTAACGCGGGCCATAACTTTCATCACGGCGCCGTAATCTGAATTTTCATCGGCGCGTAAATAAATGCGTTCTTCATATCCATTTGCCGCAATGGCAGAGAGGCGTGGGGCCAACTCTTCGAGTGTCACCTCAGTGTCCTGAATGAACACGCCGCCCTCTTTATCGACAGAAATAGTTATGGATTCATTGTCGCTCGGTAAACTTTTTGCGTCCGTTTTCGGTAATTCCAATGGTACGCCGACACTAAGAAGCGGAGCCGCCACCATAAAAACAATCAATAAGACGAGCATAACGTCCACCAATGGCGTCACATTAATATCGGCATTCAGCCCACCACGGCGATTGCGCCGACGGCCTCCGCCTCGGCTCCCGCGCCCTCCGCCTGATACAGAAGCGCCCATCTTTATTTACCCTTACTGATTTTACGAGAAAGGATAGCGGATAGCTCGTCTGCATAGCCTTCGATACGTCCACCATAGCTATCTAGATCTGAGCTAAACTTATTATAAAAAACAAGAGCGGGGATCGCAGCCACCAAGCCCAAAGCCGTAGCGAACAGAGCTTCGGCAATCCCGGGGGCCACAACAGAAAGATTTGTGTTTTGGCTTACGGCAATGGCGCGAAAAGAGTTCATAATCCCCCAAACTGTACCAAACAGCCCGACAAAGACCGAAGCTGAAGCCACGGTGGCTAAGACCGACATGCCTTTTTCCGCCTTTGCCATTTCGCGATTGATGACGAGATTCATCACGGAATCAATTCTCTGACGCGTACTTTGTAATGCGCCCTCAGACCGCGGGGTCGTTAGGCTCTCATTATATTCGCGCATAGCCGCAGAAAAAATACGTGCCATAGGGTCCCGCGTATCACTGCCCAGTGAGGCCGACAGATCATCCAAAGTACGGCCTGACCAGAATGTATCTTCAAAGTCGGTCGCTTTGCGGCGCAGGACATAAAACATAAACAGCTTGTTTATGGCCACAGTCCAAGACCAGATAGACGCCAGCGCCAAGACAATCATTACCCCTTTAACGACCCATCCTGCCCGCATAAAAAGTGACCAAAATGAGAAGTCACCACTAGAAACAGGGTCTAGTGTTGTCACTTGTAGTGCGAGTTGCATTAACATGGGGTCTGCCGACATAGTTTTTGACCTCTAAAATTACATTCCGGTGTTTTCGCCGTCAAAATCGACTTTGAAAAGAACCCGTACCATTCCTAATCATGTGCAGACTAGTCATGGTCAGAGCAAGTCACCAATTAACAGGTTGTAACATCTGCTTTCTATACATGTTCGCAACCCTTAATTTTGGCAAGGAAAGAAAGAGTTAACCATAAACGCTAAAGCGGTAAATAATGTCTTTATAAAGGCACTCACGCTGAAAATTCAGCACAGGCTCTGCATTTACATAAATTCCGTCATAGTTTTGACCTGATTAAAGGTCTATAAGACCTCAAACAATTGATCGGAGACACAATGCGCCGCTTGACTTTCCTAACGCTTTCAACTGCTTTATTCATCAGTGCCTGTACGACAACGCCAATTGTAGACGCACCGCAAATCGTTTTGCCGCCAGAAACGGTCAATACATGTCTGCCCGTGTCTGCACTAACCAAAGTCATCATCCCTGCAGAGACTCAAACTCGCTATGCCACGACTTTGATTGATAACCCACCCTATGAGCCCATTGAAACCACGGTAAAACAAGTCCGTGTGGTTAAACCCGCTCAAATTATTTACGTTGACTCTAACAACCAAGAAGTCATCGACATATGTGAGCCTGACGTAGAAATTGGCGATACAGGGCCTGGCGTCGGCGAAATTCTATCCGATGATAATATGGGTGGTGACGCAGGATAATTGGTTTATTCAGCCGCGCCTTGTTTAGCCGCGTTTTTGAGTAAATCAGCAGACACATCTCCGGCCCATAAAACTTCACTGGGCCGGCAGAGTTCTGCCCAAGCCATGCGCAATCTCATGAATTTTTCATTGGGTATTATTTCATCTGCAGCTTCAAAAGTCTTTTTGTCGGGCCACTGCGCATAGGCATAAAAGGCCCCGTCCTCCCCTTTGTGAAGACGAGACCCCAAAGCCCCGCCGCTCTCTTTGAAAAACTCAGTTATACCAGACCAGCACGCAATAAACTGCGCCTCATTGGCTGGCGTGGGGGTATAAAGTGTGAAGCGGTAAGAGAGGCAATACATTATTATCGTTCTTTCACATTCAAGCAGGCCGCCTTTTCTTCAACCCATATTTTGCCGTCACCAACGCAATCCAAAGAGCAGATATTTCTATCATAATCCCAAGCAGCACCATTATCCAAACAAGTATCAATTTGCACAAAACGTCGATTCATAAACAACGCCGCTGCAAACATGATCATCAGCAAAACGGCATAAAGCAGGAGTTTTTGCTTTCTTTCCGTTGTCATCCCGCTTCCATTTGAGCCAACCGCGCGGCTTGGTCTTCGGCCATCAACATATCGACAACGTCACTCAGCGCATCACCAGCGACAATTTTATCGAGGTTATAGAGCGTCAAACCTATACGGTGGTCGGTCACGCGTCCTTGCGGATAATTATAGGTACGAATACGTTCTGACCGGTCCCCAGAGCCGACTTGACCAGCCCGTTCTTCGGCTCGTTCAGCATCTATGCGTTGCTTTTCCATGTCGTAAAGCTTCATCTTTAAGAGGCGTTCCGCATTGGCGCGGTTCATATGTTGTGATTTAGCGTCACAAACAACGACGACCCCAGTTGGAATATGTGTCATGCGCACAGCCGAGTCGGTTTTATTGACGTGCTGTCCCCCTGCACCAGAGGCCCGCATTGTATCAACCCGCACATCTCCCATTGAAAATCCAATATCTACGTCTTCAGGTTCTGGCAGAACCGCCACAGTCGCCGCAGAGGTATGCACGCGGCCTTGTGTTTCTGTCACAGGCACGCGCTGCACGCGGTGAACACCAGATTCAAATTTCATTTTACCATAAGCCCCTGCGCCAGAAACTGAGGCGATAATTTCTTTATATCCGCCCATATCAGCATCGGCTTGGCTCTCAATTTCGACTTTCCAGCCTTGTAGCGAGGCATAGCGCGCATACATGGAAAATAAATCGCCTGCAAAAATCGCAGCTTCGTCTCCGCCCGTTCCGGCGCGAATTTCTAAAACGATAGAGGCATTGTCATCTTTATCTTTGGGAAGCAGCAATAAAGACACTTCCTTTTCCAATGCAGGAAGACTGTCTTTCAGGCTTTGCATTTCTTCCTTGGCCATTGCGGCCATTTCAGGGTCTTTCATCATGCCTTCGAGGTCTTCCATTTCAGACCGAACATCACGTAATTTTCGGACTCCATCGGCGATGGGTTTCAATTCGGCATAATCTTTACCGAGCTGTACGATTTCATCACTATCTGTCGTGGCATTCATTCGGGCGGCGATTTGATCGAACCGGTCGAGAACTTGAGCCAATTTTATATCAGGAATATGCATGAGGGCGAGTTAGTCCGTTAAAAGGAAGAGGTCAAACCCAAGAATAAAGTTCTGGGCCGTCCGGGGAAATAGCGTTCATTACCAAAGGCAAAGTCTGCTCTGTCAGCGTAGTCTGTGTCAAAGAGGTTATCAATACGTCCAAACAGACCAAAATGTGAATTCAAATCATACCGTCCGCGCAGCACAAAGATGTCATGCCCCCTATACTCGGCCGTATTACCAGGATTTGTGAAATAGGCGCCAACATGGCGCCATTCGAGCCCTATAGCGCTGTTAGTGTTTGGCGTCGCCATTGCCCGAAGGGTGGCGAGTGTATCTGGCGCAGTGTCCACTCGATTGCCTTTTACAATTGTATTTGCAGCAGAACCTTCATCCAACGAAAAGTCATAACTATGTTTCGCTAGTGTCCCACTGCCTGACACAGTAAACCATGTAGAAAGCGGTATGTCGAAAGACGCTTCAATCCCTTCATGCCGGGTTTTGCCATCCACTACATTGAAACCATTGGCGTTTCTGAAGAAAAAATTGTCCTTCCACTGAGAAAAAATTGCTATGTCTGTTTTCACTCGTCCAAACTGGCCTTTAAAACCAATTTCAAGACTGTCCAATGTTTCAACATCAGCTTCCCCAGCCAGTTGATTAAGTTGTACAGAATAGAGATCAGTGGTCTGAGGGGCGCGAGACCCCCGCGCCGCTCTGAAATAGAGGGTGTTGCCATCTGATAAACTATGCAGCAGGCTTAATTTTGGCGTAATTGTCGTAAATTGATCTGTTCTATCAGCGACACGAATAAAGCGGCCCGATTGTCCATCCGTCGCATTATTGTCATAGTTATATTCGGTAAATTCAGCGCGAACCCCCAAATCCAGAATAGTGTGTTCTGTTATTTGAAAATTCTTCTGGGCATAGGCAGCGCCGACAAACGCACTGACGTCATAATCATAATGCAATCCTTGCACAAATGAGAATTGAGACGGATTGGATTGAAATTCATATAAAGTGCCCTCAGTATATTCTACGTCTGCCCCAATATTAAAATTTTTCCCAAAATAAGCAGATTGCAAACCGATGGAACTATGGGCATTTTCTTCTAATGCCTGCCCCGGAACAAAATGACAAAGGAAACGCAATTCTGCGCGTCGAGCATAGGGCGTTAGAGACAGCGTATTGTCGCCAATCGCCCGAGAAAACCGCGCTTGAGTTCGGTAGCTCTTACCATCCCGAAAAGCTTCTGGATTGGGGTTAGTAAAACGAACAACATCGTCCCTATACGCTTCCTCACCTTGTATAAACCCCGCCGTTTCTTGATTAAGATTATTGAAAGAAGAAAGCCAATCGACAGCCCAATCGCCCAGTTCATTTTGGTACCGCAATTGAAACTTTTGTTGATCGTAACCACTTTCTTCTCGAAATCCATCATCTGACACAACAGACGTCGAAAGCCGAAACTTACCAAGTCTCACACTCGACATAGCCGACAAATACCCATCCTCACCGGCCATCAAGCGCAAAACATTGGCCCCGAGCACATCTTTGGCTTCTATATTAATTAAACCGTGAACCGCATTTGAACCATATTGCGCCGGACCTGGCCCCTTAAAGACTTCAATGGCCTTGGCGAACTCGGTACCGCCCTCGAACAACCCATTTACATTAGCAAATCCTGCGGCGCGTAGGGGAACCCCGCCCTCAAGATATAAAAAGCTCCCGGCTCCTGCGCCGCCTGTCAACACCGGAGACCTTAGAGCTGTTAAGTGCTCTTGCCCGCTACCCCGATGAATATTGACCCCAGAGAGCCCGTTTAGCGCTTCTGCAGGGTGAACGACTGCCAAACTATCTAGCAGCTCAGCCTCCAAAACATCCACACTAGCAGGCACTCTAACAATTGTTTCTTCACGATCAAAAATGCCATAGACAACGAGCTCGTCACCCGCGGCAGTTTGCGCATAGACCGTTTGTGTGCCCATCAGGCCAAGCGCGAATAAAGCACTAGACATTAATGTCAGGCGCGTTCCTAGCTTACAATTTACTTGCATAGACTATGGCTCTTTTTACTGGTCAAGAGAGCCGTTAAGAGCCGCTCTGTGAAATCTTGGATGACGTCTTGGGGCCGATTATCAAAGGTCATTATCGCAATCATATTTGCCGCATTATAAATAATCAAAGCATCCGATTGTGTTTGTAACGCCTTAGGCAACTTGGCCTGGACCATGTTTATTATTCTGGTTTGCATCTCTAAATATTGCGGCCTTAAATCTGGATTGAACGAAACAGACCAAGATAAATAGGCTTTAATCGTGGCTGGGTGCGCCGATATCATATCCTCATAGGCTTTAGACAAAGCCATAAATTGATTTCTAGGGTTATCATCCGTTTCTTTGACAGACTCGAACATAGCGATAATTTGTGTTTCAATCTCTCTTAGGACATCGACAGTTAAAGCTTCTTTGGTCGGAAAATAATTGAAAACAGTTGCTGTGGATACACCGGCACGTTTGGCAATATCGCCATGTCCTGTTCTCTCTATGCCCATATCTGCAAATGTTTCGATGGAAACAAGGACGAGCTGCTCTCTTCTTTTTTCTGGGGAGTAACGGCGACGGCTCGGCATATTAAAAGACTCAATTTATAAATTAATGTCTTCAATGGCCTGACTTCAAACCTATCGCAAGTTGACAATTCACGAATAATTACTATTGATAATTTTATCAATAGGGGGAATAGATGGCCACTCTGGAAAGTTTAAGTTCTCAACCTGAGTTAAAAAAACACCTCTGGCTCATATCGCTTACCTTTCCAACCACACCACTAATAGGCATTGGCCTAGCCCTTTATACAGGCAATCCGCATTGGGTTTGGCTCCCTGTGTTTCAGTTTTATATTCTTGTCCCTGTCCTTGATTTTTTGATTGGTAATGACAAACACGATCTCTTGGGATTAGTCCAAGACGAGATGCATCAGTCGCGTTTTTATAAGTTCATGGTACATGCCATGCTCCCTATGATTTACCTAACTTGGATTGGCGGCGCTTGGTTTTTCACCAAGCAAGCTTGGCCTTGGGATATCTATCTGGCCCTTGGCATCAGTCATGGCTGGGGGCTCGCCTTTGCCATTAATGCCGGCCATGAAACAGGTCATAAAACGGATAAGTTTTCAAAATGGGTCGCCATTCTTATGCTCCTACCCAGCCTTTATGGTCATTTCAGAATTGAACACAATATGGGCCATCATGCAGATGTTGCGACGCCGCGTGATCATGCGACGGCGCGTTTTGGAGAGAGTTATTATAAATTCGCGACAAGAGAATATCCCGGCGCGTGGAAACGGTCGTGGAAAATTGAGAGCAAGCGCGCCGCCAGAAAAGGTTACTCCCGTTTTTCATTAAAGAACGAGGTCGTCGCCTCAACCCTATTGGGTATTTGCCTGTGGAGTATAATGACGGCCATATTTGGTGTGACTGTCTTGGCCTATATGCTGATGGCATGGTTCATTTCCGCAACGGCACTAACGTCCCAAAACTACATTGCGCATTACGGACTACTTAGGGACAGACGGCCAGACGGAAAATTTTTACCTTGTCAGCCCCATCATAGCTGGAATTGCAATCTCTTAATCACAAACCTTACGAGCTTTAACTTAGCGCGGCATTCAGATCACCATGCTAATCCATCGCGTCATTATCAATATTTGCGCCAATTCAGAGACGTCCCCACCCTGCCCTATGGCTATATGATAATGTTTCTAATCGGCTTTGTTCCTCCGCTTTTCCGCAAAGTCATGGATCCGCTCGTCCTAAGAAATGTAGACGGCGACATGAACAAAGTTCTTACCCATGAATTTGCGCAAAGCTGGTTAACAGAAGCGCCTCAAAACCAACCTGCCACTCAAAACTAACGCTTATTTGCTTGGCTTAGTTTCGGGCTTTGACTTTGGTTTCGCTTTGGCGGTGGCTCTAGGCTTGGATTTTGCCATTTGCTGACTAGCAATTTGCAAAGGTATATTTTGCGACACGATATTAAGGTCAACTTGTGGGAACGGAATTGAAATCCCAGCCTTGGCTAGTGTCTTATTCACCTCTGTATGAATTGTATGGGTCATCGGCACACGATCATCAAACGCACGGAGGAAAACTCGAATTTGGAAATTCAAGGAACTGTCACCAAAGCCCATAAACAAGACTTGCGGCGCAGGTGTCTCAAGCACTTTAGGCAAGGCCTTAACTGTATCCAAAATAAGCGTTCGGGCTTTTTCCGTATCAGAGCCATAAGCAATACCGACACTTACCACTAAACGCGTCACAGAATTAGAAAGCGTCCAATTCGTCACGCGTTCGCTAATTAAGGCTTCATTCGGGATAAGAATTTCACGATTATCCAAATCAGAAAGCGTTGTCGCTCGAATTTTAATGCGAGAAACAGTCCCGCTCTGCTCTCCAATAGTGACGTAATCTCCGATACGGATGGGGCGTTCGAACAAAATAATCAGACCTGAAACAAAGTTCGCAATGATTTTCTGCAAACCAAAACCGATACCCACAGAAAGACCTGCCGCGACGAACTTTAACTGTGACCATTCAAACCCCATGCGATTGAACCCCATAATCACACCGACAGCTACAATGGTATAACCCAAAATGGTCACAACCGCGTAACGAGTGCCCGGGTTTACGCCGAGTTTATTCAAAACAAATATCTCAAGGAAACCGGGTAAGTTCCGAGCCGAAATAAACGTCAATCCCAAGATAAAGAGCGACTGAAGTATATTCCACATCGTAATCGGTAATTCGATGGGTTGCTGTGTGGCCGCATCAATATCGCCCGTATTGATTGTCCATACCTCGATACTGTCAAAGATTGACAAAGCCGGCACCAATGACGACCAATTCATCCACATAAAGACCGTGAAAGCGATGATGATAATTGTATTGAGGAGCTGCGAAGACTGACGTGTAAGCGTCGATACATCGATTTCTTTGGTATCCAGAGGGGGCGGCGCAACTTCTTCGCCGCGTTCTTCGGCGGCTTCTTTTTCCCGTCGGGCCTTAATCGCCGCATCACGGCGTTCTAAGGCTTGCCGATATTTCAATTGGCGCTGCGCGACAACAATCATGCGGCGAATGGTGCCCCAAACAATATAAGTCATTAAGAGCAACACGCTGGAGGTAAAGAAACGCCAAAGCAGTTCATCTGCAGTTTCATAATACCCTGCCGCAGCCACACCCGCCGCAGCGATGGGGCCAGCAATCATAATCGCTGAAACCAATAACCGATGCCGTGATAAGAACCCTTCGTCAGTTTGCGCTTTAACGAGCTTTCTATCCCACCAAATCACCTTGAAACCAAAGAAGGCGAGTGTCAGAGCCGTAAAAATAAAGACAAAGAGCGAGAACCCTTCATATATATCTGTGGTGTCCATATCCGTTGTAAGCGCCAATAGCCCAGAGGAAACCCCCATCACGGGGATGAACCAACGTAGCTCTTTGTTTACCGCCTTACGCAAATCATTTGGCATTTTGAAGTGAGCGCTAAAGAGCGATTTCTCTCTATCCCATGCGCGCCAAGTCAGAAATATAAAGCTTAAGAGCGCAACAAAGAAAAAGGCGTCTTCCAGACCCTCGATAAATGGATCTGGAACTTCGACCAAAGCCATCAACCCGCCTAATAGCAATAAAAACAGAGGTAAAGGCGCGGCGATTAAAAAGCCAATTCCGATAACGGTCGGCGTATGCCAAGCACTGTCTTGTTGAACACGCCCGACTTTCTTTGCGCGCTCTCTTATCTCTTCAACCAATCCTGTCCGCGAACGATATAAAACCAGGATGATAACACCAAAGACCAAGACTAAAGGCCAAAAACGGCTGAGTTGAGTAATAAGCGTATTCGTCATCAGAGTCAGATGCTCTGCTGAAAATAGCTCCAAGCTCCCCTTCACGATTTTAGGCGCCCAGTCCAAGCCAATGGCAGGGACGCTTGGTATCCAAAGCAATTTCTCATCTAGCAGGCTTTGCAGTTCTTCGGTCGCGCCCAAATAATCTTTCTGTGCTTTTTGCAAAGTTTCCAAATCGCTGACGCGCGCCAGACCCTCGGTTTGAATACGGCGTAATAAAATGCGCTTAGAATTATAAAGGGATTCCAATGCAGTAATATCTTCGGGCGTGAAATCGGCAATGGTCGCATCAGCCTGACGGGCACGTTTCAAAATTTGCTGTGGGTCCACACGCCCAATCGGCAAATCGCGTAGGGCCTCAAGCGCGATTAGTCTTTGCCGCGTAGCATCAATCAACTCGCTCTGGGTCTGCTTAACAGAGGAGCGAATACTCGGAACGGATTCAAGCTGATTACCCAATCGCCGCAAAGTCGCCCCAGCATTTCTGTCCAAACTCTCAAGCCGAGAGAGTTGCTTGGCGACATTTAAGTCCTCTAATACTTGGTCATGGCGAGACCGCGTCGTCGCTGTGTTTCGAGAGATATTCGCCTTAGTCGACGCTAATAACCGTGCCTGCTCCGCAAGCTGCACATTTTGCTCAGATATATTCGTGAGAATGGGATGCTGACCAGCATAGAGTTCTGATTGAACTTTGACGCTTTCTTGGAGCTGTAAAGCCTCATTCAATCTCCGCTGCCCTGTAAGCTCTTGCATGGCTTGTACTTCGAGTGACAAGGCACGCGCCTTCAAATCAGCTAAATTTTGACGCGCAGTCATAATTTCTAAACGATTAGACTGCCCTGCGATCTCAAGCTCTAGAGCCGCAATTTGCAAACGCCTATAATTGTTTCTGATGCGTAAATTGGCTTGCCGCGCGGCACCGACAACATCTTCGCTATCTGCAGAAAACTCAGATAAAGCAGCCGTGATTTTGGCAAGCTCCGCCCGCGCATCGACTAGTTCTCTTGGCGCATTTGTTTGACGATTTGTGATGGCCTGAAGACTATCTCGATATCCCTCTAGCTCGGCTCTGATTGTGCGAAGCTCGGATTCTTTCTGCACAAGTTCTTGTTCCAAAGCGAGCAAGTCTTCTTGGCGCATTGATTCCGTGCTTAGGGCTTCGTCTTCCTTAGAGGTTTCTGCCAAAGCCTGATTGGCGATTTGAATTTCTGCTTCTAATGTCTGTAGTGTTTTCGGAGCGTTCGCGAGCTCAGACTCGAATTGCACTTTCTGTTCTTTAGCCGCTACTGAAGCTTCCAAACGACGTTTGGCTTCTTGGTATAATTCTGTGGCCGCTTTAATTTGCTCTTCTGTTAGCTCTGAATTGTCTTTCAAATTGGTGATACGTGTATCAATTTCACTCACAGATAAGAGAGGCGCTTGCGGCGTTTGCTGTGCCGAGGCCAAATTAAAACTACACGCAATCAAAATGATTGTGGAGAGTAAGATATAAAGCTTACGGGTCAAAACTGTCATCAAAATTCCTTATCGTATCATGCAACGTCTGACACTGATGGTTTTGCTCCGCCGAAAAACCTTACGGATTTCAAATATTAAGTCCGTAAAATTAGAGCATGAGGCCTTTCATAAAGCCATATAATTAATTCGTAACTTTGTCGATTAAAGTTCAAGCCTATTGTCATATTTCGGCAGTCATTTCCGTTACAATTCCGTATTCTTTACCGTCTAAGGTATGCGTAGCCCCTGAAATTATGCCGCAACATGCGGTGGTGACTATGAAAGCCCTGCAATTATAAAGCAAAAGACAAGGGTAATGGCTTCCCTTTCGGCTTCGCCTTGCGTAAACCGCCGCCATGGCTCCACCACTCCTCACCTTATCCGAGATAGCGCTTACCTTTGGGAGTACGCCGCTTATCGAAAATGCCAGCCTTATGGTCTATCCACGAGAGCGCCTCTGCCTTGTGGGCCGTAATGGCTCTGGCAAATCGACCTTGATGAAAATCGCAGCGGGATTGGTAGAGCATGATAGCGGTGAGCGGTTCGTAAAGCCCGGCACAAGCTGGCGCTATCTCCCCCAAGAACCCGACCTCTCTGCCTTCGCGACATCCCGCGACTATATCGCAGACGGGCTGGTCGGTGCGGATGATGGCGGGCGAATACCCTATCTATTGGACGCCCTTGGCTTGACAGGAGACGAAGACCCCAAAGTTATGAGCGGCGGTGAAATGCGCCGTGCGGCTCTTGCCCGAACATTGGCCCCCGACCCTGATATTCTCATGCTCGACGAGCCTACAAACCATCTGGACTTACCCGCAATTGAATGGCTCGAAGAAGAACTCGCGCGTAGCCAAAGTGCCATCATTCTTATTTCTCATGATAGACGCTTTCTGGAAAGCCTCTCCCGGCGAACGGTATGGATGGATAGAGGCGAAACGCGCGACCTTGATAAAGGCTTCGCACATTTCGAAGACTGGCGAGATGATTTCCTAGAACAAGAAGAGTTAGAGCGTCATAAAATGGAACGCAAAGTTCACCGCGAGCAACACTGGGTTGTTCACGGTGTATCAGGACGCCGCAAACGCAATGTCCGGCGCTTAAAAGAACTCGGCACGCTGAGAGAAACAATCAAAAACCAGAGAAAAGTCAAAGGCAACGCCCAAATTACGGTAACCGAAGCCAATAACTCTTCTAAGCAAATTGTGCGTATGCGTGACGTCTCCCATCGCTTTGGGGAACGCCCAATTGTCACAGATCTCTCTTTGCGCATTAACCGCGGAGAACGTCTGGGGCTGGTTGGGCCAAATGGCGCGGGGAAAACGACCCTGCTGAAAATCATCATGGGCGACCTTGTCCCCGATGAAGGCCAAGTCGAGCTTGGGCTCAATCTTGAATCGCTTGTCATTGACCAGAAACGTGAGAGCCTTGATCCAGAATGGACTCTGAAAGATGCGCTGACGGATGGCGGTAATGATACAGTGATAGTGGGCGGTAATTCTGTCCATGTTATGCGCTATATGAAAGACTTCCTCTTCTTGCCTGAACAAGCTCGAACCCCCTTACATGCACTTTCAGGCGGAGAACGGGGCCGCCTTCAACTGGCAAGAGGGCTACGCCTGCCCAGTAATTTCTTGGTCCTAGATGAACCGACCAATGATTTAGACCTAGAGACACTCGACTTATTACAAGAGATGGTCGCCAATTATAACGGCACTGTCATCATTGTCAGCCATGACAGGGATTTCCTAGACAGAACCGTGACACGCACTCTGGCCTATGAAGGGCCTGGAGAATGGCAAATCTATCCCGGCGGTTATTCAGATATGATGGCGCAGCGCGGCGTCGGCGTCCAAGCCAGAAAGTCTAAAACAGAGAGCAAAAAAAGCGGCGCGTCTCAAACTGCGGCCCCTAAAAAATCATCCTCCAAACTGTCCTATAAGCATAAATTTCGTCTTGAGCAGTTACCGAAAGAAATGGAAACGCTCTCGGCGCAAATCGAAACCCTAGAAACAAAAATGGCAGACCCAAACTTCTACACAAAGGACCCTGATGGCTTCACTAAAGCCTCTACAGCGCTGCAAAAAGCACAGTCAGACCTAGAGGCCGCCGAAGAAGAATGGCTTGAGCTTGAGATGCTACGCGAGGAAGCCGAGGGCTGAGCTATTCAACGAGAACCGCTCCGTCTTCGGCGCGGGGCTCAATAGGCGGCAGGTCAGCGGCACGGTGATCCACATTGACTTGAACCCTTGCGCCAGATTTCCCATCCAGTTCTATTTTTTGCGCAATAAAGCTCGTGGCGGGGGCTTTTGCGCCCATCTGGGTATCTTCGCCTTTTACTTTCAATGTCTTTGTCGGGAAATAGACAGTCCCAAGCACTTCAAGAGACGCGCCACCTTCAATTTTATTTTGATCGCCTTCCTTGTTTTTCTCAAGGATTTTGAGCTTCTCACTTGGCGAAGCCATTCCCATAAAGGCCAAACCTTTTCGCGGACCATCCGAGGGGGCTTTCACGCGGACATTGGATCCGCTCTGAATATTTAACAACGCTTTGTCACCTGAAAAAGCAAAAGTTACGTCTTCGGCATCGGCTTCTGCCCCATTTTTAAAGGTCAAAGCCCCGTCTAACATAATATAGTCACCCGGCTTAAAATTAACATTAATCCCGTCTACAGTCAGGCCCCCGCAATAAGTGCCTGGATAGAATGTAGAATTACTGCCTGTCAGGTTTAAAGATTCCTCGATAATATCTCCGACAAGCCCCAATGCGCCGCCGATTAGCCCGCCATCATCGTCGTCGTCGTCATCATCGTCGTCATTTTTACCCTTTTTGAATTTATATTCCGGAACACAGGGCCCAATTTCGGGTAGCTCCACATTTAAATATGGGTCTTCCACAGGCAAACAATCGCCTTTGGCATAAGGGCTGAATGGCCCCTTCACGCCCCCTGTCGCGCAAAAAGATTTAGCGAGGGGAGTCTTGCTAGAGTCTGAATTAATCGCCGTTGATGATTCGGAATTGGAATGCACGGAACAAGTCGGCGCGAAAAACTCAACATTACCCTTTATTTTAATAGAATCTTTTAGAGATTTAGAGAGAGCCAAAACACATATGACTTCTTTTTCTGAGCGCTGAGCCGCGCTTTTAGCATAAAGCTTTACCCCACTTAACCCAAGGGCATCAGAGACAGAATACGGCAGTAACCCGTTAGCCCACAGGTCAACACGGCCATTTTCAGAGGTGCCCTCTGTCACAATATTGGCGCGTCCCGTATAATTTTGATCAAAATGAAATTTCGCCAGCGTCACACGTTCGGAATCTGAAATACGGTTATTTGTTGCCGCTGATAACACGGCATTATCCAAGGCATCCTTGATGGATTTATGCTCGCGCATAGCATTCGTATAATCGATTGCGGCACTGGTCGCCATTAATAGCGGCACAGCAATAATAGCCGTGATGACAGCAAATTGGCCGTCCTCATTGGCTTTATAGCCTCGAATTTTTTGTTTAAATGCCATCATCAAACCCACTACAGGCCTGAACTTTACGCCGAATTGGTAAAGTTAAATTTTTAAAACAGGGTTTCCAAAGGGTAAATTTATACAAAGCTATTGAATAAAGAGGCCGTGTCTTCATCTTACATCTTTCATTTCTCGGCAGGTCTCTGTACCACACCAAAAGAATAATAAAGGAAGCGAAGCAAACGATGACGGTAATAAATACGCAGGATTACATTCTCGGTAACGGCCCCGTAAAATTGGCGAGCCTCCCCACACGCGTAAACTTATTCTCAGATAAAAAATCCGCTAAAAACCATATAAAAGATAATGCCAAAGCTATCTCTGATCTGTCGCACCGTCTTTACGGCGAAGCCAACCGTTCCCTGATCGTCTTGCTACAAGGCATGGATACATCTGGTAAAGATGGGACAACCGCAGCCTTGTTTGGCCGCACGCCGCCCTTAAACGTCAATGTCGCGAGCTTTAAATCCCCTTCCAAAGAAGAGCTCGCGCATGACTATCTGTGGCGGGTTCATAAGGTCTGTCCACAGAAAGGCCAAATTACAGTCTTCAATCGTTCGCATTACGAAGATGTATTAGTGGTCAAAGTCCGCAAATTTGCCCCTGCCGAAGCCGTTGAAAAACGCTATGCGCAAATAAACGACTTTGAGCGTCTCTTGACAGAAAACGGAACGACCGTTCTGAAATTCATGCTCAACATAAGCCCTGAAACACAAGCTGAACGCCTCAAAGACCGCTTGGTCAATCCTGACAAACGCTGGAAGTTCAATCCAAATGATCTAGAGGATCGGAAGCTATGGCCTGACTTCATGGAGGCTTATGAAACAATGTTAAACCGGACATCAACAGATCACGCGCCTTGGCATGTCATTCCATCCGATAGCCGTTCGACGCGCGGGGCGATTATCGGATCTATTCTTCGTGAAACCCTCGAAAAAATGGATCCGCGTTATCCTGATCCGGGGTATCGTCCTGATGACTTTGAAATCATCTAAACCTTGAAACCACCTAAGCCTTGAAATCATATTAAGCCTTGAAATAATTTAAAGAGTGACCCCGATAATGACTGATAGAAAATCTTTGTTCAAAAATCTTGAAGCGCTCGCATCACAGGCTCCCGCCATTGTTGATTTGTTCAACACAGAGCCTAACCGACTTGACCGCTTTGTTATGCGTGAAGGCCCGCTTCGGGCTGACTTCTCTAAGCAAGCCATAAGCGGAAACGCCCTTGATGCCTTGCTTGATTTGGCCGCCAAATGCCATCTTGAGGAATGGCGAGCCAAACTCTTTGCCGGCGAAACCGTCAACACATCCGAAGATCGCGCTGTTCTGCATATGGCCCTTCGCGGTGTCGGCGGCACCAAAGACATCCAAGATGATGTCAACCAAATGCGCCGCCATATGGCCGAATTTGCGGATGAAATCCGCGCTGAAGGTAAATTTAAAAGCATAGTCCATATCGGCATTGGCGGTTCTGACCTTGGCCCTCGTCTTGTTTCTGATGGATTTGAAGCGATGGCAGAACAAGCCCTGACACTTCGTTTCGCTGAGAATGTTGACGGCGCTTCGATAAATGATGCACTGTCTGGCCTCGACCCCAAAGAAACCTTAGTCATTATCGTCTCCAAAAGTTTCGGCACGCAAGAAACCAAAATGAACGGACTGTCTGCACGGGCTTGGCTGTCTGAAAGCCTTGGCGATAAAGCCGGAGAGCATATGCTTGCGGTCACCGCCAATAGAGAGCGCGCCATAGACTTTGGGATTAAAACCGAAAACATCTTTGATTTCTGGGACTGGGTCGGCGGTCGATATTCTGTTTGGAGTGCCGTTGGATTGTCTCTGCAAATTGCCTATGGCCCTGATGTGTTCTCTGAGTTCTTGGAGGGTGCCGAAGCGATGGACATGCATTTCAGAGACCAACCTTTACAAGAAAACCTACCGGTGATGATGGCGCTTACGGGGATTTGGAACCGTAATGCGATGGGCTATTCCAGCCTGGCTGTTATCCCCTACTCTCGCCGCATTCGTAAACTCGCCGCTTTTCTTCAGCAGCTTGAAATGGAAAGTAACGGCAAAGGCGCCACACGAGATGGAGAGCCCGCCGGCATGACCTGTCCCGTTATATGGGGGGATGAAGGCACAAATGGACAGCACGCTTTCTTTCAATGGTTACACCAAGGCACAGGACTTGGCGGCAATGGCGGCGCACCCGTCGATTTCGTTGCCGTTCTAAAAGACCATGAAAACAGACCCGAACATCATGCCGCCCTCCTTGCGAATTGCTTTGCCCAATCTGAGGCCTTGATGATTGGAAAACCCGAAGCCATTGTGCGTAAAGAATTGGGTGACCGCGCTGATATTGATGCTCTTGCCCCTCAAAAAACCTTCCCCGGCAATCGGCCTTCGACAACGATTACGCTGGATGAACTGAGCCCCTTTGCACTGGGCCATTTGATTGCGCTGTATGAGCATAAAGTCTTTGTCCAAGGCGTTATATGGAATGTGAATAGTTTCGACCAATGGGGCGTTGAATTAGGTAAAGTTCTAGCCACCACAATATTGGACGAAATGAAAGCAGGCGAAACGGGCCATCATGATGCCAGCACGACCGCGCTCATGGGGTTAGTAACCTAACCCTGTTTTGCCAGCTTCACCATCGTCTCTAGCGCCTCTTTCATCACGGGCGTTTTGTCGGCGCTCATGGGGGCCTTGCTATAACAGCCATTAATCGACACGGCTTGATCTGTAAAAATACGGGGTTGCGGATGACGCTGTTTAAGCCCCTGAACAATCGTCAATTTATAAGCGTCAATTTGCGTTTGAAAGGCTTTGGCTTTGTTTTCATCCCCGCCTGTAAAAGCGAGTAGCCCCGGTGCGATATGTTCGTCTTGCAAAAATTTATTATAGTCTCTCAACGCGCTTTGGATAATTTTGACATCCTTTTCGTCATATTTAGAAACCGTCCCCACTCTGGCGTCCACAAAGTCGAGAACCGCTTGGCAGCCCTGAATATCATTAAGAGACGGCTTTGCGGCCGCAGGAAAACAGAAAAGCGACGCCGCCATTATCGGGAAAATATATTTAAGTTTCATCATTCTATCTCTGCTCACGGGTTTAAAATTTAAAGTTTAGGCGGAAAAGCCTTTGAAAGATAGGCTATCCTGACTATCAAGCTTTCATGTCAAAATATTTCGCATTCGTCTCACTCACTCTCTTGGCCTTGGTTTTGATGGCTTGCTCGAAACCACCGCACCGCCCCGTTGTTATGATGGAAACGACGCAAGGCAATATTGAAATCGAAGTCTATATTGACAAGGCACCAATTTCGGGCGGGGATTTCCTGACCTATGTTGATAATAAATTTTACAATGACCAAGGATTTTACCGCGTTGTGCGCCCCGATAATGATCCGCTTGAAATGGGCATGAGCCTTATCCAAGGTGGGCGTCTGGATAGCGAACCGCTGACGGATCCGATTGCGCATGAGCTGACGACAGAGACGGGCCTGTCTAATAAAGAAGGCGTCGTGTCTATTGCGCGCCTTGAACCGGGATCGGGCAGCGCCGCCTATTTTTTCATCAATATAGGCAATAATGATTTTCTTGATTATGGCGGAAAGCGCAATCCAGATGGACAAGGCTACGCCACTTTCGGCAAAGTCGTAAAAGGTATGGACGTCATACGCAAAATCCAAGCCTTGGAAGCCCAAGGACTTTCCGGAGACAATGTGACGACGGGTCAAATCTTGACCAAACCCGTCAAAATTATCCAAGCCTATCGGATGTAATCTTCCGGCATGGGCAAAATGATGGATGCGTTTAAAATGAAGACTTCTGAGTAATCTATATAAAGAAAGCGGGGGCATATGATTAAATTTCTAACCTTAACACTTGCAGGGTCAGCCTTAGTATTGGCGGCTTGTTCGAACGGTACGGCGGAACCTGCTCCCTCTGAGAACCCAGATGCCTCCACGGACGTCTCTTCTGTCGCCTCTCTGGAAATTTCCGAAAAATTTTACTGTGACGCGCAATTGAATGGGCAGCATTATTTTTACCTCGATCCCGAAAACACCAATAAGGGCATTGTCGGATTTGAATTTTCTAAGGCCTATCAAACGGCCTATCCTGATGAAGTGGCCCCTTCGAGCCACATGCAAAGCGCAGTTTCGGGCTCTGGCATGCGTTATGTAAACGACCAGATGGAATTCCGCGCCAAAGGCGTAAACGGCTTTTTGACCCTCTCGGACGGCTCGACCTTAGAATGCAGCTTACAGCCTGTTAAAGACCAGAACGAAGCGTCAGAAACTGTCGGCGGCAGTTTGGCATTTGAATGGAGCGCGAATGGCTTTGAGACCCTCCCCGCTGATTTCAAATGGCAGGGCTATGGCGGCGATTCTCCTATCTTAATGTTATCTGTTCCCGAGACCGATAACTTCGTTTGGATATCTCAATGTGATGGCACAAATGTCACGAGCTATGTTCAATTGATAGCTGCGGGGCTTCGCAATGGCGACCAAACGACGTTCCAAGTCGAGACCGATAAAACCGCAACGCGTGTCTATCCGATAGAGGTTGGGCCTTTACCCTTTGGCGACGGTGGGGCGGATGGCGCGATTTCGCCTATTCTGGTGCAATCCCTAGACGATCCCATGTTCACTGATTTAACCCAAGGCGAATGGGGCTATTTCCAACTTGGCGAAGGCGACAAAGCGAGCAAACTCCGCATTAATTTGTTTGGCAGTATCAGCGCGTGGAATAGCTTTATCCCCGCCTGTCGAAATTTGAATCAATAGCGCCTAAGCGGCGTTGGCCAAGGGGGCACGCCGCCACTAGACAGGCATCATAACCGTCCCAACATCCCAGCCATTTCACGCTCTAACCGCAAAAGGCTCCGCGACTGGGGTGTATCGGGCGGAACGGATTTCAGCGGAGGCAGACCCGCCATAGCGCGTTGATGATTATAGAGCTCAAGCTCCATCGCCTCAAATCTGGCCGAATGTCGTAAGACAGTCAGGTCATGGATTAACTGCGCTTCTGTGTCGCTTAGATCTTCTGGCAGGCGCGCGCGCCTTTGTGCTTTTAACTTTTGGATATTCTCCTCCAGTCGTAAACTTTGATAATAATGTTTTCTCGCCCTGTGACGGGCGTGATTAAACCGTTTCGCGCGGGGCATTCTCTTTATTCCTTCTTATTTCTGTCTCTCTTGATTGGCTCTCTTTGATAGGTACTACCTGATAAGTATTGCGAAAAATGGGCGTCTGCGGGAGGTCAAAGAGTGTCGGTCTGGAAACCGTGGATAGCTAAAAATTGATTTTCACACCCTTACACAGCAAAGATGCCCGACACATGGCCAAGGCCGAAACCTTGCCCATAGAATTCAAGGCGCTTTGCGCCCCCGCAGTGACATGTTTCTCCGCTGACGGCCAAAAGACCCCTTATTACAAGGCGTTAATAGCACGCATCAGACCGCCTAATAGCTTTCGGCCCGTTACAGCCAAAATCGTTTAACGGCGCATGTCATCCCCTCTTCTAAACCAACGTACGCTTAGGCCCATAAGAGCGGAACATCCCGACAATACCCCATAGAAATGAGGCGGGGAAACAATAGGTAAAAAACGCGGCCACACAGGGGAGTACGCAAGGTTAAGATGAGAATCTTTGTGTAGGAGCGCAGAAATAGTGCGCCGCGCAGCACCATTCCGATTAAGGTCAAAGTCTATATCAATATCTATGTCAATGGTTTCACCAGAGGCTTAGAGACACAGAGCCTTAGAGATATGGTAACGAAAAGGAGAGATTAGACATATCCGCACAACCAAACCCTCCGCACAATAGTTATTGATTTTCTTAGGTTTTCACGATTTGTTCGTATCCATGGAAAAGTATCACATACTTGCAATGCAATTTTTAGAGCAAAGAAAACACAAGAGTTATAGTGCAGAGAAAACTGCACAGAAAAAATAGAGATAAACACTGGACTCTCTTGTTTGATTATGATTTACAGTTAAACAGGCATTGCAAGAGCTCCCATCCCGATTCGGAACGTGCGCCAATTTATTCAATGCCAAGGTCTACTTTGGACGATGACCTTAATGATTCATTAGGAGCTAATTATGGCCAAGTACGACAATGTTATCAAAAAAATCATCTCCAAATATGAAAAGTCCTTAAGCAAACATATGCCAGGTGTGGGAAATTGGGATGTTTGGACTGTTGATAAGGCGGCTATATCGGATATGTTTGAGGAGGTTAAACATCTTCGTTCCATTACGAAGCCCGTTCCCAAGACACTTGGCGACATATCAGACCTTCCTGAAGAGCTTAGAGCCGAACTTTCAGCCATCAAGACCGACGATGTTGAGGATCAAATTTTTACAATCATCAATGCCTCTGACGACCGCGAAGCCAATATAGATACGATTTTAGTCGAACTTTATCGTCGCTTCGGAACTGTCCACAAACGCAATTACATAACGAATAAGTTGTGGAGAATGGTCAACAAGAGTGAGATGTTATGGAATGGTGAAAGCGGTAAGGGTTACTACACAACCAAAGAGCCTAATAATTCAGGTGATACAGCAACCCAACGTAACAGCGACGACCTCGATTTAGACGAACAAATCCCTTTTTAGGCCGCAACTATGGAGAGACTAATGTGATAAGAATAGGGAGCGTAACCACCGGAACCGTTACGTTACCCCAAAACCAAAAGAACCGCATCTTAACCCTGCTACAACAGGACGATGCGGCTCTTGGTTCGGTAGTAAGCCCGCGCTACCAACTATTAAGCCAGTGTGCAAGTTACCCCTGATCAACAATAGGATTCTGACACATAGAAGCGAATAGTTCAAGGTGCAACTTGATACGGAGTCATATTATGACTGGTGTTTGCTTTTGCTTTCACGTCCGCGCTTATACTCGGGAACGCTACGGTAGAACCGAATATGTAAGAGCGCATATAAGGTGCCTACACTGTTAAGTAGGCTGTTTTAAACTCTGGAAGGGGGTCATTTGGCCCCTTTCTTTCTATTGATTGCCTCTAGCTTTTAATCAATATCGCCTTCCACAACGCAGTAACGCTTCACTTACATGACTTGTTGATTATCATTATGCAGGAGCGATAAGTCGAACGATGATACGGATCACATAAACGCATCACTCCGAATTATTCGTTTCATGCGCATTGTTTCACTGCTATCTCTCAATGCCCACATAAAACACTTCACCTTTTCCCCTGCCCCCGCTAAAGCCCCTCGCATGAGTAAAAAGCAAAAACCTTTTCGTCCCAAAGCGCGTCGTCCGCGTGGTTTTGAAGATAAACCTGCCGAGCTGCTTCGCGCTGAGCGAAAGCTGATTGATGCGGCTTTTTCTGTTTATGATATGAACGGGTTTGAACCCCTTCAGACGCCTGCTTTTGAATTTGCAGATGTGTTGGGTAAATTTTTGCCTGATGACGACCGGCCGAATACAGGTGTATTCGCCCTCCAAGATGATGACGAGCAATGGCTATCGCTTCGCTATGACCTCACCGCGCCGCTGGCCCGATTTGTCGCGGAAAATTATGACGCGCTCGCGAAACCTTATCGCCGTTACCAAGCGGGCAGCGTTTACCGAAATGAAAAACCAGGCCCCGGACGTTTCCGTGAATTTGTCCAGTGTGATGCCGATAGCGTCGGCGCGGCAGGCCCTGCCGCTGATGCTGAAATGATTATGCTGGCCGCCGAGGTCATGCGCGCCGCAGGATTAAAAGACGGACAATATGCTGTCCGCGTGAATAACCGCAAATTGCTCGATGGGATTTTGGAAAGCTCAGGCGTCCCCAATACAGATGAAGGCGCGGTGCAGCGTCTCCAAGTTCTTCGCGCTATTGATAAGCTTGACCGCCTTGGCGAAGATGGCGTCGAGGCTTTGCTTGGCGCAGGCCGCGAAGATGAAAGCGGTGATTACACAGACGGCGCAAAACTCAACCCCGCTGGAATTAAAGCCGTTCTAGGCTTTACAACCGCCTCTGACCCCGACCGCGGCAATACCATTTCGACCCTCGAAGGCTTGGTCGGCGATTCCGCGCGAGGCCGTGAAGGCTGCGCCGAACTCGCCGCGATTGACAAAATCCTGACCGCTACGGGCTTTGGCCCTGACCGCGTAAGCTTTGATACCTCTATCGTGCGCGGCCTTGGCTATTACACTGGCCCTGTTTTCGAGGCAGAGCTTCTGGCCGATATTCGTGACCGCAAAGGCCGCCCTGTTCGTATTGGCTCTATTGGCGGCGGCGGACGTTATGATGATTTGGTTTCGCGTTTCCGCGGACAACAAGTCCCCGCCACAGGGTTTAGCTTTGGCGTCTCGCGTTTCCTCTCGGCGCTTGACCGTATGAACGCCGTCGAAGACAGCGTAAAACCGCCCGTGATTATTTGCGCTTTTGATAAATCGCTTATGGGCGAGTATTTCAAAATGGCCGCTGAACTTCGCGCCGAAGGGATTCGTGCAGAAGTCTTTGTCGGCGCCGGCAATGTGACGAAACAGATGAAATATGCGGATCGCCGCAATGCCCAGATTGCTGTTCTTGTCGGCAGTGACGAGTTGGAAAAAGGCGAAGTCACTTTGAAAGATTTATATGAAGGCGCGAAAGCCGCCAAAGCCATCGAATCTAACGAAGAATGGAAATCCAGCCGCCCCGCCCAAGAGACTGTCGCGCGTGGTAATTTCGTCTCGGCTGTGAAAGCGATGCTTGGCTAAAATCACGCCAAGCCGCCATTAGCCCCGCTAGAATCTGTGCAGCCCCAGCCTGTGACAATTAAGTTTAGACTTTCTCTGTCACGGGGGTTGAACGTCTGTCTAATCCCCCTATATGTCGCGAAAATCAACTTATTGTGATAAGGATTCATCATGCGTACAACTGTCCCAAATGTTACATTGAAAACCCGCGTTCGTAATGACGCGCTTGAAGGCGACAACCCTTTTGAGTGGAAAGACGTCAATACTGGCGAGTTTTTTGCGGGTAAAAAAGTTGTTGTTTTCGCTCTACCCGGCGCTTTCACGCCAACCTGTTCCACTTCACACCTTCCGCGCTATGATGCGCTTTACGAAGACTTCAAAGCCCAAGGCGTTGATGAAGTCGTTTGCTTGTCCGTAAACGATGCCTTCGTCATGTATAAATGGGGTCAAGACCAAGGTAATAAGAACATCTTCTTACTGCCTGACGGATCTGGCGATTTCACACGCAAGATGGGCATGCTTGTCAAAAAAGACAATCTTGGCTTTGGTATGCGTAGCTGGCGCTATTCAATGCTTGTGAATGACGGCACAATTGAAAAAATGTTCGTAGAGAAAGATTTTGGCGATGATTGCCCAACAGACCCATTCGAAGTGTCTGATGCCGATACAATGTTGAACTACATTAAGAACGGCGAATAAGGCTCAATAGCCTTCGCCCCCCCTATGGGGCAAAAAAATAGGCGGTGCATCACTGCACCGCCCAGTGCATTTTGTGTATAATTAAATTTGAAGCTCCTCAAAAATATGGGCAAACTCCGCCCAAATTTTTGAGACTATTCTTACACAAATTCCACAAGTTCGAAGGGAATAACCTTGTCTATCGAACCCCACCTCTCCTCTATGTGTCCAAAACATGACAAGAACTTCATATAGGTGAATGTGGAGAGGACTTAATGATTCTGCCTACACACGATATTTCTAAACTTGATACTTAACGCTCAGGCATAATCATTATCGCCGCAATATGGCGTTCTTTGCCGCCCTGTCTGGGCCGCGTTGTCTCTACCGTGTTGTCTGGGCCGCGCATTAAGACCAAAAAAAACCCCGTCGGGAGGCCGACAGGGCATAGTTGAGAAGAGAGAGGGAACCTAATCCCTGCACTCTGAATACAGTTTTCAATCTGAACCTTGGCTGAACTGTTCGCGATACAGTCTCTCCTCTTGACCCAAACCGCCTAGCTGTTCACATAGCGTTCATGGCCCGATTAGATCTTAAACTTCTTCCTGTTACGCCTTTTGCGCAAAATTGCTCCCTTCTCTATGATGTGGACACCAAAGAAGGCGTGCTTATCGATCCGGGCGGAGAAGCCCCGCGTTTACAAGAAACCCTCGACGAGATGGGAATAAAGCTGAAAGAAATTTGGCTAACACATGGTCATCTTGACCATGCGGGCGGCGCGGATGAAATTCGTGAAAAGCTAAATGTAGAGGTCATAGGCCCGCACAAGGATGACCAATTTTGGATGGACAGTATTTCTGACCAATGGTCGAAATATGGCCATGCAGGTATGGGAAAAAATGTTGTCCCTGACCGTTATCTAGAAGACGGCGATGTTTTGGAACTTAGCGGCGTTAAATTTGGCGTGGTCCATACACCGGGCCATACGCCGGGACATGTCGTTATATATAACCAAGATATGAAAATCGCTTTCGTTGGCGATGTACTCTTTCGCGGCTCTGTCGGGCGAACGGACTTCCCGAAAAGCAATCATCAACAATTGATAGACAGCATCACAAACAAGCTCTGGCCGCTAGGAAATGATATGCGCTTTGTACCGGGCCATGGCCCTATGGGGACATTTGGTGGTGAGCGGGCGGATAATCCCTATGTTGGCGACCGCGTCATCGGCAATAGCCAAGCTAATCATTCTGGGCCCGGCTAAGCCTGAGTTTATTCAGCCGCCCCTGCGTTTATTCTGCCGCTAAATCTTGGGCTTGCTTTCGTAGCTGTGATTGCAAATGCGCATTTGAATTAAAACTGCGCAGAATGTTAAACAGCTCCCCTTGCACCTCTATGTCAAATTCAAAGGGCTGTCCGTTCAGAACCTTTTTATTGGTGCCGTCAAAAACGACGGCAAGTTCGACATCACCGTCCAGCGGGCCGTCAACAGAGGCTCTGAGTTCACGATATTTAAACTCGCGCATCGCGTCACGGGCCAGATTTCTGTACTCTGCCGTGTCCTGACGGCGAATAATGTCTAAGGCTTGTTCCTGAGAATAGGTCACGGCGGTGCCTTCATCTGGATTATATCGGATAGTTCCGCCGTCTTTGGCCTCGATAAAGCCCTTATCCACCGTCACTTTGATACCTTCAACAACCACGGGGAATTCGCCTCTCGCGATACCTGTCGCCTCGATTTTTTCATTCCCAAATGTTTTGAGCAGCTCATTAATCGGAATGTCGTCAAGTCGCATAACAACGCGGTTCTGAAGCGCGCCGTAACTCCACGTAAAGGGATCCAAAGCAAAAGCCCCTTCCCCTAATGGCCAGCGCGCGCTCGTAATTCTAACCCCTTCGGGCAATAACTCATACTCTGCCGCCCCGCCCTTCAAGGCAATGCCAGGATTGAACTCTTCTAGCGTCAGGGTTTGAACCCCTTGGCTCTGAAACGGTAAAAGCGAGCTAAGTTTAATTTGCGTATTAAGCCCCTTTACCGGGCCGGGCGGCGTACTGAAATTCATGTTCGTTAAATCCAGAACGCCATCTGATTGTTCTAGGGCTCCATCGGCGAAGGTCAGGTTTACAGTCGCCGCGACGACGCCTTCAACAGAGGTGATTTTACCGCGAAGCGCAGGGATTAAATCTTGTGGCTGAAACCCCCTTGGCTTGAAGACGAGGCTCTCTAGATTAACCTGCGCGCTGCCCGCGCCCTCGAAATAATGATAATCCGATTTGACAATGGCGTTATTGGCGCGCGGTACAACGGCCTCGGCATGGCCTGAAATACCGCTTGTCGTGTAATGCGCTCTCCCCGTCACGGGCCATTGCGGTATATCGGCCATATCCGTTTCAATGACACCGCCCGAATGTTCAATCCAAAAATCATCAGGGGTGCCATTGGCCTTCACGGCGAGGCCTTCAGCGCTGCCTTGCAATAAAGACACATTCAAAGACGGGGTTTCAAAGTCAAAATTCAAAGCGTCTGTTGTGTAATTAATCGCCGCAGAGCCTGTCGGAATATAGGCTTTTGTGCCAGGCATCGGCAGGGTATCAGACGTCATATGCGCCGATTGAAAATCTAATGTCCAATCTTGCACTGCTTTGGTAAAATTCAGAGCCCCATCAGCAACGACGCTATCGGCCTGAATTGCAAAGTTGTTATCTTCGGTTTTATGGAATGCAGAGAATGAAACCGTTTCAAGACCAGCCGCTATTTTCGCTTTATCAAGGCCTTGGGTCGCAAAATGCGGGCCCGCTTTTGATGCCTTAGGCGCAAGTTTGAAAGACACATCCTTTAAAATCCAATCGGTGTCATTGGTCAATTTCGACAAGGTCATTATCGGGTCAGACGGCGTATAATTGAGGGACAAACCATTTTGTCCCAAGGGCGCAAGGTTTAGATCCACGCGCCCGCGCGTCACCAATTTTTCGACATAGCCCATTGGCAAGCGCCCATCGAAATCTATGCCGCCTTGCACCATAAGCCGCCTTGTTTTCTCATTTGAGACATAATTGAGGTTGGCTTTGAAAGGCGCCAATCGTGTGGCTTCGCCATCGGCTTTGACGCGCCAACTGGCCTGGGTAGCCATCTGCCCTGAAAACTGTGTAACGCCTTGTAACTGCCACGCATTTGATGACACGGCGCCCATTCGCGCATTTGTCAGCGCCAAGGGAACGGGGCGGTTCAAATTCGCATTAAAGGCCAATTGCATGGCTTTGTCAGAATGGTTCCAAACATATAGAGGCGCGTCAGCACTGGGCCAGACCTCAAGAGTCTGCTTATTCCGCTGCGTTCTAAACGGAGCCACCAGAGCAATACTTGCCGTTTCGCCGTCGAAGTTGATATCTGCGCGCGTATCAATCGCCGATTGCTCCAATAGGTTTTCAAGGGTCGCCGTCAGGGATGGAGAAAAATGTTGTGCTATAGGCGTCTTTAACAAAGGCTCAGACAGGGTCAGCAATTGCGCCAATTCCTTTGCCCTGTCTTTATTCAAGATTGAAAACTTCTCTGTTGCGAGGCCCAACTGACCTTCAACATGTGGAGAGACACGGCTCTGAGTGCGCCGCATAATCGCGCCAGACCAGTCAAACTCGCTTGTGTCTAAACTAAAAACCCTGTTTTTAATCAGTTCCGCCGCCCCTGTGATGCGCCCGTTAAAATCCATATCGAGCGTATCTATATCTATCGGCAATTGTGTATTTACCGTCAAAGGCCCCACTATGGATAAGGTAGCCTCTGAAACGACTAAGCCCTCACCCGCTAAGCTATCGATTTTTATCAAACCATCTATATCTTTGTTATTTCCATCGACTTTCATATCGAGGCGCGCACTGCCCTCGGTTGTCCAATCTTGGTATTGATAAGACGAAGGTTTTAACAAAAGCGTGGCAACGAATTGGTCGGTCTCTTTTATGTCCGCATTGATAGAAATGATAGGTTCGCCATATGGCGTCACCATATCAAATTCTCCGTCTTCGATCTGCAAACCATATTCTGGAATAGTGATTGGCGCGCCATTTGACTCTTGGTCACGGGGCGGGAGCCAGCCATCAATAATACGGAACTGTTCATCCAACGTAATTTTGGCAAATGGTTCAACCAACCTTAGACGCTTCATACGCCCATTCATCGCCTCTTTTAAAATATAATCCGCCTCTATGCGTTTGGCTTTAAAAAATGGCGAGGGCTCTGATTGATAAGGCTCTGATTGATAGGTCAAAGACACATCGCGCAGGATGACAGCCTCCCGAGACAGGCTTGTGATAGAGAGCTCTGCCTCTATGCCTTGTTCCCTCAGCAGGTTCTTGGCGTAATTTTCAATCAAGCTGTATCGCTGCGTCCAAAAGAAAATAGCCAATAAAATGGCGATGACAAAAAGGACGGCCACTCCCCAAAGCACGATTTTCCAAACAGACCCGCGTTTAGGATTCGGACTCTTGTCAGAGGGGCTTTTTTCGGCGCCGGGCTGGCTCGGTGTTAGCATAGTTGCTTATAGGTCCTTTCCCCGCTCAGGTGAAATAACTTTACGGCAAGAAAAACCCTGCGACTATATAAAAACTTCGTAAGTTTACGGCGCAGTAGAAAAGATTTAACACTTGCTTAGGGGTCATTCTGCAAACTAGGTTAACACCGTGTCTTTGACAGACAAAATACAAACATACTTAAGGTAATTTATGTCCGGCGATGAAAAGTCTAACTTTGACCCACTTCCCCCTAAAAAGTCGCCGCTTGAGGCCGCTAAGTCAGGATTAATTGTGCGCGCCAAAGCCTATAAAGACTATTCAAACACGGCTATTCCGCGACGCAATCGTTGGAAGTTCTTAGGCGCCACAGCCGTTGTCGCACTTGTCGCCGCCATTGCTTTGCCCAATGGTGAATCCGAAGCAGACTCGCCGCCTGCGGTCATGAGCGTGAAAGTCCCCACAGTGGATTTAACGCGTTATGACATGGCGCTCGACTCAGACCCTTTTGACACGCCTATTACGCAAAAAACCCTCGTGGTTAAATCTGGAGATAGCCTCGGCCCAATGTTGCAAAATAACGGCCTGACAGGCCCAGAGGCCTATCGCGTAACGCAAGCCTTCGCCGAAGTTTACAAACCCAGAAATGTCCGAGTTGGCCAAAAATTTGACCTTTATTTCAAGGGACAAACGCTGGAGAATATGACCTTCCGCCCCACACTGGAACAAACTGTTTTTGTGGAACGCAGAGGCGAAAACTACACTGCTCGCGGCGTAAGTGCGGAATTCAAATATGAAACGGTGTCCGTACAGTCCACGATTGAGAACTCACTTTACTTGGATGCCACGCGGCTGGGCGCGCCAGATCGGGTCGTGGCCCAATTTGCCAATATCTATGAATATTCCGTCGACTTTCAACGTGACATCCAACCCGGTGACAGTTTTGAGATGTTTTTTGAAGTCGCCCGTGATCGCAAAGGTAAGATGATAAAATCTGGAGACCTTCTTTACACGAGCTTTTCTCCGCGCGGTAAAACTTCGGAATATTATCTCTATACCGGAGAGGATGGACGCGAGAATTTTTACGACCAAGACGGTAAAACAGCGAAACGTAAATTACGCGCGACACCCATTAATGGCGCGCGCCTCTCATCGAGCTTTGGTCGCCGGAAACACCCCATATTGGGTTATCGTAAAATGCATGCCGGCGTTGATTTTGCTGCTCCGCGCGGAACGCCCATTTTGGCAGCAGGTTCAGGCACAGTAGAACGCGCCAATCGATTTGGAAGTTTTGGTAATTATATACGCATTCGTCATACAGATGGTTATAAAACCGCTTATGCGCATTTGAATGGTTTCGCGCGCGGCATTCGCGCGGGTAAATATGTCACCCAAGACCAAGTCATCGGTTATGTGGGAACGACTGGGCGATCTACGGGGCCGCATTTACATTATGAAGTCATACATAATGGCAAGAAAATTAACCCTCGCCGCTTGTCTCAACTTTCAGGCAAACCATTGGGTAAAACAGAAATGCCGAAATTCAAACAAAGACGCGCAGAAATCGATGCCCTTCGTGAAAAGTCCGAAGTCATCAGACCCGCCGCCCCCATTGGCGAAGTTGTCTTAAGCGTAGAAGCCAGCGAGCCGACACATTCACCCTCGCCTGAACAGCAATAGGTAACGACTTTACGTGGAAGTTGATTCCTTTGCCAGAAGCGCTAAACTCGTTTTATTGCTGCGATTTAGGCACAGTCAAAGGATAGACCCGCATGAAAAATCTATTTAACTTTTTCTTTTCTTTCGACAAATTGTTGAAAGAAAAACTTATCATTCCATTTTTCTGGTTAGCCATTATTGTTTGGGGGCTCGACCTCTTTGCTGAAGGTCTGGCGGCATTGAAACTCGGCCCAATCGCTGGCTTTGTAATTTTCATTAATTCCTTTGCGACAATTCTATTTGCGCTCTTCACGATCCGCCTCGTCAGCGAGATCGCCGTGGCAATTTTCCGCATTAATGACAATTTATCGCCCGATGGCGGGAAGTCTGAAAGCGCGGATATTGATATTATGGCCGAAACCAAAAAAGCGGCAGAAGCCGCCTCTAAGCGCGCGCGTGAATTAACACAAGCCGCAACGGAAAGAACCAAGTCGTCCGTAGATGGTGTGAAGGACAGTATGGAAGACATTTCTGAAACGGTTCAGTCCAAAGCCAAAGCCGCTACAAGCGCCACAAAAACCAAAGTAAGTTCTGCCAAAAAGACAGCGGCATCAAAGACAGCGGCGTCCAAAGCCACCTCGGAAACGGTTGACATAGAGGCGAAAACGACGACCAAAGCGGTTTCTACAAAAAAGGCCCCTACGGCGGTCAAGAAAACAACAACAGCCAAAAAGACCACAGCCGTTAAAAAGACCACGACAACAAAGAAACGCGGCCCAAAACCAGGCACCAAAGCTCTGCGTGATAAAGACGGTAATTTGTTGAAAAAAGACGGTACACCGCGCGCAAAGCCGGGTCCGAAAAAAGCAGATTAAACCTGTTAAGCCTTTAAATAAAAAACCCGCCAAATTGGCGGGTTTTTTTATGAGGTTTTACTGATACGGATTTTACCACCCGCTTCGCTAATCTTTATCTCATCCCCATCAGAGACTCGACCCGCCAATATCTCGCGCGCGAGTTCGTCTTGGACGGATTTTTGGATGACACGTTTTAATGGGCGCGCACCATAAGACGGATCATATCCCTTTTCACCCAACCATGTACGAGCGGAATCAGATAGGCTGAGCGTGATAGATTTATCTTTCAGCCACCCTTGGAGCCGCTTCATTTGAATGTCGACAATCGCGCCCATATGTTCCGGTTTCAGACGTTCGAACAGCAATATTTCATCCAGCCTATTGAGGAATTCTGGACGGAAATAGCTATTCACCTCTGCCATCACACCGACACGCGCCGCATTTACATTATCGCCATCGGCGAGGTTCAACAGATGCTGCGCCCCTATATTGGATGTCAGGATAATAAGCGTATTTCGGAAATCCACAGTTCGGCCTTGCCCATCGGTTAGGCGGCCATCATCCAAGACTTGCAGTAACACATTGAAGACATCGGGATGCGCTTTTTCAATCTCATCAAAAAGAACAACCTGATAGGGACGACGTCTTACCGCTTCGGTCAACGCGCCGCCTTCATCATATCCAACATAGCCCGGAGGCGCCCCAATCAAGCGGGCGACCGAGTGTTTCTCCATATATTCAGACATATCCATGCGTGTAATCGCTTGGTCATCATCAAACATAAATTCGGCGAGCGCTTTGGTCAGTTCCGTTTTACCTACACCTGTCGGCCCTAAAAACATGAAACTGCCAATGGGCCGCGCAGGATCTCTCAGCCCCGCGCGAGCACGGCGCACAGCATCGGAAACGGCCTCGACCGCTTTTTCTTGGCCAACGACACGCGCGCCCAAAACGGTTTCCATTGTCAGCAATTTATCTCGCTCGCCTTCGAGCATTTTTTCAACCGGTACACCCGTCCAACGAGACACAACCGCCGCGATGGTTTCTGAGGTCACAGTCTCAGAGGCCAAAGACGCTGTATCGTCATTCTGGGATTCTAGCTTTTGCACTTTGGTTTCAAGTTCTGGAATATCTTCATGTTGCAAACGTCCGGCCATTTCATAATCGCCGCGGCGCACGGCATCTTGCAGGGCATGCCGGGCTTGTTCTAGCTGTTCTTTTACATCTGCGGCAGAGGCCAATTTGGACTTTTCAGCTTCCCACGCCAAAGTCATATCGCTTGATTGCGCTTCGAGGTCTTTGATTTCCTCTTTGCGATTTTTCAGGCGGTCTTTGGAGGCTTGATCTTTTTCCTTTTTCAACGCTTCGACTTCGATTTTTAATTGTACCAAACGCCGGTCAATTTCATCGAGCGCTTCAGGCTTGCTATCCACTTGCATACGCAGGCGTGACGCGGCCTCGTCCATTAAATCAATGGCCTTATCTGGCAAAAACCTATCCGTGATATAACGGTTTGAAAGTTGAGCCGCCGAAACGATGGCGGAATCGGAAATTCGAATACCGTGATGGACTTCGTATTTTTCTTTCAATCCGCGTAGAATAGAGACGGTATCTTCGACGGTCGGTTCTGTGACAAACACGGTTAGAAAACGGCGCGCTAGGGCTGCGTCTTTTTCTAAATGTTTCCGATATTCATCCAGCGTTGTTGCGCCGACACAATGCAGTTCTCCACGCGCCAGAGCGGGCTTTAAAAGGTTAGCGGCATCCATGGCCCCATCCGTCTTACCCGCGCCAACAAGCGTATGAATTTCATCAATAAAGAGAATGATTTCGCCATTGGCGGCTTCGACCTCTTTTAAAACAGCTTTGAGGCGTTCTTCAAATTCCCCGCGATATTTCGCGCCGGCAATCAACGCCCCCATATCCAAAGCCAAGAGGCGCTTATCGCGGATAGATTCGGGAACGTCTCCTGACACGATGCGGTTCGCCAACCCTTCGGCAATGGCGGTTTTACCCACACCGGGTTCCCCAATTAAGAGAGGATTATTTTTAGAACGGCGGGATAGCACTTGGATTGTACGGCGGATTTCTTCGTCCCGTCCGATGAGAGGGTCGAGCTTTCCGTCGCGTGAGGCTTGGGTCAAATCTCGCGCATATTTTGATAACGCATCATACTGATCTTCAGCGGCATCAGAGGTCACAGGATCATCATTTTTTCGCACAGATTTTATCGCCTCTTGTAGCTTTGAACTCTCTATATCTGACGCCGTTAAAACCGCGTTCAAGGTTTTATCTGCATTTAAGACTGTGGCGAGTAATAGCCGCTCTACCGTAACAAATGCATCGCCTGCGGTTTTGGCAGACTTTTCAGCATTCGCAAAAGTCTTGGCACTCTCTTTTGATAATGACAATCCCGCCCCGCCTTGGACTTGTGGGAGCTTACCAAGTGCCTTCTCTATTTCGGCTTCTAATATCGCCATGTTCCCACCGGCCATTTTCAACAGGGTTTTCGGTAAACCGCCCTGCTCTTGTAAAAGGGCATAGAAAATATGAAGCGGCGTCAATTGTTGATGGTCACGCGTTAGCGCTTCAGTCTGAGCCGTTTGGATGACAGTACGGCCCCGTTGTGTATAGGCTTGGATATCCATGTTTCACCTTAAAATCTAAGTTCGGAAAGCAAACATCTCTTTCGCATAGACATGTAGGATTTTATTCCTCACCTTCAAGAGTGGCCCATAACAAAAAACCCCGACGGTTAAGTCGAGGTTTGAATGTCTTCGCCAGAAAATCTGCTTACTCGGCGGCTTCGACCGCGTCGTCAGATGTTTTTCTTGCTGGCGCTTTGCGGCGGCGTTTGGGGGCAGCCTCTTCTGATTCCGCCTCTGCAGTGTCCACTGCGGCAGCTTCAGCTTTCACAGCTTTAGGCTTGCGCGTCTTTTTAACAATAGCGACTTCGGCTTCAGGATTAACAACCTCTAACCCGTCAGGGGATTTAGGGGTTTCTGTTCCCGTATTCGCTGTCTCATCATCCGTGGTCTTTTGTTGACGGCGGCGGTTATTATTTTGATTGCGATTACGGTTATTATTACGGCGATCTCCGTCTTCGTCATCGTTCTCATTTTCACCGCGAGCCGCACGTTCGGCCTCAGCCTTTTCACGGGCTTCTTGTTTGGCAGCTTCTTGAGCGTTCATCAAACGCAGATAATGCTCTGCATGTTGACGATAGCTTTCGGCTTTTACGCGGTTTCCAGAACTCGCCGCATCGCGCGCCAAAGTCGTATATTTTTCATAGATTGTGCTGGCCGTACCGCGAACTTTCACGTCTGGGCCATTACTGTCCATAGATCGATTACTGTTATTATTGTTTCGATTATTGTTATTATTACGATTACGACCGCGCTGACGCTTCATAGTCTTGTCCTATAAGGATAATGTTCTTCCCCTCGCACGCATCAGCCTCGGATTAGGCATAAATGTCATAGCAATTGGGACTTTAGGCTGTGTCCTTGTTAAATTTCTCCACGAATCTTTTAACGGGACTGTTCTGGCCTGTGACTTTGACGTAGCAAACCCAACCACTATCGCAAAGTCTTTTTTGATTTAAATTTCATATAACCTTTAAATTTGGTATTCACCGCCCACACAGCGATCATGCCCTGCTAGGTCTTTGACAACTCTAGGCGCGACGACCCCGTTCTGTTTGAAAAGCTCAGAAATGCTCGCCCCTTGGTCATATCCAATTTCCACCCATAGAGCGCCGCCAATTTTCAAAAATGGCCGATAATCCGATAGGATTTTACGATAAGCCTCAAGACCATCCTCCCCGCCCCTTAAGGCTAAATCGGGGTCATAATTCAAAACTTCGGTCTCTAGGGCCTCCATGGCCGCATTCGTTATATAGGGCGGATTGGACACTATCAGATCGAATTGCCCGGTAACATTTTCAAACCAATCGCTCTGAATAAGTTCACATCTATCCACGACCTTTAAGGCTTTCGCATTTTCCTTGGCAACGGACAAAGCCGCGTCTGAGAGGTCCACTGCCAGAGCCTGCGCATCCGGCCGCTCTGCCAAAAGCGTTAAGGCAAGCGCCCCTGACCCTGTGCCGAGATCTAAGATTGATGGTGATGTTTTACCCTCTAACGCAGAGAGGCAAGAAAGGATGAGCGTTTCGCTGTCTCCACGCGGCGATAACACATCTTTGGTGACTTTAAATTTGCGCCCATAAAATTCACGCCAACCCAAAATCATATCAAGCGGTTCGCCGCCCAAACGACGCGCCGCAAGTCTCGATAGAGACATCATTGCCACTTCAGAGAGTTCATCTTTTCCGCGCAAGGCGATGTCCGTCAGACTAAAGCCCGTCACCGCCATGAGGAGGTCTAACGCCTCTTCTTGTGCAGCCACAATACCCGCCTTGCGAAAGCGCTCCGTCAATTGGCGCTTATAGCTCTGAACCACATATGTCTGTGATGTATTGGGCGCCGTGCTCATACGCCCGCCTAAAACAAAGCCTTCAGAGCTGCAGAGATAAGTCGCAAATCCCCAGCTCTCGACAAGCTGTGATCTCCCCCCTTTACTAGCGTGCAGGTGACATCTTCGCTCTCGACAGCATCGACGATTAATCGGCTATGGGCCGGCGGTACGACTGTATCATTTGACCCTTGAAAAATCCGAATAGGACAGGATAGCGCGATAGGCCCATCGAGTATTTGCCGCGCTTTACCATCATCCATCAACTTTTTTGAATAGGCATAAGGTTCATCATACCCTGACGTTTCATATACCACGCCATTTTCAATGAGAGCTTTTTCTTCGGCTTCACCCCATTTCGCGCGCCTAAGTTTTTCTGTGAAATCAGGCGCCGGATTGATAAGCACCATAGCCTTAACGCGTTGTTTGCGCTCCAGAGCCGCTAAGAGACTGGCCCAGCCCCCCATTGAAGACCCCACCAAAATGACTTCGTCATCGCAAAGCTTGTCAATGACCGAAATAATATCCGCGCTCCAGCGACTAAGTGTGCCTTCTGTAAAGTTACCATCGCTCTCGCCATGCCCAAAATAGTCAAATCGAATATAACGGAAGCCTTGCTCTTTGGCACAACTGTCCAAATATACAGCCTTTGAACCCATCATGTCAGATTTAAGCCCCCCACACCAAATCACAGTCGGAGAGAATCCCTCAACTTTGCGATAAGCTAATTTTGTTCCGTCAGAGATTTCAAGAAAGTCTGGTGCGTTAGTCATAAAATCCCTCTAAGGTTCTAAATGATGAATGAGTCTCGCCTCGATAACCCTGCCCTGCGCATACTGCAAATCTTACCTGATTTGAATGCAGGTGGCGTTGAACGTACGACGGTAGAGATTGTCGAGGCCTTAACAGAGGCAGGGCATACAGCCCATGTCCTCTCTGCGGGCGGGCGATTAGAAACAGAAATAAAAGCGCTTGGCGGTATATTACACAGCGCATCCATCGGCAGTAAAAACGTGCTCACAGTAATTCCGCGTATTTTGCAAATCGCAAAACTTGTCAAAGCCCATAATATAAATGTGATACATGCCCGTTCACGCGCACCTGCTTGGCCCGCTTATTTTGCGGCCAAGCTCACTAATACGGCTTTCGTGACGACCTATCACGGCATTTATAATGCAAATAACAGCCTAAAGCGTTTTTATAATTCCGTCATGGCCAAAGGCGACGCCGTGATTGCCAATTCTGAATTTACGAAAGCCCATATTCTTAAAACGCATAAATGCGCCCCTGACAAAATCACCGTTATTCATCGCGGCGTCGATATGAAACGCTTTGACCCCATGACTGTCAGTCAAGAAGCCATTACGGCGCAAAGACTTGAATGGGGGACGGAGCGCGATAAGCTTATTGTATTGCCAGGTCGGTTAACCCGCTGGAAAGGGCAGCTTGATGCCATAGAGGCTCTGGCCGAACTGCCAGAATTCTGCCGCCTCATCCTTGTGGGGGATCCCCAAGGCCGTGATGATTATGTCGCCGAAGTTAAAGCCAAGGCCCAAAGCCTAGGACTCTCTGATCGCGTTATACTCGCCGGGCATAGACCTGATATGCCCCTTATTCTCGCCGCCGCCGATATCGTCCTTAGCGCCTCAAATGAGCCCGAAGCCTTTGGCCGTATCGCCGCCGAAGCACAGGCAATGGGCCGCCCTGTTGTTGCGACGGCCCTAGGCGGGGCCTTGGAAACGGTGAAGGATGAAGAGACAGGTTGGCTCGTCCCCGCGCATGATTCTGTAGCTATGGCGAAAGCCATTCGCAAAGCCATAGCTTGGCCAAGCTATGATGGGGGAAAGGCGCGATCTCGCATAGCGCGATATTTTTCAAAAAAATCATTGCAATTACGCACAATTGGCGTCTATCGGGCCGTTATACGGTAGGAAAAGCGCCTTTAGCGCCCGCCTTACCACTTGAAAATTTGCGGTTTTACCGCCATATTCTGACCAACGTTAACAATCTTAGGAGAATTCCGCATCGCTAGACGCCCATTAGCCGCAGCCCCTGCTAAAAAGCCCAAGGGTCCGCGCATCAATCGGGACATTACTTCCCCCAAAGTCCTTCTTATCACTGAGACAGGTGAAAAACGAGGAGTTGTCTCTCTTGAAGAAGCCCTTGCCGCTGCCTCTGCAGCAGGCCTCGACTTAGTAGAAGTCGCCCCCGGTGAAACCCCCGTAACCAAAGTTTTGGATTACGGTAAATTACGTTTCGAAAATCAAAAGAAAAAAGCTGCGAACCGCAAAAACCAACGGACGCAGACGCTCAAAGAAATTAAAATGCGCCCGAATATCGACGTGCATGATTACGGCGTGAAAACGAAAGCCATGACAAAATTCTTTGATCGAGGCGACAAAGTAAAAGTCACCGTAAGATTCCGCGGGCGTGAAATGGCCCATATGGATCGTGGCATGGACCTTTTGGCACGCGTCAAAGAAGACTTTGCCGAAACCGCCAAAGTTGAGTTCGAGCCAAAGACCGAAGGTCGTATGATGACTATGGTGCTAGCCCCGCGCTAGGCCACGCCGTCTTTCGTAAATGTCAGACACTCCCAATTATTTTTTAAAGTTTCCCAATGCGCCGCTTTCGCGGCGTATTTCATATGGGCATTGGCTTTTTGGGGCGCTCATCCTATTAACCCTCCCTGACCTTTTGGCCCTTCCCCTTTTCGGCCTTTTTGATTTTCTACCCGCTGAATGGCAACTCCCCCTAGACCCTAATTTCCCGCGAAGTGGCTATGGGGATTCCCTGATGCTTTGGATCTATTTCATCCCGGCCTTTATCGTCCCATTTCTTATCTATAAATATTGGCATCGGCTCCCGCTTAAACGCCTTCTTACCACGGCCCCCACATTTCGGTGGAACCGCCTTTTAATAAGCTTTGTCATCGTCCTCATTGTTTATGGCAGTTTGACGGCAGTGGAATATGGGTTGGGCTTTGAAGATTTTGATGAAGTCGTACTTCACCCAGATTGGAAAGGGTACCTTATCATGTTGGGTATCATGCTCTTCCTATTGCCCATTCAATCAGCCTCTGAGGAAATTCTTTGCCGCGGTTATTTAAACCAAGGCCTTAGCCAGATAACGAAACGGCCTTGGATAGCCTTTATTATCACCAGTGGGTTATTTGCGGCTTTACATATGGCGAATCCCGAAGCCTATCAGCAAATGCTCCCTTATATGCTGAGTATTTTTGCCTTTGGCATGGCCATGTGTTGGCTAAGTTATGCCGATCAAGGTCTGGAAAGCGCTATCGGTGTCCATATAGGTAATAATTTCTTTGTGTTTACAGTCTTTGGATATGCAGACCCAACTTTGCCGCACTCTGCAATTTGGACAGGGCCAGAGCCTATGATAACATGGCGGAGTGCGATAGAGGATGCCGTACTCATTTTTGCTCTGACAGCTATCATTATTGGGTTTAATCATTGGCGTGAAAAGCAAAACCAAAAGAAAGGTATTTAGGCCCGTATAGCTGTGCTCTACCGCTTGACTGTCTCTGCGCAAACACTATAAGGCCCGCTTCTGAGGTGACTCAGAAACCGCAGTGCTATGGGCTAACAGGCATGCCTATACACTCACAAAGGCTGTGTCGCGCATCGGGTCTGATGCAAGACACCAAATCAGGAGACCGAAATGCCAAAAATGAAGACCAAGTCAGGCGCAAAAAAGCGCTTTAAAATTACCTCTAGTGGTAAAGTGAAAGCTGGCCAAGCCGGCAAACGTCACGGAATGATCAAACGTACGAATGACCAAATTCGTAAATTGCGCGGCACAACAGTTCTTAAAGACTGTGATGCAAAGCGTATCAAAAAATCATTCATGCCAAACGGCTAATCGCCGCCCTTATCTTACTGGAGTAATATTATGTCACGAGTAAAACGCGGCGTCACAAAACACGCACGCCACAAAAAAATTATCGACGCCGCCAAAGGTTATCGCGGTCGCCGTAAAAATACTTTCCGTATCGCTAACCAAGCCGTCGAAAAAGCCGGTCAGTACGCCTATATCGGCCGTAAGCTGAAAAAGCGTCAGTTCCGCGCTTTGTGGATCCAACGCATTAATGCGGCTGCACGTTTACACGGTTTGACTTATGGTCGTTTCATGGATGGCCTAAACAAAGCCGGTATCAACCTTGACCGTAAAGTCTTGGCTGACATGGCTGGCAATGAGCCAGAAAGCTTTAAAGCGCTTGTTGAAACTGCGAAAAAGCACGCTAGCCAGCCGCACACTGTTAAAGCCTAATCCGCTTAATAAACGAGAATTCAAAGCGTCCCATAAGGGGCGCTTTTTTTTTGGGGAAACAAAAGGGATGCCCCATAGGAAAGATTTAAACTGCCTAAGGGTGATAAATTATAGTTACGCATTGATGATTGTAAAAATAACCGTTTCGTAATCATCGTCTTCTAAGAAAATAATCAGTTTTCTAGATAGGGCGAAATTATAAAATTTCTCATGCCATATGAGCGCTTGCTACGCGCAGCAGACGACACGGGAGCCGCTGACCTGCTGAAGGCTCGTACTGTCTATATTATTGGCTGGGTCTTTATCGCGTCACAGATCGTCAACCTGATCTTTATGACCTATACCTATGGCGGCTGGACGCATGACCATTGGATTTCTATCATTGCCTCAGCCTGCGTTATTGGCGCGACTTACCTCATTCGGTATTATAAAAACTTCTCTGTCTATGCGGGGTTCTGTTCTGGCCTTATATTACTTGGAATTGGCGCTTCGGCTTACCCGGATCACATCGGCATCAACACAGCCATGTTACCCCTGTTAGTGGTGGGCGCCATCATCAATGGTACGATTGGGAATTGGCGCCTCGTCGCTATATTTGGCGTCATCAATACAGCCTTCATTTGGTATCTTTATTATATTTCATCACAGGCCCCACCCACTCTCCCAGCTAATCCAATTCTTTATGACGGGCAAAATTTCCAACGCGCCATTCAATGTACAATTGCCTTGCTCATTATTTCGACGATTATGGCGCTGTACTCTCTCAGTATCGCCTATATTTTCTCTCTGATGGAGAAACATGTTCGCCTCGCAAAAGAAGCTAATCATGCAAAATCTAGCTTTTTGGCGAATATGAGCCATGAGCTTCGCACACCTCTTAATGGCGTCATAGGTATGGCGGGGCTTTTGCTTAAAACAGATTTGGATCCAAAGCAGAGACAATATTCAGAAATCATTGAGGGGTGTAGTGATGGCCTCGTCACGATTATCAATGATGTGTTGGATTTATCAAAACTTGATGCAGGCAAAATTGTCTTGAAAGACGCGCCTCTGAATTTAGCAAAAATTCTCAATGACCTTGTTCAATTGCATCACCCTGCCTCTTTGGGAAAAGGAATTTCATTAGGCCTACATTATGACCCTTATGTTCCGACGATGTTTATTGGGGATGAAAGCCGTCTCAGACAAATCGCCAATAATCTGATTGGCAATGCGGTGAAGTTTACGAAAGAAGGCCGTATAGATATCTTTGTCAAAGGCATGAGCCGTAATTTAGATGTTTTCGATTTGTATCTTTATGTACGCGATACAGGGATTGGCATTTCCGAAGAGCATACTGAGCGCGTTTTCAAACGCTTTGAGCAAGTCGATAATCGCCATTCAACACAGACCCAAGGCACAGGCTTGGGCCTTTCGATTACCAAAGGGATGGTCGAAGCCATGGGGGGATCAATCAATCTAGAAAGCCGATTGAATTATGGCACCATGTTCACCGTCCACATCCCCTTGCCATTGATGAAAGCCGAAGAAAACACAAAGCCGAACACAGCGCCGAACACAGATAAAACTACAGCAGACATAAAGGCCTCAGGAGCGCCGATTTCGCCGCATATACACGCCCAAAAAATCGCATAAGCAAAAGCTTGGGCAAGGCTATCTGTATGAAAAGCTTAAAAATTATAGCGAATACTGGCCCTTATTTGCCTTGGCTCTACGGAATGAAAATGAATGTCTTCCACAGGCTGCGCTTCGCCTGCTAATTGGGATTCAAATAAATAGCTAATATCGGAATCTTTTGCGTCCAAGACATTCAAAAGCTCTAGGCCAAAGGTCACATCGTGCAAATCATAATGCGCGGAAAAATTGACCAAGGTTGTCGGCTCTGAACGCGTGCTATTGTCTTCTATCAAAGGAGCCGCCCCAAAATGACGAAGGCGCGTATTCAGAGTGAGCTTGTCAAACTTCATCAATGCGCCGCCTGATAATACCGTCTCTACGGCACCGGGAATTCTATCTGCAATCGCGACATCAGAGAAACGCGCATCGGTATAGGCGCCCCCTACATCCAGAACGAGCCAATCATTGGGTAACCAGAATATATTGCCCTCAACACCCAAACGTTCTGTCGCATCATTGGCTTCGGTTGTGCCCGCATCGCCAACGAATACTAATTCAGAATCAAGCTCTAAGTAAAAGGCGGCCGCGTTTAAACGAAAGTCACCCTTTTCGAGTCTAAAGCCTATTTCTTGGCCTTTTGATTTCACCAGCAAGGGTACTGTATCAACGGGGTCAAGGGTAACAGGGTCCACTGAAATTGTTGTGCCGCGCACATCATTGGAGTGAAAGCCTTGCCCGTAATTAGCGTAAAGTTCCAGATTAGGCGCGGCCTGCCACGCAAGGCCCAAGCTCGGCGATAAGAGCGTATCATCGCTTTCGCCGCCATTTTGCGCAAGAGACAAGGCCTCGACATCCGCTTTGAAATAATTCCCCCGAATCCCGCCATTCACGCGTAAGCTATTGGTGAGGGCATATTCCACTTCACCCCAAATTGCGGCGCTCGTCTCTTTGACTTTATCTTGGCGAACCGTAGAGAGGCGCTCGCGCCCGGCGGTATTAAATAAACCTAATTCGCCAATATTATCACGGCGGAACTCTGCACCTGTACTCAGTGTAAGATTATCCCACAATTGACGGCTATGATTTACTGAGCCCCCAAAATATTGGCGACTATCACGCTGTTCAAACTCATCCCCATTAACTGGGTCATTTAAGAAATAAGTAAAGTTAGAAAACAAAGAGAGATCATAATCTACTATGTATAAATTTATATTCGTCTCGGCGCCGCTACTTGAAAAAATCTGACTGTCAAACCCCAGAGAGGCACGATGTGTTTCACCGCCTAAATCATCATCGATAAAGCCATATCTGTCGATTGTACCTTCCTGCACCGCTCTTAATGGAATTTGATCCGTCGCCGTCCAATCGCTTTGATAATAACTAGCGCTCAAGACAGAGCGGCTAAGACCGCCCACATGGATGAGTTTGGCCAGACCGTTAAACTTCTTCAAATCCTGATCCAGATCCCAAGGCCCGTCATAGCGCTGTATTTCTCCCCCTAAGAGGAGACTTGTTCTCTCCGAGAGCTGCTGCGTACCCGCCGCCACGCCGCGCAGATAACCATATTCCCCCGCCGTCAGTTGAAGAAAATTATGATCGAGGCTTTCTCGTGTCAGATATTGCGCCGAACCCGCAGTAGAGAAATCCCCTACTTGCGCGGAATAAGGCCCCTTACGGTAGTCCACTCTCTCAACAAGTTCAGGAATAACAAAGTTCAGATCAAGATAACCTTGCCCATGCCCGTGGGTGCGAAGGTTGACGGGCACGCCGTCAACGCTGGCTGAAAAATCAGTCCCGTGATCAAGGTTAAACCCCCGCAGAAAATACTGATTGGATTTCCCCTCACCTGAATGTTGTGTGGCCACAGCCCCGGGGATGACTTCCACTAACTCGCCTGAACGACTCAGCGGTCGGTTTTCGAAATCCGAATAGCCAACAGTGCCCTCTGAGGCTGTCTTGGCTTCGCCGATCTTATCCAGAGCCCGCCCATATACGACAACTTCATCAACCCTGTGAAGCAAGTCATCATGGGCAAAGGCGGGTTGGGACAATAACCCCACCATTAAGCCAAGGCTTGAGACGCTTTTCAGAGAAAGTTTCTGATGAAAATATGGTGGTTTTGTAAAAGTCATGGCTCTCTTTATATCGATATCTGACAGGGGTATCCCTCTAATTCAGATACGACAGAAAGAGAATAAGAGTTGCGTCACAACTTCATTTATTTTGATTGATTATCTGTATTTTATAAATCGGCCAAAACAATTTGAAATTACAAACAATTAAACTTCGCAACACCTTATGCAGGTGTTCAAACATAATCCTAGCTTACGCTTTGAACGGGCTTATCCGCAGCGAATAAGCTTGCTTGACACTTCCGCCAGTTTTCAATAAACGCCCCTTAATTCAGCGCAGATTTATTCCTGCGCTCCGCGCTGTGCGAGATGCAGACGGGGTCCCGTGGTCGACGTGTTACGTTCACCGCGGCTCTTGTGCATTGGGCATTGCTAATTTTGAGGTGAACATTTGTTCGACACATTAGGTGATAAGCTTGGTAATGTCTTTGACAATCTGACAGGGCGCGGCGCTCTATCAGAGAAAGACGTTAATGCCGCTATGCGTGAAATCCGCGTCGCCTTGCTAGAAGCTGACGTGGCCCTGCCCGTTGTTAAAACCTTCGTCGAAAAAATTCGCCGCGAAGCCGTTGGCGAAAAGGTTATTAAATCAATCAAGCCCGGCCAGATGGTCGTTAAAATCGTCAATGACGCCCTTATCGACATGCTTGGCGGTACGCTCTCTGATGAAGACGCTGATAAAGAAGAAGCGGCCAAGGCCACACATCTTAACCTTTCAGGTCGTCCGCCCGTTGCCATTCTTATGGCGGGCCTTCAAGGTTCTGGTAAAACCACGACATCGGGTAAAATCGCGCTTTACCTAAAAAAGGCGTTTAAAAAGAAAATCCTTCTTGCCTCGCTGGATACGAATCGCCCTGCCGCGATGGAACAGCTCGGTATGCTGGCTAAGCAAGCCGATGTTGGTTTCTTACCTATTATCAAGGGGCAAAGCGCCCTCGAGATCGCCAAACGCGCCATGAGCGAAGGCGCCAAGGGCGGGTATGACGTTGTCTTCCTCGATACGGCGGGCCGCACCACCATCAATGATGAGTTGATGGACGAAGTTGAGGCTATCGCCAAGGAAACGCAGCCTATTGAAACCCTTCTGGTCGCAGATAGCCTGACGGGCCAAGATGCTGTTGAAACGGCCAAGCGCTTCCATGAGCGCCTGCCGCTTACAGGTCTTGTCCTGACTCGGATTGACGGCGACGGTCGCGGCGGTGCGGCGCTCTCTATGCGCGCCGTTACAGGTCTACCCATTAAATTCCTAGGTACAGGCGAGAAATTAGACGGGCTAGAAGCCTTTGACGCAGAACGCCTTGCAGGACGTATTTTAGGGCAAGGCGATATCGTTTCGCTTGTCGAACGCGCCTCAGAAGTCATCGACCAAAAAGAAGCCGAACGCGCCGCAGAGAAAATGCGCAAAGGCCAATTTGATTTGGATGATCTCGCCAAACAACTTGGTCAAATGCAGAAAATGGGCGGCATGGGCGGCCTGATGAAATTAATGCCCGGCATGGGCAAAATGAAGAAACAAATCGACGCGGCTGGCGGGATTGATGATCATCTTTTGAAACAGCAACAGGCGATTATTTTCTCCATGACGCCAGAAGAGCGTCGTAACCCTGCCCTGATGAAGGCTTCGCGCAAAAAGCGCATCGCCGCCGGTTCAGGCATGAGTGTGCAAGAAGTGAACAAGGTCATCAAAATGCACCGCCAAATGTCTGATATGATGAAGAAAATGGGCAAAGGCGGCATGGCCGGCCTAATGCAGCAAATGGGCGGTATGCCTGGCATGCCCAAAATGCCCGGCGGTATGATGCCCGGTAAAGGCATGGGCGGCATGCCTAACCCTGCAGATATGTCCCCAGAACAACTCGAAGAGCTAAAAAAATCCCTGCCAGCCGGCCTTGGTAAGCTCCCTGGCCTTGGTGGTCTGGGCGGCGGGGGGCCGAAACTCCCCGGCCTTGGCGGCGGCCTTCCGGGATTAGGCGCCAACCCCTTTGGTAAAAAGAAATAGAAACAGAATTCAACCGATTGCTAGATTAAAAGGAAAAACATCATGGCTCTCAAACTAAGACTGGCCCGTCACGGCGCCAAAAAACGTCCTTACTACCGCATCGTTGCTGCGGATTCTCGCGCGCCGCGTGATGGTCGTTTCATCGACATCGTCGGTCGTTACAACCCAATGCTTCCAAAAGACTCAGAAGACCGCGTACAGTTAGACGTCGAAAAGTGTAAAGAATGGCTTTCAAAAGGCGCACAGCCAACAGAGCGCGTTGCACGTTTTCTTGGCGCCGCTGGCCTTTGGGAATGGAAAGCTGGAAACAATCCTCAAAAAGGTAAGCCTGGCCAAAAAGCTGTAGAGCGAGAAGAAGAGCGTAAAGAGAAAGCTGAAGCCCGCGCCGCCGCCGAAGCAGAAGCAAAAGAAGCCGCTGCTGAAGCTAAAAAAGCAGCTGAAGCGGCTGCAAAAGAAGCCACTGAAGCCGCGCCTGCTGAAGAAGCGCCTGCTGAAGAAGCTAAATCAGAAGAATAGTCTTTTGATAGTTTTAGACATGAAGCCGTCCTTCGGGGCGGCTTTTTTTATGCCGCAAATCATTCAAATGTTCCCCCCACCGCATTAGGGCGCGGTTTCTAATTTATCTCGCTATCAGACATGTATTATCCATCTTTTAGGGGGACATTATGTCGACCAAGACTCTTGAGAAAAAGCTTAAGCCTCTTACGACGGCGCGCCGCGCCTATATCGGCCTACATGGTTTTGCATATGACCGTGCTAAATTACGAAGCGATCAGGCCAGCACGCTCGTTAAAAACCTATTCGAAACCTGTGTCTCTCATGGAGAAAAAGTCGAAACTCAGTTCAATACTCTGTCTTCCACAGTCAAAACGGATGTCTCTGAAAAACTGAAGTTCAAAATGCCGAAACGCGCTTTTAAGACGTCAAATTCCACTAAAAAAGTCGCTGAACTGGAAGCTAAAATTGAACGCTTAAACGCGCAGATTGATAAATTATCTAAGCCAATGGCCAAAAAAGCTAAGCCTCAAAAAACCCAGCCCGCAAAAGCGGCGGTTACCAAAAATGTTCAAAAGGAAACGCCTGCACCAAAAACCCAGCCTGCCTCAGCCACAGCAGACACTGATAAATACGCCCCTTACCTCGCGGATGTTCAGCGTTTTGACGCCGCAGCGGATATATCTGTTGTGCGTAAAATCGTCATCCATTGCGGTATCGCACTCCGTAATAATGACGGTCGTTTTGTAGCCTGCTCAGACGAGACAGAACGTCACACAGTACGCAATAGTTGGCTCATTAAGAAATTGGGCCTCGAAGATGAAACCGACATCTTAGACGCCAAGGTACAGGCCGTTTGCGAAACAATGAAATCAGACAATAAAAAGAACCGCGTCACGTTTTATTATCTTCTTGCGAAAAATGAAGGGCGATTAGCGTCGCTTTAACGATAGCCTTCCCCCAAATGAAAAGCCCGCCAAATTAGGCGGGCTTTTTTAATTAGAGGCTCGAATAATCTAGCTCTTATATTTTACTGAACACCCATAAGGCGCCGTGTCTGACTCTGCGATAGGTCGACCCGCTTCCATATCTGCAAGAGCCGCCTTGACGTAATTTTTCGCTGTGGCGACTGTTGAATGTTTCGCGCTGCGGTTATCATCAATCGCACCTTGATACACCAAAGTTTGGTCAGCATCGATGATATACATATGCGGCGTTGTTTTGGCGTTGAACGCCTTACCCATTGTACCTTCTGGATCAAGCACAACAGCACTTGGCGCAGCGTCTCTTGTCACAGTCAAATTATTGGCTTCGGCGCCAGATACATGGCCTTGCTTACCGGGCGCGCTAGAAATGACTGAGAGCCAAACTGTGTCGCTATCCGCTGTGGCTTCTTTTTGTATGGCTTGCATATTCCCAGTTTCATAATGTTTTTGAACATAAGGACAGCCATCATTCGTCCATTCTAGGATGACTTTTTTACCTTTATAATCCGATAGATTATGCGTCATGCCGTTAGAATCTGTGACCGTCATGTTGGAAACTGTGGAACCTGTTGCGATTTTGGCGCTCGCTGTCCCGGCAAAACTTAGAGTGCTTGCAATTAGGGCTAGGGATAAAGTGCGTGATAATTTTGTCATTATAATCCTCTTTAGAATGATAAACGAGCGCTGACGCCGATAGCGGGCGCTTGAGTGACAACCCTTTACTGGGCTTCCTCAATTGCAGTCTTTAACACATTATAAGATAACACTTGAGGCAAAACTTCAGCTCTCACGGAATTGTTAGAATCGCTTGAGCCATGGGGCGAAAACATCAGATATAGTGGCACGCCAGCCCGACCATAAGATTCAAGCTCAGCGGCAATCACATCATCCTTGTTTGTCCAATCAGCTATTAAGAAAGCCGTATTGGTTTCTTTGAACAGCGCTTTAGTTTTTTCTTTATCCAGAACCAATTTTTCATTCACTTTGCAGGTCACGCACCATGCCGCGGTGAAATCCACAAAGACGGGGCGACCCTCTGCCCGCAAAGCCTCTACCTTCTCTGGGGACCACGCCTGTTTTTCTAAGACCGTATCCGTATCGCTCTCGGTCGTGAGGGTTAGGCATAAAACGATGGCCGCAAGACACAATATAATCGCCAAACCTTTGGACACGTAATTTTGTACTCGGAATAACCAAAGCGCAAACCCCACCAAAAGCATAGCAATCAAAATAGCTATCATGCCGCCAGATCCTGCCTGCATAGTTAAGACCCAAACAAGCCAAATTGCGGCCGCAAACATTGGAAAGGCAAGAAATTCTTTAAAGCGTACCATCCAAGGCCCAGGTTTCGGCAGCGCTTTTAATAATCCGGGGACATAAGCCATGATTAAAAACGGCAAGGCAAATCCAATGGCCAAGGCCATAAACACCGCAATCGTGACCAAAGCGGGCTGCGCCAAGGCATACCCCACAGCACCGGCCATAAAGGGCGCAGTACAGGGAGTGGCTACAATTACGGCAAGCAACCCAGTGAAGAATGAACCTTTCAGCCCTCCTTTTGCGGCAATTCCAGAACCTGTATTTTGCAGTCTGGCACCGAATTCAAATAGGCCCAATAAATTCAACCCAATTACAAAGAGGAGCAAAGCCAAGAGCGCCACAACGGGCGGTGATTGTAACTGGAAACCCCAACCAATTTCATTTCCGGCGGCTTTCAACCCTAATAGTAAAAGCGTGAGGGCTATAAATGTCGCTATCACGCCAGCTGTATAGGCCCAAGCTTCACGCCGAATGACAGTACGTTCACCATGCGCTGTTTTTGCAATGCTGAGCGCTTTCATAGAAATGATAGGAAAAACACAGGGCATTAGATTTAAGATTAAGCCGCCCAAAAGCGCCGCGAATATTGCTCCAACAAGGCCGATATTGCTCTCTGCCAATTGTCCTTTTGCAGGGCTTAGGCCAACATCCAAATTGTCCCCGACTGTTAAGGCTATCTCAGCCCCGACAGATCGGCCGTTTTGTTCATAAGATAGAACGCCTGATAGTGTATCTGGCAGGCCCTCATCCCACGCATAATCTGATGGGCTCGTTAAAGCGATACCCTTAGTCCCCAGCTCCACTTTTTGCGGCTCTGAATGCATCAGGATTCCCTGATCAAAAGGGAAAAAATATGCGTTAGAAAAATCACCTTCCGGCAACTCTGTTACCGTGATGGTGGCTGTATCATTTGTTTTCGAAACGCCAGCCTTTACCGAAACAGGCTTGGGGGCCTGAGTAATCGCTTCGTTAATGAGCGCTTCCCACAAAACGTCTTTGACGTTTTCACCAATGCGCAAATCAATAGACGCAACGCCATTTTCGGGAATACATACATCTTTACAAACGAGATAATAAAAATCGACTTCAATCGTTTCAACCGTACCTATTGCGGCTGTTTCTGGCACTTTTAAAGTCACAGGAAAGAGCGGCGCGCCCTCAAAACCATAATTGATGATGGGGCCTGTCGGCAGGGTCATTGGCAAGGGCCAAACTATCTCTCCGACCTCCCAGCCCGCGCCTAACACCCAGTCGAGCTGAACGGGCTCACCACTATCGCCGGGATTACGCCAATATGTGTGCCAACCTTTATCTAATACGGTACGCAGAGCCACATGAATGGTCTCCCCTGGGGCCGCACTGTCATGGGAACTAACAAGCGAAGCCACAACTTTACCTGTATCAATCTCAGCGCTTTCCGCTGCATGAGCCGTCAAGGCCGTCAGCGGTAAGATTGAAATTAAAAACGCAAATAGGCTGAGAAGAAAAGCTTTCATATGGGCTCGTACCGCAAATTCATAAAAGGGCCAACAGGCTTTCCCCTGTCCTCACGCAGAGGTGAAGTCGTTTGGTTCGCCGCTTTTATAGATTAAAGATTTAGACAATAAAAAACCCGAATTGTTTCCAATCCGGGTTTAAACTTTAAAACCTCGCTTAACTTAAGCAGAGGCTTCGTCTCTGGAACGACGCAAAGTAATATTCACAAGGCGCTGCCAGTTCCCCAAGGAAACAAGATGGGCATAAGCCACAGCCAAGTAACCACGGTCTGAATATTCTTTGAGTGTTTCAGCAGGCAAATTCTTTAGACGCTCTTCGCTAATGGCAAAGTAATCTGCGATTTTTTGAACAGGAGCTTCTGAACCATCAGGGTTTTGTCCGCGGAAGTTCATTTCTTTTTGCTCAAAAAGGTCTGCTTTTTTGAAATCTTCAATCATGACAGATGTTGCTTGGCGATCACGCTCATAGTTTTGCAGGAACTGGAAGGCTTCTTTTGTGAAAGCTGACGTTTCGTCTTTATCAAAGAAGCTTTGCGTTGGCTTTTTATCTGTGACGCATTCTGCATCTGTATCAACACAAACAACAAAGCGGTCATTGGCTTGGTCAGCCGCCAAAACAAATGGGAAACGGCGTGCAAAAGCTGGCATATAGAAATCTTGGTTATACTGTCCATCCGTCACGAATAGGTTTTCGTTTTGGCGGATACCCATAACGGCCAAAGGCAAACGATTTTCACCTGCAAAGATAATAGGGAATGACGCAGCTGCTGCACCAAATTCTGGAGCCGTCATAGGCAAGAAGTGCTGATCAGCCATAAATTCAAAAGGTTTTGCAACGGGCTTTACGCCAAAACTTTTATGAGCTTCCAAAGATAAAGGTTGCGGGTTTTTGTAAAACATTACGTTACCCGTTACGCCAACGCTGCTATCGGCTTTAGTTTCTGGTTTCTTGGCCATGGTGGTCCTTCCCCAAAGGCGGTGTTAAATTTCGTGTCCTAAATAAGATGTAGCTCCACTAGTCAAGACCAGTAGAGCCAAATTCCATGAAGCCTTTAGACAATTTGATGAATGGGTTCAACACAGGATTGACGCCTTTCACATAAAGTCAAATCAGGCTAAGAGCACCGCATGAGAGACAATATTGATACTGAGAGCCTAAGTGAACGCCTTAGCAGCGCCAGAAACACGGTTACGAGCGCAGGAGAGCGCTTCACCCCTCTGCGAGAACATGTCTTGGAATTGATTATCTCTGATGGCGGGGCCGTGAAAGCCTATGACCTGCTTGACCGATTAAGCCCCCAATTGGGCTCGCCAAAGCCCCCTACAGTATATCGCGCTCTGGACTTCTTATCCAAACACGGCCTCATCCACCGCATAGAAGCCATTAACGCCTTCATAGCCTGTGATCATAAACATGAGGGTCATCTGGCCGAGTTTTTCATATGCGAAGCCTGTCAATCCGTTGAAGAGCGTCATGCGCATGATCATACAAATTGCAAACCAGACGGATTTCACATCAATCGAAGCGTCGTCGAACATTATGGGCAATGCGCCCATTGCGCAGCTTAAGGTCAGATATGCCATTTACATTAACATGGGCGGGTGAGTGTTCAGCATGGGAGTGCGATGAACTGGGCCATCTGAATATGCGGCATTATGTTTATAAAACCGCACAAGCCAGAGCGGGATTGATTATCCGCATGGGCCTTCCTGACGCGTTTAAAAACGATGCAAACAGCACCGTTCGCGTTCGCGACTTTCACATCAAATACCAAGCGGAAGCGCGCCCGGGTGACGCGCTGAAAATTGAAAGCGGACTGATTTCGTTAGATGAAACAACGGCGAAGCTTTGCCATATCATGTATCATTATGACGGACGCATTGCCGCCACAGTCGTCGAGACCGTTGAACATATTTACATCCACGAAATCCGCGCCTTTAATTGGCCCTCGCGCGTAAAAGAAGCGGCTCCTCGATTTTTGGTAGAGTTACCCGCTCCAGCCAAGCCGCGTAATATTGATTTGACGAAAGAGCCTCTCAAGCTCAATTTAGAGGCTTTACTCGATTTAGGGTTATCCGTTGTCGGAGCGGGCGTTTTTGGAGAAGAAGAAGGCAATAATATCGGCCAAATTACGCCGCAGGCTTATTTTGGGCGAACGACGTCCTCAGGCGGATGGTTCCACGATGGTTGGCCCGAATTGCATGATCCAAATTACCGCGAAGCCGGTGGTATGGGCGCCCTACTCGAAGCCAGAGCCGTGTTTCACAGCTTTCCAGAGGTAGGTGATGCTTATGCCTATGTGCCTGCCTTTCTAGGCGCTGATATTTACACACGCGGGATAATGCATAACCTTCTCAACCCTGTGACGGGCGAATGTTACATGACTTCTACGGCTAGAGGCTGTTTGTTCAACACCAAAACTCGGAAATTGGTAAAAACACCACCAGAACAAGTCGAACATCTGAATGAGAATGTCATTCCGCAATTAAAGGGATAAAGATTTTCAAAGGATATGAGCTTTGATTAAACTTTTGCGCGTTTAATCGCGTCCAGCAAAAATGGGCGCGCTATATCTGGCTGATTTAGCGGAAACATATGATTGGTATCCGCAAGACGCTCTACATTCTCTTTACCAATCACGCCGCGCATATGGGCTCGGGTAAACGCTGTACTGGGCGCATCCGAGGTCGCAAACACAACTTTCGTATTATTGAGTGGCAATTGTTTGGCCGCGCCAAATAAATCATGGTCATGAGAGGGGAAGATAGATTGTTCCCACTTTGGATTGCAGGCCAATTTATAGCCATTCTGGGAAGGGATAAAGCCGCCCTCTACATAATCCCTCAGGGTCGCGTCAGGAAACCCTTTAAATATTCCGCGATCTTTATAGCGCCCAAAAGCCTGTTCTAAGCTATCAAATTCAGAGCGGCGACGCCCCGCAGCAACGGCTATCGGCAATTTAGATTTTAGAAAATCCAAGCCGCCCGGCATTTTAAAAACCACACGTAGGAAACTGGATAAAAGCGGCAAGTCAAAACCCACATAGCCCGCCATTTTATCTTTTAAAATCGGTGCGCTGAGCATTGAGACCACAGCCCCAAGGGAGTGGCCCGACAGAATTACCGGCCCTTCAATATAGTTTTGCACGAACTCTACGACATCATCCCGAAAGCCATAAAAGTTGCGAAGACCTTTGGGGTTAATCGGTAATTGGGTCATGCCATGACCGCGCAAATCCAATGAAAGGGCATGCACCCCTAAGGGTTCAAGCAAACCCCGATAAGATTGGGCATTCAGTCCATTTGCATGCAACATGACCAGTTTAACGGGCTGGCTTTCATCCCCAAAATGAAGGGCAGAGAGTGTTCCGCCCTTAATATCATAATTTTCGCGGCGCATGGGGCTTAGACAGCGTGAATTTTCTCTGGGTCAAGATCATCTTCAATGGCTTGATCAAGGATTTGAAACACGGCTTTTCGGGAGCGTAATTTCGTGCCTTTGAACGCCGTCATATTAAGCTGACCAAACATTTGCCCAGCCATTGCTCCGGCCATCGGCATTTGCTCAGCCGGCACAATACGGTCAATAAAGCCTGCATGCACAGCGCCCTTTGGATTGAAAATCTCAGCATTAATAACGCAGCGATTGAAATAGTTTTTCGCAAGGCGATAACGGGCAATTTCAATACCAAAGTTATGCATCGTCATCCCAATGAGGGTTTCATTCAACCCCACCTTATAGTCTCCGTCTGCTATCATACGATAATCACACGCCAATAATAAGAAAGCCCCCATAGCGATAGAGTGCCCCGTAGAAAGGGCGATAACGGGCTTTGGAAAGGCCATTATACGGCGCGCCAATTTTGACCCCTTCGAGGTCAAAATCATGGCTTCTTTTGGCCCTGCTTGCATTTCCTTAAGATTAAATCCGCCAGAAAACATGCCTTCGCGGCCCGTTAAAACAACTATGGCGTCATCAGCTTCGGCCTTATCAAAAGCCTCATTCAATTCCGTAATCATTTGGGTCGACAGGACGTTGGCCTTGCCATCATCCATAGCGATGGTGGCCACATTGCCGTTCAGAGTATAAGTAACAAGATCAGTCATGGCGTTCTTACAAACTCCGCGCAATGAGAAGTTTCATAATCTCATTCGTGCCGCCATAAATACGCTGAACGCGGCTATCGCGATACATACGGCCAATACGGTATTCATTCATAAAGCCATAGCCGCCGTGTAGCTGGAGACAACGGTCAATAACTTCGCACTCTTTATCGGTGACCCAGTATTTCGCCATAGATGCCGTGACTGTGTCGAGCTCTCCGCGGAGATGTTTTTCAGCGCAATCATATGTGAAAGCTTTGGCAATCGTGACAATGGTTTTACATTCAGCCAACTCAAATTGTGTGTTTTGAAAGCTCATGATGGGCTTGCCAAAGGCTTGACGCTCTTTGCAATATTCAATCGTCATTTCCAGAGCAGCTTCCATTTGCGCAACACCTTGAACAGCGATGTTAAGGCGCTCTTGCGGCAATTCTTTCATTAATTGAATAAAGCCATGACCAGTCTCTGGCCCAAGCAAGGCATCGGCTGGTAATTTCATATCGTCGAAGAAAAGCTCGGCCGTGTCTTGGGCATCCATACCCACCTTGTCGAGAATGCGGCCACGACGGAACCCTTCAAGGCCGTCCGTTTCGGCCACGAATAAGGATTTGGACATTTTGCCCTCGCCGCCCGTATCCGCAACAATCACGATAAGGTTAGCCGTCCCGCCATTGGTGATGAAGGTTTTAGAACCATTCAGCACCCAACCATTGCCATCTTTTTTAGCGTTCGTTTTTACGTTTTGAAGGTCTGAACCCGTTCCTGGTTCTGACATGGCAATAGCGCCAACAAGCTCGCCTGATGCCATACGCGGCAACCATTTTTGCTTTTGCTCCTCTGTACCGTAATGCAGGATATATGGCGCAACAATGGCGTTATGGAGAGAGAGGCCAAAACCGTCGACATTGGCTTTGACCAATTCTTCCATGATAATCATCTCATGGCGATAATCTCCACCGCCCCCGCCATATTCTTCAGGGATAGCGCAGTTAAGCAGGCCCATTTCGCCCGCCATATTCCAATATTTACGATCGACTTTCTTGTTCTTACGAAACTCTTCTGAATGGGGCGCCATTTCGCGCGCATAAAATCCGTGAACGGCTTCGCGGAAAATATTGATGTCTTCTTCATCATACCAATCAGGGTTTTTAAAATCTATCGCGGCCATGGGAACTCCAATTTGTTATCGTTAGACGTAAGAGAACCTCGGCCCGGAGACCGAGGTTTATTTTTAATTTATTTAAAATGCCGCTTCATCAAGCGCCATAACAGGGGCTGCGCCCGTTTTAATTTTCGCTAAATGCGCGTCGAGCATAGGCAGCATACGCAACATGAAATAACGCCCCGTAATCAGCTTGTTCGGATAGAAGTCTTCATTCGATCCGTTATCAATTGCAGCTTGGGCCACAACAGCCATTTGCGCCCACATATAGGCCAAAATAGATAGTCCCATCATGTGCATATAGTCCACAGAACCTGCACCCGCATTATTCGGGTCAGACATACCGTTTTGCATCAACCACATAGTCGCTTCGGTGAGTTTTTTCTGTGCGCCAGACAAGCCATCCATAAATTCAGAAAGGCCTTCTGTCTCTTTATTCTCTTTCAAGAACTCAGCGATTTCACTGTTAAGTGTCATCAACGCGCGGCCACCATTACGGGCAAGTTTACGGCCCACAAGGTCAAGCGCCTGAACGCCATTTGCACCTTCATAAATCAACGCGATACGGTTATCGCGAACAAATTGGCTCATGCCCCATTCTTCGATAAATCCATGACCGCCAAAAATTTGCTGGCAGTCAATCGTTGTCTTCATAGACATATCTGTGAGGTAACCTTTTACAACAGGTGTCAAAAGGCCAAGGTAATCGTCACATTTCTCAACTAGTTTTTCATCTGTTGAGTGCTTTTCTACATCCTCTTGTTTTGCGGCCCAATATAAGAGCGCGCGGCCCGCTTCGTTAAAGGCTTTTGTCTCCATTAACATGCGGCGCACATCAGGATGTACAATGATAGGGTCAGCTGGCTTATCAGCCTCTTTTGGGCCCGCAAGAGAGCGGCCTTGCAGACGGTCTTTTGCATAGGCAACTGCATTTTGATAGGCAACCTCTGACTGCCCAACGCCTTGTAAACCAACGCCGATACGGGCTTCGTTCATCATGACGAACATAACGCGAAGACCTTTGTTTTCTTCGCCGATAAGATACCCTTCCGCTTCGTCATAATTCATGACGCAAGTGGAGTTACCGTGGATACCCATTTTCTCTTCGATTGAACCACATGACACAAGGTTACGCTCGCCCGGGTTTCCATTTTCGTCCAATTTGAACTTCGGTACAATAAAGAGTGAAATTCCTTTTGTGCCCGCTGGCGCGCCTTCGATACGCGCTAAAACAAGGTGAATGATATTATCAGACATATCATGTTCACCAGCCGAGATGAAAATCTTCTGACCAGAAATCTTATAGCTACCATCGCCATTTGGAACGGCTTTTGTTTTCAACAGACCCAAATCTGTACCACAATGCGGTTCCGTCAGGTTCATTGTACCTGTCCACTCACCTGCAATCATTTTTGGCAAATAAGTCTGTTTTTGTTCAGGCGATCCCCCTGTGTGAATCGCTTTAATGGCACCGCCCGTTAGGCCAGGATACATCGCAAAAGCCATATTCGCAGATGACCACATTTCAGACGCTGCAATGCCCAACATACCTGGCATGCCTTGGCCGCCATATTCAGGATCAAGGGAAAGCCCCGTCCAACCATTTTCGGTCATTTGCTTAAAGGCATCTTTAAAGCCCGTTGGGGTGGTGACTGAACCATCATCATGGCGCGTACAGCCTTCGTGATCCCCCACAATATTCAGAGGCGCCAAAACTTCTTCGGCAAATTTTGAGGATTGCTCAAGAACAGCATCCGCTAGGTCACGATCGACCTCACTAAAAGCTTCGAATGATTGAAGGTCTTCAAATCCAAGAACTTCATGAAGCAAAAACTGCATGTCGCGAACGGGGGCTTTATAACTAGGCATAACTTTTTCCTTAATAGGGGTTTATTTGGAAATTTCGGGGTTGGAAGGTGCAAAATCGTCGGCTTGGTAGTCAAAGCTGTAGCCTTGACCCTCATCCGAATGGGCAAGGCTCTTTTTAAAGGCGGCCTCATATTTGGCGGCCAAACTTTCTACGCTTGGCTCTTCTTCGGCTGTTTCAAGATGTTCATCAATAATCGCCACAATATCGCGCATATCTTTATTCATAAGCTCAATATCTTCGCGGCGCTTTTCGAGGCTTTCAATAACCGCTTGAAAATTAGCGCGCCGACGGGTCAAAGCCCCCCTATCCGCGACATTTCCTTTGGTTACATCTAACACCGTTTTAATATCATCGAGTGAAAAGCCTAATCGCTTCGCCCGCATAATACGCTCAAATCGCGCACGATCTGCGGGGCTAAAGACACGAACACCCGCCTCACGCTCAGGGCTCAACAGACCCTTATCTTCGTAAAAACGGATTGTCCGAGCCGTCACGTCAAACATCTCTGAAAATTGGCGAATACCCCAACTTTCGACTCGATGTTTATGTGTGGCGACTTCCATGCGGCATTTATAGTTTACGTTAACGTAAACGTCAAGCAAAAACAGTATGAGAGTCCTTATGGCGAAAAACGAATAATTCGTGCGGAAAAGGTTAACGCCTTAACGCGGCGTTAACTACAAATGGCGCAGTTTGTCTCAAAATCGGACCTGATTCTTCGGGAGAGATAGGGTTTGAGAAGACTTATTGGGAAGTCGGGAGTCGCATGAGCCAGTCGCGTAAAACATCCTCAGCGAAAACCAAACCGGCAAGTGCAGCCGAGAGCAAAGCCCTGCCCCAAGAAAGCCCTGCTACTCAAGCGCCTCTAACTGAACCGCGCAACAAGGCGGCCGCTAAAAAAACAACTCTTAAGAAAACGGGCCCTAAGAAGTCTGCGCCGAGCAAGCGTCCGACCCTGACGGAAATGCAAAAGTCGCTCGCCTCGCTTGAAACGCGGATGAAGCGGGCAGATACTCTTACTCGCAAAAGCGTAAAAACGCTTGAAGAGGTCGTCGCCAATCTGGACGCACGTACAAAAAAAGAGAGCGCCAGTCAAAAATCTGCACTCTCACGGCGTGTTGGCCGCTTATCAGAAGAAATGGAACAAAGCCTCGCCACGACGCAGGCCGAAATAAAAGCCACACTAGCATCAGCGTTGAGCCACCCTAACCCCGAAGCCGTACAAACTGCGCTGAATTCAGCAACAACGCGCTTGAATAATTCTGAACGTCATCAAGCCCTCGCCATTGCGAAAATCAACCGTCACTTAGCCAATTTGGCCAAAGCGGTTGAGGATAGAATTTTAAAGGATCAAGTTGCAGCCTCTGAAGCCCTGCGATTGGTTGAGAAACGTCTATCTGAACGCCTTGAAACAATAGAAGCTGACACAACTGAAGCTTTCGGCATGATTGGCGATAAAGTCGCTAGCCTGAGCGAAGAAATCACAAAACGTAATTCTCGTGAAGATGACTTTATTTCGGATATCATTTCCGCCAGAATTTCTGATGCCACGGCCAAGAGTGAAGCCGAGTTCAAGAACAATACACAGTCTCTTGAAATGCGGATCAACCGATTAGAAGCCGCCGGGAAAGAAGCTGCGACCAATTTGGCTCGCACTAAGGCACAAATACAAGATCAAATTCACGCGCAAGCCGAGCAATTTGCCAATACCGCCGCGTCTGACCTCCCTGAAATTCATCTATCTGATGAAATCGCGGCTCTCTCCCAGCAAATTGATACGCTTCAATCACGCCTTGATACAATGGATGCTAATTTTGAAGCGCTTCAAACCCAATCCGAAATCATGGGTCAGGATTTGATGCAAACAAAACAGAGCGTTGAAACGATTGAATCTCGCCCAGCGCCGACACAGCCGGAACCCGTAGGCACAGTAGCGGGCACAGCATATGCGCCAAACAACCCATCCAATATTGTAAACTTCACGCCGCAAACCCCGCCGGCCCCCGCGCCGCAGCCTATTCCTGCCGCGCCATACCCTCATTCAAGTGCAGCCCCTATGGCCGCAGGGCGCTCTCTTGTCGCGGCAACCTTTGCCGACGAAGTGAATGAATACGTTCTTACTGAAACAATTGACGCTCCAATTGAGGCGCAGCCGCAAACAGGCCCTGTGGAATTTGACCCTGCCGCCTATCAGCCTCAAGCGCCGCAGGCATTATATGCTCCGCAAGCACCAGCACAGCCGGCTTTCCTACAAGAACCAGAAACGGCCTATTCAAACCCACTGCCCCATAATAACGGCGTCGTTACGCCTCCGCCTTTTTTAAGCGGTAATGAGGCGGCTCATTTTGCACCCTCCCCTTATGGCGACGTTGCGCAAACAGACGCGCCTCTGAACTATAATGATGTAGAGAACCTACCGGCAGGCGACCCAATGCTGCCTTATGCTGACCCTGCTTATGGCGAAGAGCGTATGGATGAAGTGCGTATTGGCGCAACGCCTACCAAACGGGCACGCAAAGCCAAAAAAGAGAAATCTGGGTCGCTATTATCGTCTGAACTCTTACCCGCTTTAACGGGTCGTAATGTCCGCGTTGCGGCTATGGCAACAGGGGTCACGCTTATTGGTCTTTTTGCTGCGAAAACAATCTTATTTGGCAATAATGACCCGCTCTCAAAAACCGTCACAACGGAACAGCCTCTGCAGAACCCTACACTTGGAGGGTCTCTGACGCAGGATTTAGGTCAAACCAATACTCATCAAACCATAGATTCGTCACTGGCAGAAAATGCAGCGCCGACAATAGGCGTGTATGCGGAAAATCAAGCCCCCAGAATTTCAGCCGCTGAAGCAGGCAGCCTACAAGAAGCCGCCGCCAAGGGTGACGCTATCGCACAATTCCAATTAGGGCTTTCCCAATTAGAACAAAATAATATCGAGGCTGGCGTCAAAAACATCCGCCTTGCGTCGCAAACCTTACCCGCTGCGCAATATCGTCTGGCTAAAATATACGAGGCCGGCGAAGGCGTTGAGAAAAACACAGAACTGGCCAAAGATTTGACGGAGCGTGCTGCACGCGCCGGCAATCGCATCGCCATGCATGATCTTGCCATTTATTACGCTTATGGAAATGGCGGCGTAGAGGTCGACATGACAACTGCGGCAGGATGGTTTGAGAAAGCGGCAGAACGCGGCGTTGTAGATTCACAATTCAACCTCGCCATTTTATATGAAAACGGTCAAGGCGTGAAACCGAATGTGGCTGATGCCTATTTCTGGTATTCGATCGCCGCCTCTCAAGGCGACCAAGCCGCCAAAGCCCGTCTGCAGGCCCTAGACGCCTCTGTGCCCCCTGCTGAACTTGAGGCCGCGAAAATTCGTGTTCAAAACTTTGAGCCCGTCAAAATCAATCAAGCGGCGAATGGTATCTTTAAGAACCTTCCTTGGAATAAAGCGGAGAAAGACCGCCAAGCCGCCGCCAAAGTGGCAGAGCTGAAGCAAGTGCAAACACTCCTGAGCAATATGGGCTTTGAAGTAGGAGCCCCCGACGGCATTATGGGAAGTAAAACACGTCAAGCCATCACTCGGTTTGAACAGGCCAATGGCATGGAAGTCACGGGACAAGTCTCCCCCACTCTTATTGATAAGCTCTCCATCGCCGCTGGCGCGTAAACATTATGCCGGATGTGGAGGTACGCCCTGCGACATCAAAATCAGATGTCGCGGCAGTAAAGGCGTTATTTCTCGACTATTTGCAATTCGTAACGGACTATTTGGGCCAAGATTTATCCTTTCAAGGCACGGAAAAAGAATTCGCTAACTTCCCAACGACCTATACGCGCCTTTTTCTGGCCCGGCACGGCGAAAACGCCGTTGGTGCTGTCGGGTTAAAACTTTTGCGACCAAACCTACTTGAATTAAAACGTCTTTATGTCTCGCCTGAGGGGCGCGGATTAAACCTAGGAAAGCGCCTCAGCCAAGCCGCCATTAATGAAGCGCGTATGCTTGGCTATACAGAGTTATATTTAGATACTGACCCCGGCCTTGCCCATGCCAATGCCATTTATGAAGTCTTGGGATTTCAGGATGTAGAGCAATATTATGAAAACCCGCTTGGTTCTCAGTCACGATATATGCGGCTGGCCTTATAGTCGCTACTCCCCCGCCACAACTCAAAGCCCCCTGTATTAATAGAGTATATGCGCAAATATTGCTTTGCGACAGGGCCTAATATTCCTAGCACAAAACAGAACAAAGAGAAGGAGACCCTATGTTCAGTCACGTTATGATCGGCGCCGAAGATGTGGAAGCGTCAAAAACATTTTACGATGCCGCTCTTGAGACATTAGGCGTTCGCCCTGGACGCGTCGATCCCAAAGGCCGCGCTATGTATATACATGAGGGTAGCGTTTTCATGCTAACCAAGCCAATTGACGGAAACCCTGCCTGCGGCGCAAATGGCGGCACGCTTGGTTTTGCCGCGGCGACCCCAGAAGAAGCAGATGCATTTCACAAAGCCGGTCTAGACCATGGCGGAACCGCTATCGAAGACCCACCCGGCTGGCGCGAAGCCAATGGCATGAGACTTTATCTCGCTTATTTGAGAGACCCTGCAGGCAATAAAGTCTGCGCAATGTGCAGAGGGTAATCGCCGTTTAGCTATTTTCCAAAACACCATTTAATGACGGCTTTTTGCGCATGCATACGGTTTTCAGCTTCGTCCCAAACAACACTTTGTGGCCCTTCGAAAACTTCAGCCGTCATTTCCTGCCCCCGATAGGCAGGCAAGCAATGTAAGAAAGCTGCGTCTGGGGCCGCTGTCTTTAATAACTTTTGGTCAATTTGATAAGGCGGGAATGCTGCCAGACGTTCTTCTTTATCAGTATCCCCCATCGACACCCAACAATCCGTGATAAGAGCGTCTGCGCCTTTCGCCGCTTCGGCAGGGGTCAGGTCTGCGGTAATATTGGCCCCCTTAGCTTTGGCGGCTTCAAGCGTTTGTCCATTTACGCGGTATCCTTCGGGGCTAGAGATACGCAAAGCATAGCCCAATTGCGCTGCGGCGTTAACAAAACTGACCAACACATTATTACCATCTCCAATCCAAGACAGAGTCATCTCTGATAGGTCTTTGCCATGTGTGGCTTTGGCCCGTTCCTCTAATGTCATAAGGTCCGCCATAATTTGGCAAGGGTGATTATAGTCTGTCAGACCATTAATAATCGGCACATCAGAATATGTCGCGAGCTCAGTAAGCGTATCATGGCTATTGGCCCGCAGCATAATACCGTCGACAAAACGTGACAAAACGCGCACTGTATCAGCGGCGCTCTCACCTCGGCCCAATTGCATGTCGCTCGATGTGGCTGTGATAGAGCTGCCGCCCAATTGGCGAATACCCATATCAAAAGAGAACCGGGTACGTGTTGACGATTTTTCAAATATTAGGGCCAATGTATGACCACTCAGAGCCGGATCTTTGTCTAGCGCCCCTTTCGGCTGCCCAAGCCGAGCCGCCTTCATTGCATGCGCATCATCAAGAATCGCGCGCAAATCAGCCTTTGAAAGATCAGAAAGAGAGAGAAAATGTTTGATCATTATGACGACCTAATAACTAAAATTAGTCTTTAACGGTCTTTCGTCACGCTGAAAACCCAATTTTTCGCCCAATTTTTAGACGCTTTTGAAACCCAAACGCCGAGATCAGGCACCGCCTTGCATATCTTCAAGACAGCCATGTTCTAATGCAGGCGAGTTCTTGAAAAACGATAAATCGCAGGACGTTTTCAGCGACACTTAAGATATTCTTGCATAATCCAACCCTCATCACGCGGGAAAATAGGTATAAAATCGCTTAAAACGACAGGATCACGCGTAATTCTTATGCAAAACGCGGTAAATTTTCGTTAAATTAGAAGCAAGCTGTCAGAAGTCCGCGGCCTTTCTCGCTTTTCCTACAAAATTTTAAAATAAGCGCCTAAGCCAAAGTTGTGAGCCAAACATCACTCACAAAAAAACGGCAGGGCTGCCACCCTACCGTTGGGTCTTTAAAACCAAATTCGAAAGGAACGAACATGCTAAAGAAAGACACACTAGAAATGGCCGCAAAATCAAACCGAGTCAAGAAAACCGTTGCTATGGGCCTTATCGCGGCAATGACAACTTTAGCACCAGCGACATCGCATGCCTTAGAAATCGTCACTAGCGAATATAAACTTACATTTAAACGCGCTGAGCTTATGGCTCCTGAAGGTGTCGAGTCTGTTTATTCAAGAATGGAAAAAAAGGCTAAAATGGCGTGTGGTATGGGCCGCTCTATTAATGATGCGGGACAAGAGATTTCACGCGAGGAATGCATTGCCGATATTTTAGAGCAATTTGTAACGACGTCAGAAGTCGAAGACCTCATGACTTATCACGCTGAACAAACAAAAAAGGCGGGATAACCCCGCCTCATTCTCTTAAAGATTGACGATTCTTTATTCGGGAACGAAATCATCCATTTTGCGCGCTTCTTCGAAACAATCGCGCAAAATATCTACCGCTTCACGGACGTGATCTTCGGTAATAATAAGCGGAGGCGCAAGACGGAGCACATTGTCTCCGGCGCTACCGCCTAGCATTCCGCGCTCTAGCATGAGCGCCCGTACTTCAATCGCTGGTTTTTTAAGCTGCATACCACAAAGCAAGCCTTTACCGCGCAATTCTGAAACGACATCAGGAAACTCATCTTTCAATCCCTCAAATTGTTGCTTGAGGAAATTTGAAACACGTACAACTTGATCCAAGAATTCAGGCTTTGAAATCTCATCCCATACAGCGTTACCGACAGCGCAGGCCAATGGGTTACCGCCATATGTCGAACCATGCGTGCCTGGCACCATACAGGCGGCTACGTCTTCACGGGCGATACACGCTCCAAGAGGGAAACCACCGCCCACGCCTTTTGCCACAGCCATAATGTCAGGCTCGGCATCTTCAGCCCATTGATGAGCGAATAACTTACCTGTACGGCCAGCGCCGCATTGGACTTCATCATATATCAGTAGAATGCCTTTTTCGTCGCAAAGCGTACGTAAGGTTCTGAGATATTCTGTAGGGAGCGGACGAAGGCCGCCCTCACCTTGCACGGGCTCAACCAAAATGGCCGCCGTGTTTGGCCCAATCGCCTCAAGCAAAGCCTCGTGATCGCCAAAAGGTAAATTAATAAAGCCCGGCAAAGCAGGACCAAACCCTTTTACATATTTCGGGTTACCTGCAGCATTAATCGTCGCAAAAGTACGGCCGTGGAATGCGCCTTGGAAACCAATAATGTCATAGCGATCTACATCGCCTTTATCATAATGATAGCGGCGCGCCGTTTTCATAGCGCATTCAAGCGCTTCCGCACCCGAATTCGTGAAAAACACTTTGCCTGCAAACGGCAAAGCATCACAATATTTCTTTGCGAGCGTCTTGGCTTCCGTCAGCTGATACATGCCTGAAACATGCCAAACTTTATTCGCTTGCTCAATGAGAGCCGCTTTCGGTACGGGGTGATTGTGTCCCAAGCAATTTACGGAAATACCCGCAATGAAATCGAGGTATTTTTCATCTTTATCCGTGTAAAGATATGCGCCCTCTCCGCGAACAAATTCGATTTGAGGAGGTTTATAAGTATTATAGAGGTGGTCGCCTTCGGCCATGATGTACTCTTATATTAGGATTTTATCCGCCAGCCTGCGCGAAGCACCAACAAAACGGTAATGAACAATACGATATTGATTGCGCTGATAAAGGCAACACCTGTTACGATATTGCTGTCAGCTTCCCCTAAAAATCCGTAACGAAACCCATCAATCAGATAAAAGAGCGGGTTAAACATAATGAGTTTTTGGAACGCTGTCGGTAGAACCTCAATCCGATAAAATGTACCCGACAAAAATGATAAGGGTAAAATAATAAATTGGTTCACGACGGCGAGTTGATCAAATTTCTCTGCCCACATGCCAGATAAAACGCCTACCATGCCAAGCATAAAAGCCGCAGAAACACCAAAAAATAACACAGCCCATATATGTACGGGCATAAGCGGTGCAAAGAAAGACAAAGCGAGCGCCGTTGAGAGAGCCACAACGATACCACGCGTTGCAGCGCCACCGACCCAGCCAATGGCCAGCTCATAATAAGATAAAGGCGTCATAAGCAAATCGCCCATACTGCCCATCATTTTCCCCTGCATTACAGATGACGAACTGTTTGCTGAAGCATTGTTTAAAATACCAAGCATAATGAGGCCCGGCGCAAGGAAAGCAATAAAGGCTTCGGGGTCATCCCGTAAGGCCGCGAACGCCAAGACAAAAACCGTCATATATAATAAGTTAGATATAATCGGCGCCAGAAGCGTCTGCGGGAAAATTCGCATAAACCGCATACACTCTTTTTTATAAAGCGTCCAAAGCCCCATCCAATTGACAAAGCCAAATTTACGAGCGGATGGAGATTGCCCGTCTTGGGCTGTGGAATCATTTATGAGCGTAGACATATCAGACATAAGGGCCCTCTACGCCCCTTTTCTAGTCAGAGCAATTCACGATATGCAATCTGAACCAAGAGGCATTTATCCTCCCCCTCTATCAGAGTGCCCCCTGTGGGCCTGCGGGCATATTCACTCGATTTATCCAGTAATAATATCCTTTTCATCTATTTTTGCTCTTGAGAGTCACTATTAAGTGCACTAAAGGATGCGCAAATGCGAACTATTCGCAATGCAAGATTTATACAAAAGAGATATGAATGCCCTTTAATGCTCCATCATCCAGCTCCCTCTCCGCTTTGTCGGTAAGCCAAACGAAATCGCTGCTCAAAAGCGCGGCACTCGCCCTCCCCCTCTTATTCTCGCTCTCTCAGGTTTCTGCAGCGCAAGACGCTAGTAATGACGACGAGGTTGTTGTCACTGGCAGCGTCTCGACCTTTGGTGCGACCAAGTCTGATATTCCAATTTTGGAAACAGCACGCTCAATTAGCGTAATCTCTGCTGATGAGTTTCTAGAGCGCGGCGCCCTGACGATTGACGATGCTTTGAATTACACAGCAGGTGTTGTTGGTGATACATTTGGCTTTTCTACCCGGGGCGATTTCCCGCGTGTTCGAGGTCTCGACATCCCTGAATATCTCGACAATATCCAAGTGCTTTTTGGAAATTATAATAACACACGGTCAGATGTTTATACCCTAGAACAGATAGAAGTATTAAAAGGCCCAGCCTCTGTTCTTTATGGGCAAGGTTCACCGGGCGGCGTATTAAACACCATAAGTAAGCAAGCGAATAAAGATTATCTTAGCAACGAAATCACACTTGAATATGGCACACATAATCGAGCCCAAATTGGTGGAGATTTTGGCCTTGATCTTTCGGGTGACGGTGAATGGACGGCCCGTCTCGTAGGGGTTTACCGCGATAGTGATACCCAAATTGACCTCGTAGAAGACAATGCACTTGTCATTGCGCCTTCTGTGACCTTCCAAAATGATCGCACGCGCGTCACAGCTCTTGTCAATTATTCAGAGCGCAATGGCGACACAGCACAACAATTTACGCCGCTTACTATTTCTGGCTGCCAATCAGATGACGTCACGATAGACGCGCCAACTGTCTGTGCTGATGCCCCATTAACAGCACCAGATTCAGGCTTAAACGTCGGCGATCCTAATTTCAGTGATTATGATACAAAATCCACATCCATCACTCTGTTCCTTGAGCAAGAGCTGACAGAAAACTTACGATTTGAAGCCACGGCCCGCCAACGGAATTCGGACGCCGAATATCGCCAAGCTTGGATTACTTTCCTAGGCAATGGCGTGCCCCGGGTCACCAGCGACGGCACGGCCCGCGCTAGGTCTTGGTATGACTCCATATCGGATTCAGAACAATTCGCTATAGATGCGCGTTTCCGCGCGCATATCGATACGGGCCCGCTTAGTCATGAGATCCTAGCCGGTATTAACCACCAAAATGTTGGCACAACGCAGCAAGCAGCTTATCTCTATGGATTGCCAACCACATTTAATGTGTTCAATCCTGTTTATGACGGATCAGAAGTTCCGGATAGCGCAACGGTGGAAGCATCAAGAGGGGATGACTTTAGCGACCTAAAATCAACGGGTTATTACATCAATGATCAAATGAGCGTGGGTGACTTTGTCTTAACAGCCGGTGTTCGCTTTGACGAGTTTGAGAATGTTAGCCCATCAGGAACAGCCGAAGATGACGCCATCTCAACTAGTTTCGGCGCTCTATATAAGTCACCTATCGGCTTGAACCCTTATATCAGTTACGCAGAGTCTTTTAACCCAGTCATCGGCGTTGATAATGTCACTGGCGACCCTTTAAAGCCTCAAGAAGGTGAGCAAATCGAATTTGGGGTTAAATATCAACCCGCAGGTCTGCCAATTTATTTAACCGCGGCGTATTTTGAAATCGAGCAATCTAATCTCGCCAACCCTTCTGCCTTAACGGGGCAGGACATCCCTTCACAGCAAGAAGGCGTTGCCAAAATTGATGGTTTTGAAATCCAAGCTCAAGCTAAATTCGGTGACTTCGACATCGACGGCAGTCTCAGCATGATTGACACACAAGACCCTGATGGAGACCGTTTCACGAGTATTCCAGAAGACCAAGCTTCAGTCTGGGGGGGCTGGAGCCCGAGCGCGGGACCTTTGACAGGTTTCCGCCTCGGTGCTGGCGCACGTTATTTCGGTCATAATGTCAGTGACTTTGTACGCACAGAAGGCGCGACTCTTATTGACGGTATGATTGGCTATGATTTCGATGATGTCAGCGTCACTCTGAATGCGCGGAACATCTTTGACAAAGAATATTATGGCACGTGCCTTTCACGCGGTGATTGTTTCATCGGTGAAAGCCGCACAGTCGTAGGGCGCGTCGCTTACCGTTTCTAATTCAGATAAAACATTGACAAACAGCCCCTTTCCCAAGGGGCTGTTTTTTCTAAAGGGGGAGCTATGTCACTGACTTTATTGGCGGGCGGCACAATCGGCACGGTGCTTTCGGGCAGCGGGCTTTTTGCGTTACGGAACGCATGGAAAACGAAAACAGCAGGTCTTGCTATAATACTCGCAGGATGGGGCGCTATATTCCTCGCCCTTATCGCATGGAGTTTTGCTGGTGGAGGCGCGGATAGAGGCGTGTCGTGGGGTATTATAGTGGTCTCACTCCAAGCCCTAATTTTTGTCGCCTATTCGGCCTCACAAGATAAACCCCAGATAAAAAGAATTAAGACCGTTAAAGCCCGAAATCAAAAGGCCACGTCTAAACTCTCCGCGCTTGAAGTGTTAAAACGGGTTGGAACTTTTCTGACTGTCGTTCTACTTTGCGGCGCAGTCTCTTTCTTAACCGCATTAGGTTTACATGAATGTTTGCTCGCTCTGGGTATGCTGGTCTCTAATGCACTCGTCACCGCTTTGTTTTTCTTCCCCATCATCTGGGCTGCATTGGCATCTGTTGTTTTAATCACACGAAACCAACGCTTGCGCTGGGGTCCATTATTAGGGCTGACCCTGATTGGCTTTGCCTTATTATTAATAGGAAATGGAGGTCTAGGGTAATGGACATGCCAATAAATCCACAAATCCGTATTGACCCTAAAGAAAAGGGACCAATCTCTTTGGTTAAACGCGCCCTTAGCGCCCATGCGGCCTTAGGCCTCGCCATTGCAGCTGTCTTATATATTATAGTCCTTTCAGGCACAGTCAGTGTGTTTAAAGAGGATATTCATTTGATTGAGCAACGGGGCGAACCGTTCGTCACCGACCTCACCCCGGCTGCGGCGCAGTCGGCGGCAATTGAGGCGATGCAGATGGAGCCGGACTCCGCTCACCTATACATCCATATGCCGACACCAGAGCAACCGCGTGCGATTGCGCAAACAGATAATGTCGAGACTTACATCAATTCAAAGGGACAAATGTCGGATCGCATCGCTCACCCTTGGTCTATTTTCCTCATTGACCTACATTACTATCTTCACCTGCCAAAATCCTTTGGGATGATTATTGTTGCTATTTTTGGCGTCTTCCTTTTTGCCATGTCTATCACAGGCTTATTGGCACACCCCAACATTTTCAAAGAAGCCTTCACTTTCCGGCGTTCCAAGTCTGAACAGCTGAAACAAGTCGATTTACATAACCGCCTGAGCGTTTGGACGGCCCCTTTTCATATTACAAATTCTCTGACTGGGGCGATGATTGGTCTGGCTGTATTATCGGCTGCCGCTATCGCGCCGCTGAAATATAACGGGGATACTGGCGCTGTTTTTGCCCCTGTCTTCGGCGCCGAACCCGAAGTTGATATGACCAAGGCACCTATGGCGAATATTGAAAAGGCCCTTGATTATATGGCTGCGAACCACCCTGATAGACCGCCCCTATATGTCATTTTGCATGACCCAAACACAAAGGGCCAATATTTACAGATTATGGCTGAACATAAAGACCGGCTCATTTATGCTGAGAAATATAATTTCGACGGCAATGGAAACTTCATTGATACAGTCGGATCTGCGGATGGAACACTAGGACAGCAATTTGCCGATTCCGTATATCGTATTCACTTCGGTGCCTTTGGCGGCCTGCCCGTCAAAATCGCTTTTGGCATTTTTGGACTTTGCCTCATGTTCATCATCACAGCAGGTTTGAAAATCTATTTCTTGAAAAGAATACAAAAAGGCCGAGCCGCACCGCGCTTGCAAGGGGCCTGGCAAGGCTTGGTCTGGGGGGCACCTCTCCTCTTAGGGATGACCTTTCTAGCGTCACGCTTCATCCCAGTCACGCAGTCGCATTTAGCGGCTTTATTTTGGGGAGGACTTGTGCTGTTTATTCTGGCAGGGGCTGTGAAATCCGCCCTTGAGATGAAAGATAACCCGCAAACCCCTTAACATCAGTCATTAGCCGCCCTTCTCTCTTGCATTTTAGCGCATCTCGATTAAGGCGCGCCCATGTTAGCGATTAATGATCTCGATTATGCGGTTCAAGGCCGCCCGCTGTTTAAAAAGGCGACAGCTTTTATTGCGGCTGGCTGGAAGGTCGGCTTGATTGGCCGTAACGGTACAGGGAAATCCACTCTGCTGCGCCTCATCCGCGAAGAAGTGGAACACCCCACCGCCGACGCCGCAATAAAGCTTAATAAAAATGCTCGCCTTGGCTGGGTTGCCCAAGAAGTTCCTGCCACAGACGACACAATAATGGATGTGGTTCTCGCCGCCGACCGCGAGCGCGACGCGCTGATGAAAGAAAGCGAAACAGCCACAGATCCAGATCGTCTTGGCTATATATATGAGCGCTTAACTGATATGGATGCGTGGAACGCTGATACGCGAGCCGCCATCGTCTTACAGGGCCTTGGCTTTAGCCAAGAAGACTTCCACCGCGCAACAAAAGAGTTCTCTGGCGGCTGGCGAATGCGCGCGGCCATTGCAGGGGTATTGGTAAGCGAACCTGACGTCCTCCTTCTTGACGAACCGACCAACTATCTTGACCTAGAAGGCGCCGCTTGGCTTGAAGGCTATATCCAGCGCTATCCCCATACCGTCATTATGGTCAGCCATGACCGCGAAATGCTTAATCGCTCTGTTACTCATACGCTCGCATTAGAGCATCAGCAATTAATGTTGACGCCAGGAGGTTATGACGATTGGATGACCCTTGCGGCCTCAAAACGCGCCCAGCTTCAGGCCCAAAAGGCCAAGCAGGACGCCGAACGGGCCCATTTACAAGCCTTTGTGGATCGCTTCAAAGCGAAAGCGTCTAAAGCGCGTCAGGCGCAATCCCGCGTGAAAATGCTCGAAAAGATGCAAGATATCGCTATTCCGATTTCGGAACGCGCTGTCCCCTTTAATTTTCCAGAGCCCAAAGGCAAATTGGCCCCGCCAATGTTAGAGCTTGAGAACGCTGAGTTAGGTTATGGTGAAGGCGCCAAAATTCTGTCTGGCGTAAATCTTCGCCTTGATCCGGATGACCGTGTCGCCATTGTCGGCGCCAACGGCCAAGGCAAAACAACTTTGGTGAAATCTATTGCGCAGCGCCTCCCGCTTATGAGCGGTCAACGTAAGGCTTCAAGCTCTTTGACAATCGGCTATTTCTCCCAAGACCAGCTCGACGAATTAACGGCCGGTGAAACCGTACTCAACCATGTGACCCAAAAACTGCCCAAAGGCACACCTGAACACAAAGCGCGCGGCGCGGCCGCTCAAATGGGGTTCTCTCACGAAAAAGTAGAAACCAATGTTGAAAAACTTTCTGGTGGAGAGAAGGTTCGCTTACTCTTAGGGCTCATGTCCATTGATAAGCCGCACGTGCTTATTCTTGACGAACCCACCTCGCATTTGGACATCGATAGCCGTGAAGCCCTGATCTATGCCCTCAATGACTTCCCGGGCGCAGTCTTGTTGATTACCCATGATGTTTACCTCGCAGAAGCGACGGCAGACCGGTTATGGTTGGTCAATAAAGGCAAAGCCAAGCGTTATGATGGCGACTTACGTGACTATAAGAAGCTCGTCATGCAGGCAGACCGCGCTTAATCCTTCGCGTCAATTCTCTGAGCCTGTGGACAACTCATCCATCCACAGCTTATCACGTTTTGCCTGTGGCTTTCCTGTGGAGAAGTACAGCTTCCACCTTGTGGTCTGCTCTATCCCCTCTACCTTATCTTGGGGATGAGGATAAAAATACTCATTACATGACACAAGATATAGTGTTTGTAGCTTTGCCGCCGCAGACTCGAAAAAGGATTTTATTATGGCTTGGACGGAAGATCGCGTCGAAAAATTGACCAAGTTATGGGCGGAAGGATTATCCGCCAGCCAAATCGCCAAAGAACTTGGCGAAGTGACCCGCAATGCGGTTATTGGCAAGGTACATCGCCTTGGCCTTTCTGGTCGCGCTAAACCCTCGCGGCCTAAGCAAAAAGCCGCACCGAAGACAGCCACAGCGACGACGGCGGCACCTGCACCCAAGGCCCGTACACCACGCGCGCCCTCTGCACCGCGTACGCCGCAACAAATCGTTGCCGCCGCCGCTGTCCCTGCGCCGCCGCCTCTCGAAGCCAAACCTATGTCAAATGGTGAGTTTGCCACGATCATGACCATTACGGACCATATGTGTAAGTGGCCAATTGGCGACCCAACAAGTTCAGAGTTCCGCTTCTGTGGCCGAAAAACTGACCCTGATGAGCCTTATTGCGTTGCGCATTCTCGCGTGGCCTATCAGCCAAGCCGTCGCCGCGGCGCTTCTAGTAATACGAAAGCTCTTGGCCCGTCGCCGACATCACGTAAGCGTTTACGCTAGTCGACAGGCCTTTAGCTTTCAAAAAGGTGGTGACCCCTTGGGTGACCGCCTTTTTTTATATCTGATTCTCAGCAAGCCTATTTCAACAGGCTAAGGGTTTCGCACATACGGCCAAAAACCCGTTTAAATCCCTTTGCATCATCCTCTCGCCCGGCCCATGCCTTTGATGGTGTCATTGATGGTGTCATTGATGGTGACGCAGCGATGTAACTTACCACTTCATATTCCACGGCATCCTTATCAAAAAAATAGAACCGACGACCCGGTTCATAATCGGCGTGACTACGTGGAACGAAACCTTCGGCAATAACCCTCGCCTCTACAGACTCCATATCGTCCACAACAATGCCGATATGGTTTAGCCCACCCTTCTTTTGAAATCGCTTTATATCTGAGTTTTCCAATTTTCCGACAGAATATAGAGCGAGATAACTATCGGCGGCGCCGACATGAACCGTATAACCCTTATTCAAGCTTGGGCCCTGCCACCTGATTTCCCATCCAAATATTCGGCCCAACATTTCCGCTGTCGCTTTTGGATTTTGCACTGAAATGTTCAGATGTTCGAGTGTCGCCATTTGCATGATAATACCTTTCATTGCCTCTAATTTGAAAACAGGCTACGACCTCAAGTTAAGTTGAGGTCAAGACATATTATGGAAAAAGTTAAAAAAGGAATTTTGATAGGCAAAGTCGCCGAAAGAACAGGCGTCGCTGTTTCGGCCATACGGTTTTACGAAGAAGCAGGCTTAATCCAAGCGGGACGAAACTCAGGCGGGCAACGCGTTTTTGAAGCGGCTGATATTAGGCGAATTTCCTTCATTATTATCGCTCAGAAACTCGGTTTTTCTCTCAAAGTTATCAAGACAGAGCTCGATAGCCTGCCCAATGGACGCACCCCAACGTTAAAAGACTGGGAAAAAATCAGCCAATCCTTTGGGGCAAACATTGACAAACGCATTGAAGACTTAGCCCGATTAAAACAGAAATTAACGGGTTGTATGGGCTGCGGGTGCTTATCATTGCAGCATTGCGCGCTTTACAATACTGACGACAAAGCCAGAGAAAACGGCCCTGGCCCTCAATTTCTTTTGTAAAACAAACTTATATGGGAACTGTGCTCCCCTTGCAGCGTTTGTCTCTTATCGAAAACAAAATATGAGGGAATTTTATGTCTAACAGGTCTGATTCAAACAAAGGTCTTTATTTCATCGTCGGCGCCTTACTCGTAGCCGTACTCGGCCTTGGCTATATGTATATCAGCGGACAGTCTGCAGATGAGCCCACACTGTCTATTGACGTTGATGAAGATGGTATTGACGTCGATACGAATGATTAAATCATTCTGATAAAAGAATATCTAAAAACGCTTCGCCAAAACGCGCGAATTTAGTTTCCCCTACCCCTGAGACGCCCAGCATGTCTTCTCGAGATGTTGGGCGTTTTGCAACCATATCCATCAAAGTGGCGTCTGAAAATACTACGAATGCAGGCTTCCCCAATTCTCTTGCGAGTTCCGAACGACGAGATTTCAGTCGGATCATCAAACTTTGATCTTTATCTGACATATCCGCTTGCTGACTGGCTCTAGCTTGACGTTCTGCTTTCGCTGTCGACTTCATTGGTGGACGTATATTAAAGGGCTGTCCCGATGAAATCGCCTCTGACATCCCTGTCAGCGTTAAGGCGCCATAACGGGAAATATCCATCCCCAATACACCACGTGCTACAGCTTGCCTTATAAGAGCTTGTAAGAAAGCCTTACCTAAATCCTTGGCTCGCCCAAAGGCCGGTAATTTGTCATGATTAAATTGATGAATTCGGGGCGTGTCTTCGCCTCTTGCAACAGATACAATATGGGCTGTACCGAAACGCTGGCCTGTTTGCTCGATCGCAGCAATTATAGCCCGCGCCGCCTGACTAGCCTCCACTTGTTCGGGAGGATTCAAGCAATTATCACAATTTCCACAAGGTTGAATCGTTTCACCAAAATAATGCAGCAATGCCTGTTTTCGGCAAGCCGTTGTTTCGCAATAACCAATAAGCGCATCCAACCGTTTAAATTCCCGCATTTGATGATCGCGCTCACTGCCATCATTGGTGATAAATTGACGACGCAGACGAATATCATCCAAACCAAACAAAAGCACCGTCTCCGCCGGTAATCCATCACGGCCTGCACGCCCTATTTCTTGATAATAGGCTTCCATCGAAGACGGCATATTCACGTGATAAACAAAACGAATATCTGGTTTATCTATACCCATTCCAAAGGCGATAGTGGCGACCATGATAATGCCGGGCTCGGCCATGAAGCGTTCTAGATTTTCGTACCGCGCTTCGGCTGTCATACCTGCATGATAAGCCAGCGCTTTATAACCCGATTGACGTAATGATTGGGCATATGTCTCAGTGCTCTTACGCGACAGGCAATAGACAATACCACTATTCCCTTTTTGATTAATCAAAAGATTATTGATTTGGCGAGGCCGATTATCAACAGGCATCACCGCCAGTGATAAATTGGGCCGATCAAAGCCGTGAACGATTATTTCTCCGCCCTGCCCAAATAATTGCGTGGAAATATCTTGACGCGTGGCCTCATCGGCTGTCGCCGTAAAGGCCGCTAAATTCGTTTCGGGAAAAAGCTGATGTAAACGGTTTAAATCTGCATATTCAGGCCGAAAGGCAGGCCCCCATTTAGACACACAATGTGCCTCGTCCACAACGAATAAAGCGGGCTTAAGAGCCTTCATTGCAGAAAGCATACGGTCCGTCATTAAACGCTCGGGCGAAACATAAAGAATTTTACTTCGCCCTGTCGTCACATCACGCCATTGCGTTATATTATCTTCACGGCTCTGCCCTGAATGCAGACAAGACGCCATAATTCCATTTGCCCGAAGGCCAGCCACTTGGTTGTCCATCAACGCCACTAAGGGCGAAACCACAATTGTTGGCCCGTCCAAAATTTGTGACGGCACTTGATAGCAAAGAGACTTACCCGCCCCCGTCGGCATCACCGCCAAGACAGGTTGTCCTTCTAAAATTTTAGAGATGATGCCTTCTTGACCCGGACGAAATTCGTCAAAACCGAATTGAGCTTTCAATATGTCGCGGGGATTGGCCATAGACGCCGTGATAAGTTTTTGACAGGAGGTGACAAGCACTATCGGCAAGATAGTTCTGCATAATTATGTCTCGCCTCTCTCTGCGTTAAACGCTATGGCGGCGGTTCACAAATAGGGAAGTTTGTTTGAATGTCTGAAACGGCGGATATGGATGGAGTTCGAGGGAGCGGAGCCGCTTTGGCTGTGCAAATCGAAGAGGACTCAAATAAGCGTACAAAAGCTAAAACGGTTAAGCCCCTTAGACAGCTCTGGCCTTTCATTGGCCGATACCCTTTAACGCTAGTCTTTTTCCTTGCGGCTCTCATTATAGCCGCAGGACTTAACCTTGCCATGACATTGGCGGCCAAAGTTATCGTCGATTGCGGTTTTATTGGTGATGCTGAACCCCTAGAGTATTGCGCGACCTATGCCATCGGACAAAGTCAGGACCTCAGCGCTTATTTTATATTTGCTATTCTGATTGTTTTGGCATTGGCCGTCTTTAGTTCCTTACGGTTTTACTTAATTAGCGTTTTGGGGCAGCGCGTCATCGCCGATATCCGCAAAGCTGTGTATGATAAATTGACCGAACTGGATCAGCGATTTTTTGAGACTCTGAAAACGGGCGAAGTCTTATCTCGCCTTACGACGGATACCACACTGATTGAAACAGTCATTGGGTCGTCATTCTCTTTTGCACTGCGTTCACTCGTCGTAACGATTGGCGCGATTATCATAATGTTCTTTGTAAGCTGGGAATTGACCCTGCTGGTTTTACTGATTGGCCCTGTCATTTTACTGCCTGCCATTCTTATTGGCCGTTCTATTCGAAAGCTATCAGTCAGGGGTCAAAACAATCTGGCCTCTGCCTCTGCCCGCGCCAGCGAAAGTATATCGGCTATGGCAACGGTTCAGGCCTTTACGCGTGAAGATTATGAAAGAAGAGGCTTTGCCAGCGCTGTCGAAGACACTTTCTCGTCCAATCAAAAACGCATTTTCATTCGGTCTATCATGACCTTTGTAATCTTTGGGCTTGGCCTCACGGGCATGCTGGGGGTGATGTGGTATGGTGCCAGCCTTGTGAATGAAACGAATGCAGCAGGCGAAGCGCGCATGACGGGCGGGGACATTGTTCAGTTCATATTCCTTGCTATTTCCGCTGTCTCAAATGTCGGCTTCTTAACTGGCACTTGGACGGAATTATTGCGAGCCTCAGGCGCCACAGAACGCGTTATGGCTTTGCTCTCCGAGGAGGCAGAAATTATTGCCCCTACCCATCCCCAGAACCTCAGCCGAGCGACGGGCGCAATGACTTTCAGTAATGTTACTTTTGCCTACCCTTCCCGTCCGACGGAACAAGCCATTCAAGACATAAGCTTTGATATCAAAGCGGGCGAGACCGTCGCGCTTGTCGGGCCTTCAGGGGCTGGCAAATCAACGATATTTCAATTACTACTCCGTTTTTATGACACGCAGACAGGGACGATTAATTTAGATGGTGTGTCTATCAAAGACATGTCACCTCAAAATCTGCGTCAGCAATTTGCTATCGTTCAACAGAACACACCGCTCTTTTCTGGGACGGCCTATGATAATATTCGTTATGGCCGCGAAGGCGCTACAGATGCAGATGTCATTCGCGCCGCTAAAGCCGCATTTGCGCATGATTTTATCGAAAAACTACCCGAAGGTTATAATACAGATCTGGGCGAAGGAGCTGTAACCCTTTCAGGTGGTCAACGTCAGCGCATTGCCATTGCGCGAGCGATTTTAAGGGATGCTCCTATTTTGTTATTAGACGAGGCGACCAGCGCCCTTGATGCTGAGAGCGAACGAGCGGTTCAAATCGCATTTGAAACTATGGCAGAAACCAAAACCTCCTTAGTCATCGCCCATCGTCTGGCGACAGTGAAAAAGGCAGACCGTATTATTGTGATGGATGCAGGCAGAATAGTCGAAACAGGCACGCATGAAAGCCTTGTTCAGCAAGATGGCCTTTATGCCCGCCTCGCCTCTCTACAGTTTAATGCGGGTTAAAACCCCTGCCCTGTGACCAGCATAGGAACGCGCGCTAAAATATCATGAGAGGTCATATAAAGAACAGAACCGTCCGCACCGCCAAAGGTGACATTTGCGACTAATTTACCCGTGCGAATGAGGCCCAAACGCTCTCCTTGCGGTGAAAATACGATGACGCCGCCCGGCCCTGTGGCATATATACGACCTTCCGTATCGACAGCCATGCCGTCTGCATTACCCCGTTCGCCCTTGGCAAAATCAGCTGTTGCGTCAAAGAATATCTCACCGTCTCCGACAGCCCCATCTTCCGCCACTGGGTAAGCTTTCCATATCGTGATTTCAGGGTCTGAATTCGACACATACAGCGTGCGCTGATCGGGGGACAAAATGATGCCATTAGGACGCGTCAGACTGTCATCTATAAGTGTCACCTCTCCCGATGGAGAATAAGCATAAACACCGTTGAAAGGTATTTCTTTGACATTAGATTGGTCTTGTCCTGCGAGACCATAAGGCGGGTCTGTGAAAAATATAATACCCGTTTTATGCAAAACCGCATCATTAGGGCTATTGAACGCCTTCCCATTATATTTATCAACAATCAGCCGTGTCTTTCGCGTTGAAAGGTTCATGGCATAGAGCCCGCGATGCCCATGATCGAGCAACAGAATTTCTTCTGAATTTAAACGAATAAGTCCATTTGCCCCTTGTGAACTAATGTAATCTGGTTTGGGATCAGGCAAACCCGATGGAGAAAGAAACTCTGTTAAACCCTCCCCCTCTTTATAGCTCCACATGATGTTACCGGGGACGTCCGTAAATAAAACTCGGCTCTCCTCTGCTATCCAAACAGGGCCTTCCGACCAGCCAAAGGCCCCGCCCAAATCCTCTATTTTTGCTTCAGGATCAATGATACCAGAGGCCGTCATCTCTACTGCGCCGATATAGGACGGTTCTACTACGTTAGCGGCCTCACCTTGGGCTGTAGTCGCCTCATTTTTTGGCTGACAGGCCAATAGAGAAAAAGCACTCAGAGATAAAAGCAATAATGTCTTCATAGCAGGTCTCTCGAATAATTTTTGATTTAATTTAATACCATTGCCGCCGCGCCGTATAGAGCAACAAAATCAATAGTAATTAATCGTACAGGCACATCTTTGACGAAAAAACTGCCACGTCCACGAGATTTAAATCTCTCTTTAAACTCAGATTGATCAAAGAAAGGCGCTATATGGCGCGAGACCCCTCCACCTAATACAACACCGCCAGACGCGCCCATTGTTAGAGCGGCATTACCCGCAAAGCCCCCCAGTAGATTGCAAAATGTGACGACCGTTAAACGCGCCGCCGACTTAGGATCGGCTTGTGCCGCTGCCACAATTTCTTCTGGTTTAGATAAGGTTGCCACCTCGTCTCTGATGGCGCAAATCGCTCTATATAAACGCGGTATGCCGGGACCAGAAATAAGGCTTTCAGCCGAAACATAAGGCATTAACCCCAATTGATGCGTTAAAATTTCTTGCTCAAAAGCATTTTGTGGCGCGAAGGCCGTATGACCACCTTCCGTAGGCACAATCCGCAAAGGTTGCCCGGGAATAATGCAGGAAATACCAAGACCTGTACCGGGCCCCATCACCGCAATCGGTTTATTATAATTGACCTTACCGGGTAGCAAAACGTCAAAGCCATCATCTGGAATAACGGTGGCTCCATTCGCCATTGCAACGAAATCATTTAATACGACAACATCGTCAAAACCGAACTTTTCATTTAAACTTGATTCAGAGACGACCCAATCCACATTTGTCATACGAATTTCATCACCAAATTTTGGCCCTGCAAAGGCGAAGGCGGCTTTTTTCGGTGTCAGTTTCTGTGCGTCTAAATACCCTTTCACAGCGTCATGAAAACTAGAAAAATCTCCGACAGCGAACCGTTCAGAGTGGTGGAGCTCTATTGTGCCTTGAGGGTTACGTTCTGCCAGAGCAAACCGGCAATTCGTCCCTCCCACATCTCCGACTAGGGTCAGGCCGCTCATGCAAGAGGCCTGCGTAAATGGGCAGCCCATTCAGGATCACCAAGGACAGAAGCCCCGGCTTCAGCATTATCCGCTTGCTCTCTCATCGGGGCAAACATGTTCATGCCAAGGGCAGAAAGATTGTCTGGCTTAGGTCTTGCCGCCACCTCGCGGCTGTCTAGCTCTTCTGGACTAATCACATCAATTGTGCCCGTTTCTGCATCTAGGCGTATGATGTCACCTGACCTGACCTTGGCGAGCGGGCCATTATGCAGCGCTTCGGGATGCATATGAATTGCCGCTGGCACTTTACCCGAAGCCCCAGACATACGACCATCCGTTACCAGAGCCACCTTATACCCTTTATCTTGGAGCGCGCCCAATACAGGCGTTAATTTGTGCAATTCTGGCATGCCATTGGCCGCTGGGCCTTGGAAACGCACAACAGCGACAAAATCACGTTCTAGAATGCCTGACTTGTGCATCTCCATCAGTTCATTTTGATGATTAATGACAATGGCAGGAGCCTCAACAATCCAATGCTCGCGTTTCACAGCAGAAATCTTCATGACGCCGCGCCCTAAATTACCGCTCATTAATCGTAGCCCACCATCTTCGCGGAAAGGCGTCTTCACGGAGCCTAAAATTTCTGGGTCAAGCGATTCAGTTGGCCCTTTGCGGAACAAGACGGGGTCTGGGTCTGCATGTGCATTTTTAATGGGTTCACGCGTATATTCAATCAGGCCTTCACCGCCGGCCACTGTGGTTACATCGGTATGGACGAGACCTTCATTAATGAGCTCATGAATTAGATAGGCCATCCCGCCCGCAGCATGGAAATGATTTACATCAGAAATTCCATTAGGATAAATTTTACATATCAATGGCACGGCCTTTGATATGTCGGAGTAATCATCCCAGTTAATTAATATCCCAGCCGATTTCGCAATCGCAGAGAGGTGAATGGTCAAATTAGTCGATCCACCAGTCGCCATCAAACCGACCAAACCATTTACAATCGCTCTCTCATCAATGATATCACAAGCGGGCGTAAAGCTCTCTCCCATATTCGTCATGCTCACGAGGCGCCGAGTCGTTTGCGCCGTTATGGCATCCCGCAATGGGGTATTCGGGTGTACAAATGAGGCCCCAGGGAGCTGCATCCCCATAATTTCCATAAGCATCTGATTTGTATTTGCCGTGCCATAAAATGTGCAGGTTCCTGGCGCGTGATAGGATGCGCTTTCAGCGGCAAGAAGTTCTTCTCGGCCAACTTTTCCTTCGGCAAATAATTGGCGGATACGCGCTTTTTCTGGATTACTAATCCCCGAAGGCATGGGCCCAGCTGGCGCGAAAATTTGGGGTAAATATCCATATCTCAGGGCCGCAATCATTAACCCCGGAACGATTTTATCACAGACACCTAAATGGATTACGCCATCAAACATATCATGCGACAAGGCAATCGCCGTTGAATAAGCAATAATGTCACGAGAAAAAAGCGAGAGTTCCATTCCGTCTTGGCCTTGAGTTACGCCGTCGCACATTGCTGGAACTCCGCCTGCGACTTGTGCCGTAGCACCGGCGCGGCGGGCCGCATGTTTAATTATCGAAGGAAATCGCTCAAAAGGCTGATGTGCAGAAAGCATATCATTATAGGCCGTAACAATGCCGATATTGGCCCACTTCGCGCCCAATATCTCTGTTTTTTCTAATACAGGGCAAGCGGCGCTAGCATGTGCGACGTTGCCTTCGGTTAAACGACGTCGGCGCGGCCCGGGACGCATATTGGCTTTACAGTCCGCAAGATAAGCTTGTCGGGTTTCCTTAGACCGTTTGATGATACGATCCGTAACGGTTTGAATAAGGGCGTTCGTCATTTATTCTCCTAGATGCGTAAATACGGTCAATCGCGGGCCTGCCGCGCGCAGCGTCGTAACAGGCGCTTCGAAAACATCCTTTTCGCCGCTTACGTCCCATACAGTTTTCTTTTGATGCCCCGGAATTAAGAGCGGCACATGTCTAGCCCGCATTACCAAGGGGAGTGACACCGTAATCCGGTCACAAAATCCGCTATTTCCTGCTTGGCCTGTCGCGTCCTGCCAGACTAATGAATCCGCTCCATCTATCTCAAAAGCTTGCGCCAAAGTTGAGGCGTGCGGGAACCAAGAGGCCGTGTGCCCATCCTTTCCCATACCCATAACGCATACATCGATGGGATCAGGAAAAGTTTCGTCGAACGTCTTCGTGAGCTCTTTCGCGCCCAGCTTGGCGGTTGTTTTTTCATTCGTGAGCGGGAAAAACATCGCCGATGATGCACGATTTTGCAAAAGCGTCGCCTTTATGAAATCAGCATTTGATCCCGCTTCGCCCTCTTTTACCCAGCGTTCGTCAACGAGGCTGATGGTCACATTTTCCCAAGGCAAATCAACATGGCTCAACATTTCATAAACAGGTTTAGGACTTGACCCGCCCGAAACAAGTAAGCTCGCTTTACCGCGTTCAGTAAGCGCCCCCCTCAGCGCCTTTTCAATATATGCGCTCGCATGCTCCACATATTGCCCTGCATCATCCAAAATCCTATATCCGTAATCAAGATCGGACATCTAGGATTCTGACCAAGCATCGCCAACTTCAGCTAGCATTTTATCGGCCGCTCTCGGCCCATCTGTTCCGGCGAAATACGGCATGGCTTCCTGCCCTGTTTTTTCCCAAGCCTCAAGAATGCCGTCACACCAACGCCAAGCCGCCTCGACTTCATCACGGCGCATAAACAGCCCCAGATTACCCCGGACAACATCCATTAAGAGGCGTTCATAAGCATCAGGATAACGCACCGCGAAATTAGCCGCATAGGATAAATTCAGCGGGAGCGTCTTAAGGCGTAACCCACCCGCCCCAGGTTCTTTGATTTCCATAAAGAGTTTGACGGCCTCATCGGGTTGCAACCGGATAACAAGCTTATTCGGGTTTACTTTGGTGTCATCGCCAAAAATTGAGTGCGGGACAGGTTTGAACTGAATAACAATTTCAGAGCGCTTGCTACTCATACGCTTACCTGTACGCAGATAAATCGGCACACCCGCCCATCGCCAATTTTGTATCTCAGCTTTTATAGCAACGAAAGTTTCTGTGTTGCTCTCATCCACATCCAAATCTACGAGGTACCCATTGGCGGTCTCACCGTTTACGCGCCCGTTCGTATATTGCCCGCGCACAGTTCTGGACTGAACATTCTCTACTGTGATGCGCTCCAAAGCGCGTAACACTTTGATTTTTTCGGTCCGCACATCATCCGCGCCGAGCGAAGATGGAGCTTCCATCGTTGAGAGACACAAAAGCTGTAAAAGATGGTTTTGGACCATGTCCCGCAAGGCCCCGGCCCCGTCATAATAAGCCCCGCGCCCAGAAACCCCGATATTTTCGGCCACCGTAATTTCAATGTGTTTAATTGCGTTACTATTCCAAAGCGGTTCAAGCAAAACATTCCCGAACCGAAGAACTAACAAATTTTGTACGGTCTCTTTGCCCAAATAATGATCAATACGGTAAATTCGGTTTTCTTCAAAAACCTGTGCCACGCCCTCGTTAATGGCATGAGCTGAATCAAAATCCGTCCCAATGGGCTTTTCTAAGACAACACGCGCTTTTTCATGCGCCAGACCTTCGCGCTTTAAGCCCTGACAAATGCCTGAAAACATAGATGGCGGCATGGCAAGATAGAACACACGAATAAGATCTTGTGATTTAGAAACGGCTTTGGCTAAAGCGCTCCAATCTTTATCATTCACCACATCAATCTTTACATAATCGATAAGCGCGCAGAACGCCTTCCAACTTTTCTCATCAAGCGTATCGGCGCCTTCAAACTCGCAATAGTTTTTATGAATAATATCAATGAATTCTTCGCGGCTATGCTCACTTCGTGAGACACCGACAATGCGTGAGCTCTTGGGAATTTGGCCGTCGACAAAGCGGTGATATAACGCTGGGAAAATTTTACGCCGCGCCAGATCCCCAGTGGCTCCAAAAATCACCATTTCAAATGGCGAAACAGGTACAAAGGCTGAGCGATCTCCCTCTGTATTTTTGTCGATTTTGGCTTTGTTCACAGTAACTTTCCCGATGTCAGACACCAACAGATTCCCCTCATTTTTTAAGGCAAAATATGACAGATATGACAGCGCTGTCAATCACTGGTATTCTTCCCCTAAAATTATATTGCTTATGTCGAAGTTGAATCCCGTATAATAAGTTTAAAATCTAGTTCTTGAGTTTTTGGCGGCTTCGTGTTTTCCGCAGGATCAATTAACATTCGAACGGCCTCATAGCCCATATCATAAATAGGTTGTTGAACCGTCGTTAACTGGGGCGATATGAGCCTTGCCAATGGGGTATCATCAAAACCAACGACAGAGAGTTCGCTAGGGATATCAATACCGAGCTTTGCAGCCACCGAAACGACCCCTGCCGCCATTTCATCATTGGATGCAAAAATTGCGCTAGGCCTATCCGATTTGTCCGCCAATAAGGCGGTTGCGGCCGTGACGCCCGATTGAAAGGTAAAGTCCCCTTGTTTGACCTCATGGGAGTGCACAGTCAGATGCGCTTCGGCCATCGCATTTCGGAAGCCTTCATAACGCAAACTCGCGGCGCTGTGGTCGGTATGCCCCTTAATAAAACCAATAGAACTATGACCTTGATCGATAAGGAATTGCGTCATTTTTTCTGCCGCTAGGACATCATCCATTTTGACGGCCCTTATGCCCGTTCCGACATTAAACGGGGCAACGAGCACATAGGGGATTTTAAGACCATCTAAGATTTCTATCGCTTCGGCAGAATCCGACAATGGCGGCGCCAAAATAACACCATCAACAGGCAGGCGACTAAATAAGTTTCGCAAGAGAACCGAACTCTGCTCATTTGTTTCAACATCGCCAATCATTAAGGGCTCTGGGACAAGATGATAGCCAAATTCGCGACAGGCCGCGATGGCCCCTAATTGTATCTTCGATACATAATGCGCACTTGGGATGTCATAGACGAGCGCCACTAAATATGACTTTGAGCTGGCCAAACCTTTGGCTGCTAAATTCGGAGAATAACGTAAGGCGCTCGCGACCTCTAAAACCTTTTCCCGCGTTTTGTCGGCCACATTAGGCTCGTTATTTAGAACACGCGAGACGGTCTTCATCGACACGCCGGCCTGTTTTGCCACATCTGTGATGGTTGCTTTCATATTTCCCTATCCGCCCCTGATAAATTCAGTGTTAGCGTCCACAATTTTGTGTGCCTGATTTGCGCGTATATTTCAAGCAAAGGTCACGAATGTGGTTTCAGTGCCAGGGAATCAACTCAGCCAGGCTCATAAAAGATAGAATAGAGGGTCTTTTGCCCTCAAATTAGGCGAAATTTCAGACCATAGAATTATGGTATATGTGCAGAGGACGACTTAAAAAAGACAATCAAACAAGGGGTTATCTACAGCCCCAAAGAGGCGAGCAAAGAAATTGGCAATTTAATCGTTTATTTAAAGACCTAGTAGGACTGACAGTAAAATAACGATAATGGCGAGCAAGATATTTTTGATTAAAGTAACCATGTCACCTCCCTTTTTTTGACCTTAAACTGTGAAAAGTCAAAATTGTCAATCCTATAATATTACAAAGTAACCTTTAAAACAGAGCTCTTGGAGTTTCAGCAAAGGCTGAATATGCGCCCGTAGATGATCGTCCCCGCCTGCACAGAACGTGCTTTTCTTGGTAATATAGCTTGCAAAAAAACATCTACTTAGGGCTCACCTGATTATAGGTGAGCCTGTTATGTAAAAGCAGGTATTGCTGGACTGCCTAGTTTAAGCTCATCAAAGCCGCACCGTCATAAGGCTCAAGAGCGTCTAAACGCCCCTCTTTCACCTTTTGCGCCCAGGTTGGATCTTGGATTAAAGCCCGGCCAACAGCAATCAAGTCAAACTCATCGCGCTCCATACGCTCTATCAAATTGTCGAGGCTAGCGACTTCGGCGCCCTCCCCTTTGAAAGACCCAAAGAAATCCCCTTTCAATCCGACTGAACCGACTGATATGGTCGTGGCGCCTGTTAATTTTTTCGCCCAACCCGCAAAGTTCAAATCAGAACCCTCAAATTCAGCTTCCCAGAAACGGCGCTGAGAGCAATGCAAAATATCGGCACCAGCCTCAGTTAAGCTTGTTAAAAACTCACCGAGAGCTTCTGGCGTCTCGGCCAAACGCGCCGCATAATCTTGCTGTTTCCATTGCGACACACGAATACAAAGCGGCATGTCTTCACCTATCGCTTTGCGGCATTTACCAATGACTTCGCGAGCGAATTCCGCGCGGTCTACAAGCGTTCCACCATATTTGTCGTCACGCTGGTTCATCACATCCCAAAAGAATTCATCCACCAGATAACCATGCGCGCCGTGAATTTCGACCATATCGAATCCGAGGCGTTTTGCATTCGCAGCCGCGCGAGCATAAGAATCCGCAATATCGGAAATTTCTTCCATAGTTGGCGCTGGCATAACCTGTTTACCCGTATGGGTTAAACCAGAGGGACTATCTGAATCCGCCTCAGGGTGAGGGCCTGTGCCGGGCTTTCGTGCCATACCTGTATGCCAAATTTGCGGCCCCATTTTGCCGCCCGCTTCATGCACAGTGGATATGACTTTTTCCCAACCTGCTAGGGCTTCTTCTGTATGGAAGTTCGGAATGCGAGGATCATTTGACGCGCCAGGTCGGTCAATTGTTGTGCCTTCGGATAAAATCAGCCCCACATCAGCGGCCGCTCTCTTTCGGTAATATTCGGCGACATTTGCCCCCGGAATACCATTAGGCGAAAAATTACGCGTCATAGGCGCCATGACAATACGATTGGGTAGGTCCAAGGATTTCAAAGAAAAGGGTTTAAACAAGGGTGACATGAACTCTCCTAATGCGGTGATTTTACGGTTACATAGCTTTTAAATACGTGACTATTCAGATAGGTATCTAAGCGGTGAAATACGAGAGGGGTAGCGGCGTTTTAGTTTAAGCCCTATTCGAAAAGAAAGCCCTTATGAAGACAGTCCTCATCATTGGCGCAGGCATTGGCGGCCTTACAACAGCCCTCGCCTTGGCGCAGCGAGGCTTTGCGGTGGAAGTCTTAGAACAGGCCCCTGCAATTAAAGAGGTTGGCGCAGGATTACAGCTCAGCCCAAATGCTATGGCGGTCTATTCTGCCCTCGGCATAGCCAATCAAATAGAAGCTCTGTCCTGTGAACCAAAGGCTGGCATTCTACGAAACGGAAAAAAGGGTACACCCTTGATGATGACAGAAATGGGCGAGGTTTATCACCGTCGATATAGTCATAAATACCTTCACATTCACAGAGCTGATTTGATTGAAACGCTTTTATTAAATACAAAAAAGCATAATATAAACATTCACTTAGGCATGAACATTAAAGAAAGCGATATTGAACAAGACCCTATACAAGTTCAAATTGGTCACACTGCATTGCAGGGGAATTATTTAATTGCAGCAGATGGGATTCGTTCTCTATTTAGAAACCCTATATGCGGAGAAAGCCGACCAGAATTTACAGGCCAAATCGCGTGGAGAGGTATTATACCCACCCAAAGCGTGCCCAAAAACCTAATCCCTTTTGCCGCAAATAATTGGCTCGGCCACGGACAGCACTTCGTTAGCTATTATGTCAAAGGCGGGACTATGATAAACTTTGTGGCCGTCAAAGAACAAGCGCAATGGACCGAAGAGCGCTGGGATATGCCTGCTAATAAATCCGAATTGGCCGCCGCCTTTTCAGGTTGGGATAGCCGTATCTCACAATTGATTGAGGCTTGTGATGAGAGCTTTTTATGGGGCCTGTTTGACCACGCCCCCTTACCCCATTGGACAAAGGGCCGAATGGCTTTGTTAGGCGATGCAGCGCACCCTATGCTACCTTTCATGGCACAAGGGGCCGCCATGGCTATCGAGGACGCATGGGTACTGGCGGCTTGCCTAGCAAAATATGAGAACGACCCGCATCTCGCGTTAAAGCGCTATGAAACGGCCCGAAAACCACGCACCACATTTATGCAATCTATCTCACGTCAGAACGCCGCCCTCTATCATATGCGGCCCGGATTGGGCAGAATGATACGCGATCTAAAGTTCCAAGCCGCTACGCTTTTCTCGCCCGCCTTATTGGCTCGGCTTGATAAAATTTATGGCGTTGATGTGACCCAAGACTACCCTGCATAAGCATTACGCATAGCCTTATTACCTCGCTCTTACTTTGTCTGCTCTAAACAGGGTTTGACCTTATGAATGGAGGGCTTTTAAAAATATCGTATTTCTCGCAGTTTAAGAGCAGATACCGCTTGCCCCCCTGCCCGCAATTCGCTAGTCCCGCCGACGGAGACGTGGCCGAGTGGTCGAAGGCGCTCCCCTGCTAAGGGAGTATGGGCCAAAAGCTCATCGAGGGTTCGAATCCCTTCGTCTCCGCCACTTTTTTGTTCGCAAGTTGCCGCCAGCCAACCCAGCTTGCGGTCTTCGCGTGCGACATAAATTTCGGCCTCTCTGACACGACCTTCTGGCTCAAACTGACTTCAATCATGCCGTCACTTTGACAATGACCGTGACGGGGGACAATGACCGTAACGGGGCTCGACGTCGATTAAGAGACGAGCGATAGCCTTACGCTAAATAACAATAGGTTTATAATAGGCGGGTGGAGCTCACTTCCGTGTTGATTTGCCCCGTATTTTGGAACCGCCCGACATTGGCGGCGTCTGGTTGTCCGTAGAGGCTATAGCTGTTGACCGAGAGCGATGTACCCGCCGCATTGGTGCGCCCCGTGATAGAGCCTTTCTGGTCTGTGATATACCAAGAGCGGGTGAAGCTGCTCGGAGCGCTATAATCATATTGCACGATCGGGGCGTCCACGCCCGGGCCGTGAACATAGCGCGCCTTTAACGCATTGGTATTATCATCATATTCCGCAATCATACGCGATGGGCGCAATTAAGGCCGTCTTCACTCAAGATTTCGAACCCGTCCTGTATGAGAGAAACATGATATCAATCACCTTCTTTGTAGAAGAGCTTACGTAAAATTATTCCTAGATAGACTGAGACTAGAATAATAGCGGGAGATAAATAGAAAAACTCCTTATGTGTTAAAAAGTCAACACTCCCAAATATTTTTTCACCAATATCTTTTCGAAAATTTAGTAAAAAACTAATAACCAGCAATGTCGTCAAGAGTGCGATTGAAAAAAACACATTTATGTAAGCCAAAAACTTTTTCATAAATAATCCTCTAAATAAAGATTCAGTTTTTTGGTGTGCACGGAGTTACTGAAGAGGGTCGCAAGCTGTCTGGCGGTGGCGGCGTGTTAGCCAGTAGAGCAAGAATCAAGCCTGGGAGAGCTCCTAAGCCGCCCAAATAGCCCCCTAAAATGGCGCTCCCTGAACTTGCCCCAACAACGCCGCCGATAACGGAACCGCTGAAATCGCCAACACTAATCCCAGCACCAAGCCCTGCCAATGAGTCCATCATCACATCGTAATTTTCAAACGCACGTGCTGCATAATAAGGTGTATAAACCAAATTTCCATCGGGTGAAGCCATATAATGATGACCCGCGTCAGGCCCGGCCCCTCCAATTGGAACTGATGTGTATCCAGGTGGGAGAGTATATACATCTCCATTTGGGGCTGTAATTAATTTGCCGCAATTTTCTTCGTTTTCGTCATCCGATGTAGCGTTTTCTCCGCCCCCTTCAATTAGATGATCAAAAACTCCGACTGGATAGATTAAACCATCATTATCGCCATAAATACTACGTAGTTGTTGCAACAACTCCCAATCTACTAACATGCCGATTCTTACTCCCGTCGTAATAATTTCGTCATCATCAGCCGATAGCCCACTCGGGTCGCGCCTATTCACCGGATCGTCGCCGACATAGCTATACATGTTCAGCCCGTCGCCATAGCCAATCGGGTCGGCGTTCAGGAAGCGTTTGATGGTCGGGTCATAGAAGCGGGCTTTGTAGTCTTTGGTGGCGATATGGCGAAGCCATGATTTTTGATCCCGTGAATCAAAAATAGACGAAAAAGGCCCCGGCAGGGGCTTAAGGCCCACCTCCTCTAGCCAGACTTGCCCCGTATATTGGAACCGCCCGACATTGGCGGCGTCTGGTTGTTCGTAGAGGCTATAGCTATTGACAGAGAGCGATATCCCCGCCGCATTGATGCGTCCCGTGATAGAGCCTTTTTGGTCTGTTACATACCAAGAGCATATGAATGTTGCCGGACGGCAGTAAGAGCAAGATCAGCTAAATACTTTATAAAAGTCTATTTCATCTATTTCCAACACAACCCGTTTTAAATTAGTTTGAATGCAGTAATTAATTGATCAGTCACCTTACTCTTATGACGCTAAACACGCTAAAGTCATCCTTAGCCAATTCAATTTCTAAAGATGTTCCATGTCTGTACAGTAATGGTAGTTTATTTTTTTTCGCCGCTTCTAGCTGTTCTTTCGTAAAAGGAGCATTCTCTATGAAACTAATTACAACCTTCTCTTTTCGGTCGAAACACCTGACCAACCCGTAATCAAATATGCCTTCATTTTCAATGTCTTTAAGGTATTTTTTGCTTATTTAAAGAACAAATAACAAGGTGTTGAGAGCTCATTGCTCCTACCTAGGTCTTGAGAAGGAAATTTGTAAGATGTCGGGGTTTCGCTAATTGAACTATTGTCTGATGTCAGCGCCCATGGCCCATAATCTGTGCCACTTTATATGACGACGGACAATTTCTGTTGAACAATAATTTTGGCCTAACTCATTTGTATAAGACAATGAAAAAGTATTTTATCAATAGAAAATTGAAATTAGAAAATACAAGACGCAACTAATTATAATTAACATTTGAGAAAATTTTACCGGATCAACTTTCGTTATTGTTTTATACCAATTAGTTGAAACTGAAAAAAAATAAATAGACACTGTAAGTAATATGACGGGAATAAGGGCTAGTATATTCTCGTTTCCTTTTACAGAAAATGAAAAGGTCACGAGCAATAAGAAAATCCCACATGAAAAAGGCAAAAAGCTTTGTTTATTCATCATTGATGTTTCCACATTGTTTCCCCAAAGCAAAAGCAAGTGTCGAGGATATTGACGCACCAGCCGCTAGCCCCGCTTCAAATCTGCCGGTCAATCCAGCTTCATCGGCCCCAAACTTAACACCGCCACCAGCCTGCAAAACACGTCCTAAAGTCACATTGATATTGCCGTTTAAACCCGTAGGCTGCACTGGTGTCGCAATGAAGGTGGCGTGAACTTGAGCGCCTCCTCCGATTCCTCCTGAAGGGGCAATATAAACACCATAATCACCAGATGTCTGATGAACAAACAACCCAACATCAACACCCCCATGAAGTCCATTTCCTCCAGACGCACCAAACTCTAAAGTCAGCCAAGGGTTCTCTGCCCTTATTTGATCGCTAATATAGCCTACGCCGTGAGGTACATTATCGAAAACTTGGTTTAAGCTTATGGCACTTTCTTTTAGCGACTCACATAAGTTATCAAGTTTTTTATCCGCCGCTCTTTGTATAGCTCTGCCAGCCGCCCCGCCACCAGAAAATATACTCAATACACCACCAGTGATAATATCTCTACCTGTCCAAAACTCAAAAGGGTTAATGAAGAGCAGACGAACCCGGCGCCGCCTAGTTCCTGTTACAACAACTTCATCTACATCGTCATCATCAGCCGTCATCCCACTCGGATCACGCCGATTAACCGGATCGCCGCCCACATAGCTATACATATTCAACCCGTCGCCATAGCCAATCGGGTCGGCGTTCAGGAACCGTTTGATGGTGGGATCATAGAAGCGGGCTTTGTAGTCTTTGGAGGCGGTATGGCGAAGCCATGATTTTTGATCCCGTGAATCAAAAATAGACGAAAAAGGCCCCGGCAGGGGCTTAAGGCCCACCTCCTCTAGCCACACTTGCCCCGTATATTGGAACCGCCCGACATTGGCGGCGTCTGGTTGTCCGTAGAGGCTATAGCTATTGACCGAGAGCGATGTACCCGCCGCATTGGTGCGCCCCGTGATAGAGCCTTTCTGGTCTGTGATAGACAAGGCACACATCAGTCGTCACCTTATTCTTATAAGGCTTAATACGCTGGAATTATTTTTCGATATCTCCAGTTCCAATGCTGACCCGTGGCGATATGGTAGTTGAGTTTTATTTATTTTTGCCGCTTCTATCTGCTCTTTTGTAACAGGGGCGTATTCTATTAAACTTACAACTACTTTCTCATTTCTATCAAAACACCTGATGAGTTCGAAGTCAAATATGCTCTGATTTTCAAACTCCCTGAGATATTTCTCAGCCTTTTTAACAAAGTAATAACATGGAGTAGAAAACTCATTGTTTCGCCCAAGCGTTTCAAGGGGATGGGGGAAGGATATATCAGTCGCATAATGTAAGTTGTTTTTTTCTTGTCGTTCGAGTGAGCATAAAGACAGCGAAAATAAAATGTAATTAAATAGAATAAATCGCATTTTATTCCCCTGTTACGCAACCAATTAAAACGCGGTTATCTCGGCCTGCCTGCATTGCTTCGTTTTGATTCATTCCGCTAACATCTATCAAATTTGGTTGAATTGAATATACGGACCCATCGGGAGTTGCCAAAATTCCAATGACATCTAAGTTATTTATCGTCAAAATGTCACCCCGTGAAAATGTGTCACTAATATATCTAGGGTCAGTAGCGCCATGCGTATGTAGTAAGTAACGAAACTGACCAGGCGCAAACGCAGCTGCCATTAAATCTACTTGCGCACTACCTGTTTGATGAATGGTTGGGTTTGAAAACAAAATATCGCCACCTGATTGCACATGACCGTATGATTGATGCTCTTTATTATCAACCACAGAATTTGCATTCATGGAGTCCATTTGATTTATAATTGACTGATTCCTTGGGTCGAAGCTCCTTGGTCTATCCTCTGAGCTACTGCAGTCATCTTCGTTTCTCGTCGCACCCCCATCAATTAGATGATCAAAAACTCCGACTGGATAGATTAAACCATCATTATCGCCATAAATACTACGTAGTTGTTGCAACAACTCTCAATCTACTAACATGCCGATTCTTACTCCCGTCGTAATAATTTCGTCATCATCAGCCGTCATCCCACTCGGGTCATAGGTCATGGCGGCATTCCCTGAACTGCCCGTGACGGAGGTCAGGCGATTAGCGAAGTCATATCTATAGGTCTTCCCGCCTGCTATAGTGAGGTTGTCCACCGTATCACGGGTGAGCGTTGCGGCGGTCTTGAACCATACTTTACTGGTTTCAACTTTTCAATACAAAGGTAAATACCTGCTCATAACCTAATGATCGAATATGGTCTTCTAACTTATGAGCTAATTGATCATCACCTTTAGATAAGGATGCAATTTTAATTCTTGTGGCGTGAGCTTTATTTTTTCCTCTTTCCAGTTGATTTAAAAGTTCAACCTTATCTATAGGCTGTCCATTTAAAAAATAGTTCCCTTTATATACACTTAAATTCGTATCGATAGTGATTTTTTGGCTTTCATCTACTTGTAATTCTAAGTTGGTTTGTTTTGTGACGAAAATTATTTCAGGCTGTTCTAATGCTTCTGCACAGCCAAATAAAGCAACTATCAGTAGGAAATTTACTTTGAAAATATTGTTTATATTCATAACCCATTCCTAATTACTGCTTCTTATGTAGAGCAAAAAGCATCTGGTGCTCCAAGTATTTTCTCTACAGGAAGGTTACTAGCGAAATCATAGAAGTCATATAAGGCTCTGGCGGCTCTGGCAGCTTCGTCAGCTCTATCAGCAATGACCGCAGATCTTCTTAAGCGTCCGTCTCTAGCTATTCTCGCTCATGATCTGGTTAAGGCTGTTGATTACAAAATTCTGGTCCTAATTTGAAGAACAAGCGTCTAGGGATTAGAACCTTTTTTGAGTAAAGTTACAAAGATAAAAATTGACATGACAATTATAATCAATGAAAAAATCAACCTAATAAATTTTCTACCTCTCCCAATGACCTCTTTATTTTCAATATAGTTTACTATGTGAGCACCTAAAACCAATATAGAAAAAACGAATATTGAAAACTTATAATGACTGTAAAAAATCTGCGGCTTTATGGAAGCTGCAATAAGAAAAAAAACTATTGAGCTAGTCAAAATAACATTCATTTCTCGTACACCTATCCCAATATTTTTACTGACAGCTTTGAAAGCCAGAGAATATACCTACTGAGAATTCTTTGGCTGTACCAAGACCAACTTCAATAGTTGCCATTGGCCAAAGACCTGAACTTGCATTATCAGGTATAAAAGTTAGGGACGCTCCAATATTACGAACGAAACCCCTACCTACGGTGAAGCTACTTCCATTTGTAAATGTATCAATCGGCGCCGGAGTAACTCCAAGAGATATAGATGTATAAAAGGATGCATTCTTTTTACCAGTGTTTCCTGATGTGCCTCCAGTAGCATTTTCTGCGACTCCGATAGCAGAAGATTCGCCATTTTCAACATAAAGTAATGAAGTAGTACCTCCAGGGCCTACATTACCAATCCTCATTCCTCCATTCAATCCGACTACTGTTGTGAGTTTTGAAGTAAGAAGAGATGTATTTCCATTTACTAGTGAAGCAGCCTTTGCCGCTGTCACAATAGCTTTACCCGCAGCGCACGCAGCAATTTTTGGTATATTTGCATCTAGCGCCCTCCTGATTGAAATTTGAAGATCGTTTAATAGCCCTCCCACGAAACTGTCGCCAAAATCAAAACTATTATCATACATTGCTCTCAAATCTTGCCAATCTTGGGTTCCCGGATATATTGAAACACCGTCTCCGCTTTCTTGACACGCAACGCCATCTGGAGTTCCGTGACACGTACGCATCCCACTCGGATCACGCCGATTAACCGGATCACCGCCCACATAGCTATACATATTCAGCCCGTCGCCATAGCCAATCGGGTCGGCATTGAGGAAGCGTTTGATGGTCGGGTCATAGAAGCGGGCTTTGTAGTCTTTGGAGGCGGTATGGCGAAGCCATGATTTTTGATCCCGTGAATCAAAAATAGACGAAAAAGGCCCCGGCAGGGGCTTAAGGCCCACCTCCTCTAGCCAGACTTGCCCCGTATATTGGAACCGCCCGACATTGGCGGCGTCTGGTTGTCCGTAGAGGCTATAGCTATTGACCGAGAGCGATGTACCCGCCGCATTGGTGCGCCCCGTGATAGAGCCTTTCTGGTCTGTGACATACCAAGAGCGGGTGAAGCTGCTCGGACTGCTGTAATCATATTGCACAATCGGGGCGTCCACGCCCGGGCCGTGAACATAGCGGGCCTTTAACGCATTGGTGTTATTATCATAATATTCCGCAATCATACGCGCTCCGTCATAAACAAAGCGTGTAGAGGCTGAGGATGTGGTCACGTCCACGGTCGCAAGGCGCGATGCAGGGTCATAGAGGAGGCAAGTAAGGTCGTGCCTGTACAAACAAGGTAGTAAATCTTCTATTACATAACTTCTTAACAACTAGATACCAAATACTGTACTTTAATTCTCACCTTTCTTACCTACCAAAGATATCAGGTATTTTACAATAAGGTCGCAACAGACAACAACTGGAAGCATAAAAAAAAACCACCAATGTTTTTCAAAAGATAAATTTACATCAAAGATAGAGCAGGACTTACAGTAAGTAAAAAGCAAGAATATAACGCTAACGATAAAAATCGAAAGATATAAAAAATTCACAAAAGCTGTTGCTATATCAGAAAGTTTAGGCATTTTTCTTATACATCCTATTCAAAAGTGCACTGCCGGTATTAATCAAGACGAATTTGCAATATTTTCCACCACAACTACAAATAAAAACTTTAACTTTTGATAGATAATCACTCAACGGGGGCTGAAGCAGCGTAACGTACTCCTTCAGCGGGAACAGGGTGGACCAGTTTGCCATTCGTTCCTGCCCACATAATTGATGTATATCCATTAACAAACAGCGCTGCTGAAACCATACCTGGGTTTCGGACCCAGCCGCCTAATGCTCCAACGCCGGTTGCTTGCGCTGCGGTAATTCCTATAGCTTAGGTTTGACCCCGTTTTGGCCATAGAAAGCATACGCCCCGCCATATCATAGGTCAGAGTTAGGTCTTCAGCCGTACCCGGCACGTCAACCCCCGTTGGGCGGCCAGATTATCAATGGTAAGCCCACCGCTTTCACGGCATTTAGTCTACGGGCGGGTAAAGCCATTAGTTCACCCGCGAAGTAAATGCCTGAATAATAATATGAAAAGTAATGAAACCGCCAAATATGCAAAAATCATAGTCTTCTTGTAGTCCACCCCGTTTTTTTTGAAGTTTAAATATGAGACAACAGAGTATGCCAATATTGTGAAAGAAAAAAATGGAAGTAACAAATCTGCAAATCTGACAAAATATTCTGATTTAAACAACACACCAAAGAACATAATGGCAACCATTACAGATAAGAAAAAAGCAAGTACCTTCATACCTCCCCCTACGAGCAACTTTCAAAATCGGAATATACGCCAGTTGAAATTTCCTGTGCAGTTCCAACACCTAATTCTAAATTTACGAGAGGATGAAAGTTTTCTTGGTTATCTTTGATAACTCCTCCTGACACCCCTACAAAACCCCTAAATCCACGTCCTAAACCGTAACCATCTCCACTCATAAACGTATCCAAGCTTGCAGTTGTAGCTCCAAGAGAAGATGAGGTAGACACAGAAGGTAGTCCACCTAATGACCTACCTGAACTTCCTATATTTCCTGTTACAGCAGTGCAAATCGCTGTCTCCTCAGCTGATTGAATATATAAAAAAGAACCCATAGCACCAAGTTTATAATCCCCAAAGCGAGCACCTGAATTCAGCCCGACTACTGTTGTCCCCCCCATTGTTTCTACAGAATAACCATTTTGCAAATGCATAGCGACATTTGCCGCTGTCGCTATAGCTTTACCCGCAGCGCACGCAGCAATTTTTGGCATACTTGCATCTAGCGCCCTCCTGATTGAAATTTGAAGATCGTTTAATAGCCCTCCCACGAAACTGTCGCCAAAATCAGAACTATTATCATACATTGCTCTCAAATCTTGCCAATCTTGGGTTCCCGGATATATTGAGACACCGTCTCCACTTTCTGACACGCAACGCCATCTGGAGTTCCGTGACACGTACGCATCCCACTCGGATCACGCCTATTCACCGGATCGGCGCCCAAGCACCCTGTATCGGGGTAACAAAAAAGCGGGACGAATTGCCCCGCTTTTCTTGCTCTTGTTTATCAAAGGTAACTTTGAGACTGAGAGACAGTCTCTCTCTGATTAATTATTTGAATGAATACGTTGCCCGCATACCCACGACGCGCGGAGCGATAGGCGTTGGGCGGAAACCTCTGAACAAATGCGTTCCGCCTGTTCCAAATCCGTCCCGATATGTCTGGATAGAGGCAGAAGTGCCCGTAATGGTTGTCTCTGCATATTCATCAAACAAATTATTTGCATAAACAGTCAAATCCCAATTATCGGCGACATAAGAGAGTGACATATTGGCTAAAAAGTAACCGTCCAAAGTTTCGCCATTAGCGATCGACCCTACACGTTGTAAGATGTCACTCGTATAGCTTACGCCTGCACGGTAGACTAAGTCCTGCCCGCTTTCCAAGCCATAGGTATAGTCACCAAACAAGCTAAATTGATGCTCTGGGGAGCCCGGCAGACGATCGCCATCAACGCCCCCCGTATCGCCTGCGTCCACATTATAAAATGCATTAGGAGAATAAAGGTCAGGCGCATCACTTGTCAGCTCTGCATTTGTATAGGCATAGTTACCGCGAATATTTATTGTATCCGTAGGCGCATAATCGAAACTGACTTCAACCCCTTTAGATTGAGCAGAGCCGCCATTTTGCAAAATCGGCAAAGTCCCGTTGACTGTGGCACCTGCGAGTAAAATACCCTCCCAATCCAACATATATAAGGCACCATTCAAGGTTAAACGCCCATCCATCAATGTCGATTTGACCCCGACTTCATAGTTCGTCGTTGTGTCAGGTGCGTAATTTTGTTCATCTGGCAAGGCACATAAAATTTGTGTTGTCGGCAAGACGTCAGGACAAGATTGAATTCCGTTAGACCCGCCTAAACGGAACCCTTCTGAAATTGTCGCATAAACATTTACATCCTCAGTAACGGCGTAAGATGTGTTTATCTTGAACAATGTGCCATCATCTTTGGCGTCGTTCACCGGATCAAATGCAAGCTGTTTTATACCCTCGAGTGTTGATTGCTCATAACTGGCAGCCGCAAAGAAAGGTACAATAGCGTCACTCACCGATTTTAAATCATATTCAAAATATCGACCCCCCAGAGTCACCTGCCAAGCCTCTGTTAAATCAAATCCAACTTCACCAAAAAGAGCCATCTCTTTATCTTTTGAATTTGAAAAAGCATCATATTCTAAATCATCATCTCTGTTTGAAAAAGGATGATTTGGTGTGAACTCATGTGAGAGGGACTGCGTTTCGGTTTCATTATAATAGGCGCCGATAATCCAATTATACCACTTATCACCTGTTGAGACCAAGCGAACTTCTTGGTTAAAGAACTGGCTTTGAACAGCCTCTTCAGTAATGGCTGTAAAGTTGGGGAAGCTTTCATAACTATATTGAAGGCCAACCAAGAGGTCCGTTTGGTCACGATTGCCAAGCTCATCATATTTCCCAAAACCTGTTGCCGAAGTGAGTTCAGCGAAGCCTAGATCAGCGATGACTTCCAGAGCGACTAATTGGTCATCCCTTTTATTAGGTTCAAGCACACGCGTTGCAGATTCATAAGGGCCTGAGACATAAAAATCTGGCGCACGCTCTCTTACGTAACCATTGTGGGAACGCGCATCGACATCTTGGAACTGACCGTAATAAGTCAGAGTTGCATCAATGGCATCAGTGGGGGCCCAACGCGCGGCAAAACGAAGAGAAAACGTGTCTTCTTTATTGGCGTCTTCGACCGTATGTACACCATTGGGATCATCTGGATTTGTGAAACCAATCTGGTTCACCACATTCACATAATCAATGTATCCATCATCTTTTAGGTAATCAATATTCATGCGTAATGCGAAGTTATCGGAAACAGGCACGTTAGCTGTCAGGCCAACATCGGTAGAAATCCCGCTGCCTTTTGAATAAGCATAAGCATCCGCCCTTAGAGAGAACAACTCTTCCTCAAAATCAGGTTTATTTGGTATATATCTAACAGCGCCGCCCATGGTGCCGGCCCCGTACAGCGTGCCTTGCGGCCCAAGTAAGACTTCGATTTGCTTCATGTCATTCATTTTCAAATCGACAAATAAGGGGATTTCACCAATGTAAGTCTCAACGGTGCCATTATTATTGGCAGCACCTAATCCGTCAGCATTTAATCCGCGGATGACAATACCATCCACCTCGCGTCCGCCGCTATTGATAATATGGAAACCCGGTACCCAAGCGGATAATTCAGCAAGGTCAGTGATACCAATCTCATCAAGCTCAGCCGCAGATACAGCAGAAATATTAAACGGAATATCTTGAACCGATTCATCACGGCGTGTTGCCGTCACGATAATTTCATCATTCACCTGTGCCTGAGCCGGCGCAGCAATTGACGAAAAGCTCATGGGCAAAGCCAAAATACTCGCAGTCAATTTTAATTTGTTTTTCAAGGTCGTGCGACGCAACATAAATTCCTTCTTTCCTGTTTAAATAAAGGCCCGTTGCAATCACAAACGTAATTTACTAGCCTCAATCTTAGAGGGTGTCGGAAAATTTAAGGGTTCAAATCAAGTTAATTAGCCTGCAGCCTCGTCTACGAATGAACACGCACAAAGATTGAACTTTGGTAAGACAATAGCGGCCAAGGTTTCATCACATAAAGACTAATCATGCCTCACCTGACATATAGCACCGGCCTTTTGCTCTTGAAACAAAAGGCATATAAAGCCGTACATAGCGACTCAATTGAGGCGATTAAGGATAACATCCATAGTCCCACGCCGTATTTTTTACTTGGCGTTATCGCTTCTGAACATGGCAATCATTCCAAAGCCTTAGACCTCTTTACAAAAGCCGTAGAGCTAGGCCCAGACACGATAGGCTTTCACGTTTACCTTGCGAAAGAACTTTCGACATTGGGACAACAAAAGGCTGCGAAAGAACGTCTCGATAAGGCGGCAAAACTTGAGACCCAAGACCCATTCTTGCTCGATACAATAGGCGTAATTTACAGTCGTTCAGGGTATCATGAACAAGCTCTGCCTCATTTTGACAAGGCGGTTTCACTCGAAAAAAACCAAGCAAATTTCTATTACAATCTCGCCGCATCAGCCCAATTTTTAGGCGACTTTAAAAAAGCTAAAACAGCCTATGAGAAGACAATTCTTTTAGACCCTAAATTTTACCGAGCGTGGTCAGCTTTGGTTTCTCTGAACAAGCAAACCGAGAGTAATAATCACCTCCAGACCTTGACCACACTTTTCAACGAAGCCCAAAACGATGCGGACGCGACGTTACAACTTGGCCATGCCATTGCAAAAACTCTAGAAGATTTAGGGCAGTATGAAGACAGCTTTGAATGGCTGATCCGCGGAAAGAAAACCAAGCGAGGTCAACTTCGCTATGACCGCCGTGCAGGCAAAGCATTGTTCGAAGCGGCCAAGACAACGAGCCCAACAATCTCTTCACCATCTATCTCTACGGCGCCTACACCAACCGTGACGGATGCCCCCATTTTTATTTTTGGTCTTCCGCGAACGGGCACCACACTAGTCGATCGCATTTTATCTTCTCACCCTGAAGTCACCTCAGCAGGTGAGCTCAATATATTCGCTGAACTTGTGAAGGAAAACACAAAGACGCAATCTAATTTAGTGATGGATGCGGATACGTTTTTGAGAACAGAGAGTTCAGATTTAACGTCCATTGGCAGGTCTTATATCGCCAACACGATTGACTGGGCAGGACATTCAAAACACATGATTGATAAGATGCCGCTTAATTTCTTTTATGCAGGTCTTATACACAGAGCGCTGCCCAATGCGCGCCTAATTACGCTTCGCCGGGGCGCCATGGATAGCTGTTTATCAAATTTCAGACAGCTTTTTTCGACCCAATATTCTTATTATAATTATACTTTCGATATTGAAGACACAGCTTGGTTTTATCATGAATTCGACGCGCTGATAGCTCATTGGCGCCAAACCATACCTCGGAACCGCTTCATGGAAGTACACTATGAAGACATCATTTTTGATCAGGAAAACCAAACGCGGCGACTGTTAGACTTTTGCGATTTGGAATGGGATGAAGCCTGTTTGCGTTTTCATGAAAACGCCGCCCCTGTCTCTACCGCGAGTTCTGTGCAAGTTCGCCAACCCCTTTATTCTGGATCCATTGGGCGATGGAAAAAATATAATGATAAGCTAGACCCTTTGATGACAGCCTTAGGAAGTCTTGCCCAGTAAGGCTGTCATGCACTTTATGGCCGTCTGGCACATCACTGCCAGACTGGCATATTAGCCTTTTTAAGGCGCTTAAATTCCACTCTTCTCGGCACGTGCAACGCCCGCCCTATAATGCCGAGCCGAGTCAATGTAGAAGACAATGCTTAACACGTTAAATATCATGATAATTGTCAGCGCGCGTTGAATTGAATGTGTGCCCAGAGTTGAGGCATAGTAATCAGAAATCATTCCTAGAATAACTGGGCCTAGGCCAATCCCAATTAAGGTCATACATAATAGCATCACAGCCGAAGCCATAGCTCGCATGCGTACCGGGACTAGCTCTTGCATCGCTGTGTAAGAAATTGACGCGTAAAGTAATCCAAACAGTCCCGGCACAGTATAAACCCAATAAGCTGTTTGCTTGTCAGGTGCATAGAGGAACCACACAATAAAGGGGCCCGCAATTAAACCCGTCAATAAAATTGTCCATGGCCGCCAACGCAGATCTTTCTCTGAAAGTTTGTCACATAAGGCCCCTATTCCGATTGCTCCAATTCCGCCGAGCCCGCCCATTAATAAGCCAAGCGCAATACCCAATTCACCGATTGGCACCTCGTGAACACGAATGAGATAAAGCGGAATCCCGACAAGAAAAGCATTGGCAGAAATGCAAACAAAGACCCCACCCAATAAGAGACCAATCATGGCCCGTTGAGAGAGAAAGAAACGCAATGTGTCCTTTAAGCTTGGGACATTCTCATCTAACACTCTCTCTTCGGATTGGCCTCTGCGCGGTTCTGAGACGGTAAGAAGCAAAACAAGCGCGAGGAATAGGCCCGGCACACCTGCCACAAAGAAGCCCATACGCCAGCCATATTTAGCCGCAATAGCCCCTCCCAAAATAAACCCGAATAATATTCCTAGGCTTATACCTGTGGTGTAAATTCCAAGTGCAAGAGCCCGGCGCTTGGGCGGAAACACATCTGCAATCATCGCCGTCGCTGGCGGCGTGCCCCCCGCCTCACCAATTCCCACGCCCATTCGCGCAAGTGCTAATTGACCATAATTCCCTGCAAAAGCCGAAAGCGCCGTCATACCCGACCAAATCGTCAAGGCGAGCGCAATGATGTTTCGGCGATTTCCACGGTCTGCCCAAGCCGCGAAAGGAATGCCTAGCACAGCATAAAAAGCGGCAAAGACTATACCCGTCAATAAACCTAACTGTGTATCACTCAGACCAAATTCTTGTTTAATTGGCTCTGATAAGATCACCATGACTTGTCTGTCCACATGGTTCAATGTGTAAACCATGGTTAGAATAAATAAGAGGTACCATTTATTTTTTGAACGTAATGTCATGGACTATTCCTGTGCCTCTAAAAATCTACGAATATCAAATGCTAACTTTTCCGGCGCTTCTTCTTGAGGCGTGTGCCCTGTATCGGGATAAGTAATAAGCTCAGCATTTGGCATATGTTTTACGAATTTGGCCCCATGGTCTGAAGGTACCAGAATATCATTTTCTCCCCACACAATCAGTGTTGGCGACCTAACATTAGCCAAATCTTGCTCAGGGTCAGGCAGAGTAAAAACGTTTAGTCTTTCGATAAAAGCCTCCCCATTTCCTCCGTAAAGCATCATGGATTGTATAGTATTAATGCGTTCTTCTGAGAGCTTTTCTGGGTTTGAAAAGAGAGCTTGAGTGGCTTGTTTAACCCCAGCTAAGGGTGCATTTTTCAAATAGAATTTAAGCATCATCGGCACTTCAACTGGCTTTTCCGTCACGCCGTTAATCGAAAAACCGCCGGGTGAAATAAGGACCAATTTTGAGACATTTTCAGGAGACTTTACCGCAAGACGCCAAGAGACCAATCCCCCCAAAGAATTACCAATCAGAACTGGCTTTTCAATTTCCAAAACATCAATGAAATGGCTTAGAAACATCACGGTTTCATCAACAGAATAGCGTTTCTGCGTATCGGCCCCCGTTAATCCGTGCCCCGGTAAATCTAAACGAATAAGGCGGAAATCTTGCTTTAAATTATTCGCTAAAGCGTCCCATGTTTCGAGCGATGAGGTAAAGCCGTGAACAAGTATGAGCGTTTCTGCTGTCTGAGGACCTTCATCTCGGTACCGTATCTTTAGGCCATCAATATCGACTATTTTATCTTGTGAAAGAAAATAAGGATTGTCTATCACGCCATCCGTTGGCGTTTCAGTCGCGCTGCATGCTCCCAGAAATATAAGGCCCCATAAAATAAAAAATGAACGCAATAGGGTCATAGAAAGGCTTTCAGAAATCTGTCAATCGCCAACAGAGATTCGTGCTCGGTCAATAAAGGCGCATGCCCCACTCTTGGAATTTCAACAGCAGTAAAATTGGGATGGGCCTTCTGCATAGCGGATAAGGTTTTTGATGAGAGAATATCCGAACCCTGCCCCCGTATCGTCATGACGGGAATGGGGTTTAAGGCCGCGAAAATTGGCCACATGTCTACGGGTGCAGAGGCTGTATCATCACTCTTAAAAGGCTTTGATATGGCGGGGTCATAAGCAAATTTAACCTGTCCGCCCTCTATGGGCTCACAGGTTCGATGCGCAAACGCCAGCCAGTCTGTATCGGTGAAATCAAGGAAAATATCTTGTCCTTGATCTTTTAACGCCGCAACCGCCGCATCCCAACTCTCAAAAACCCCTGTTTTACCAACATAGCCTTTTATTCGGTTCAATCCGGCGTCATCAATTTCAGGGCCAATATCGTTTATTATGGCCGCCCGAAAAATGCTGGGTCGCATCGCCGCCATCATCATTGTCATGATACCCCCCATAGACGTACCTATGGCAATCACCTCTTTTAAATTTAAATGCTCCAACAGGGCAAACATGTCTCCACAGTAAATATCTGGGCGATAGTTATCTGTATTCGAGTCATAATCTGAACGCCCTCTACCACGTTGATCTACGGAAATTATGCGAAAATCAGATCTCAAATACAGTGCGAGTTCATGAAAATCTGCTGAATTTCGTGACAATCCATGTAAGCATAAGAGAACAGGTTTATCAGAGTTCGGCCCATAATCCCGCGCATAAAGCGTTAGCCCATCCGGACTTTCATAAAAAATATCACTGTAAACTTTAGTCAAAGACTCGCCCCTTATAACTCTCCCTTAACTCCCGCTTTAAAATTTTACCATTTGGATTTCGCGGTATTTCATCAATGAGGTCTACGCCTGTAATTCGTTGTTGCTTCCCTAATTGATTATTTGTCCAAATGCGCAAGCTTTCAGCATCAACATTTTTTATTTTTGGGACAATGATAGCCAGAGGCGTTTCGCCCCATTTTTCGCTCTTCACCCCAATCACAGCCGCATCTTGGATGTCTTCATGTGATAAAAGGACAGTTTCTATATCTTGCGGATAAATATTTTGCCCTCCTGAAAGGATCATATCCTTCTTTCTATCAACTATATAAAGATAGCCCATCTCATCCAAATAGCCGATATCGCCAGTGCGCAACCAATGAACGCCATCAGAATCTATCCACTGCGCCGCACGTGTCGCATCAGGGCGGTTAAAATATTCGGGCATAACAATACGGCCATTCGCAACGATTTCACCGGCTTTGCCAGACGGGCATTCAGAATCTGAATCGTCCAGAATTTTCAAATCTGTTCCGATAAGCGGTAAACCCACCGAAGATAAACGGTCTGCTGCATCCTCTGGATCCAGCGTCGTGATGACGCCTTCAGTAAGGCCGTAAAGTTCAATAATGCCACAAGAAAAACGTTCAAATAAGGCTGACTTTACGGGCTTTCGCAACGGCGAACCTGCACTCATCATGCCTTGCATAGAGCTAGCGTCATAGCCCGCATTCTCAACGGCCATCATCCGTTCATACATAACAGGCACCATAGATAAATGCGTGATGTTTTCCGCCTCTATCTTTTGCCAAAGCGTTTCCGCATCAAACTTCCCATTGATGAGTACTGTCCCGCCAGCAAGCATCGTGCACAGTAGCCCCACCCATGTAATGTTCGAATAAAGGCCAATAGTCACAAGAAATCGCGAACCGCTATTATAACGAAGCGCGATTGACAAATCATAGGCCCAATCACGGCGTCCACGATGTGTGTGAACAATCCCTTTGGGCTGCCCCGTCGTACCCGAAGAATATATAATGTTTAAATAATCATCAGGGTCTATTTGAGTATCGGGTCTTGTGTTGGGCTGAGTATCGCGCCACGCCTTATATGGCTTCCACCCCTCTCGTGCAGGGCCAGTACAGATACGGTTTTTATTGGCCATGCCCGGAAGGGCATTCGCCATAGCCTCTAGTCGTGAGCAATGTTCAGGGGTGGCAATAATTGCCTTGGCTTGGCTGTCATTAATCATATTCGCGATAGCATCATCGCTAACGGAAACATTGAGTGGCGCCGAAACAAAGCCGCCCATCATTATGCCAAACAGGCACTCCATCATAGGCAGACCATTAGACATCAGAACGATGACGCGATCTCCTTTTTTAAGGCCCATTTCAGAAAGCCCATGTGCCACCTGATTAATTCGGGTGTTAAACGCTTTCCAATTTAGCGTTTCATCATCAGAGACGACAGCGGGTTTACTCGCTCTCCATTTCCCGTGCAGAGCAAAAATATCCGGCAAAAGAGGATTTGTTGACTGAATTAAATTAGACACAATATATCTCGCATGAATTGACGCGCGTCGTAACCCTGCCCATAACGACACTGGAATTACGCATTGAAAGAGGAATAAATTGGCAAACCCAGCCGTTGAACCAAAAGCCAAAAAATCGCGAAAGATTTTGATATTGGATTCGGCTGAGGCCTTGTTTGCGCAATATGGCTATGATGGAGTGACTCTGCGCCAGATTACCAAAAGAGCAGGTGTCGATTTGGCTTTGGCTAATTACCATTTCGGCCCTAAACGCGACTTGTTTAATGCCGTTCTGGAACGCCGAGCTGATATCGTAAACAGTGCGCGTTTTAAGGCGCTTGATGAATGTTTGCAGGCCTCTAAAGGCGCGCCCAGTGTCGAAGGCATTATAGACGCTTATCTTCGTCCGCTTGGAGAAATTCAAAGCTCTGCCGACGATGGATTGCGGCATTATTTGGCGCTGATTGCTTACGTCAATAACTCGCATGAATATGGCAAAGAGTTCATGACCCAATTCTTTAACCCACTGGTTCAAAGATTTATCGACGCTTTGCGCCAAGCTCTCCCTGAGGCTGATGAACAAGCGATTTACTGGGGTTATCATTATCTCTCTGGGGCCCTTACGCTAACATTTGCTGATACAGGTCGTCTCGATATTTTGTCAGAAGGCAAAGCCTCTTCATCTGACTTCAAGACGGGATACGCGCATATGATCCCCTTTATAGCCGCTGGCATGCGGGCCATATGCGCGCGGGGGGAACCTAGTAATTAAACCCAATAGACGCCGTCACGGTTCTAGGCGCGCGATAGAATGCAGAATACGAGCTATCCAAGCCAAGAGGTGCTGGATGCGCGAAATTATATCCTGCTACACGCGCTCTTTCATCCGTTAGATTTCGGCCATAAATTCCGAAATCCCACCGACCGCTTTCACTTGTCCAATTTACGCCCAAATCAAAGACAGTGTAGCTCGTGGGATCTAGTGCAGGGCCACCATCCGGGAAGCTTGGGTTCGTACCTGCGGCAAATGCTGGGTTAGCTACGTTAAAGAGATGATATTCATCGCGATAAGAGGCCGAGCCCGTAAAGAGAAGCCCGCCCATACCTTCGAGATCATAATTATAACTAAAGCCAAATCGTGTCGTAATTTTAGGCGTGTTTTGCGGTACATAAAGATCTGCAATATTCCCTAAACTAGCGTCATTCACTTCGGTGATTTCAGCATCGATATAACCAGCCATTGCGTTGAGGGTGAAATTCTCGCTGAGATGTAGAGCACTTTCAAACTCTAGGCCCTTATACTCAGACTTACCTGCATTCAGCACTGTTGAAGCAAAGTCATTTGGGGTTCCAACCGCACCTGGTAGTGCGGGGTTATAAATGGCTGTTTGAACTGTAATTTGCTGATCTGTATAATCAGACATAAAGCCAGCAAGAGCATAAGTTAGGCGGTTATCTAATAAAGCGCCCTTTACACCCACTTCATAACTATCAACAGTTTCTGGTCCAAATCCGGCGCGGCTAATGCCTAAATCTGCGGATTCATTGGCGCGAGGATCAAACCCACCCGCTTTGAAACCTTGAGAGAATGAAGCGTAAATATTTGTGTTTTGTGAGAGTGCATAATCTAGGGCGATACGAGGCGTGAACTCATTATCTTTACGCTCAAGTCCCGTATATCCTGTTAAAGGTATAGGCCCCGTCGATGTCGTAATTGACGGGTCAAATGACGCCGAGCCCGCACCCAACCAAAGTTCTCGTGTGACATCTGCAATCGATTTATCTTCTGTATAACGGGCGCCCAAAGAGAGTCCCAAACGGTCTGTCAGTTCATAAGTAAAATCAGCATAGGCTGAGAGGTTTTCTTTTTGTTGCTCCCCGGCCACATAAACAGTGAGCCCGAGCCCCCCTAAAATGGTGTCAAACGCCCCATCAGCCGTGCCGTCCAGATAGTACACACCCGCGACACCAGATAATCTATCATTTGAATATAGAACCTGAAATTCTTGACTGAATTGCTCGTCATTATACACAGCCGGTACGTCAAAATCATTCTGAGGCAAGGCATCAAAATCAATCGGCGTTACTGTTTCACCTTCGCGGTAGGCTGTGATGGATTTAAAGGTCAGTGCATCATTGACATCCCATGAGGCGGTCAAAGAGACCCCTTTCGTTTCCACTGAATTATCATCACCGAGTCCAGCGCGCGTGTCATATTCGTCTTCGGTCACGGCAATCGTCCCATCAAAGCTAGGGAGTAATCTGTGGCCGTGTTTTGCGTTTGAATCGTCTTGCGTGTAATCGCCAGCTAATCTCAGGTTAAAGGTGCTTGTTGGATTCCATTCGGCACTCAGGCGCGCTGAAAGTACATCTTTGTCATAATGGTCGGCCCCAGTATTCAGGTTTTCGCCAAAGCCGTTGCGTTTATAATTCGCGATTGCAGCGCCCAATGCAAAAGTGTCAGATACAGGAACAGAGCCAGACACAATTTGATCAAATTGACCATAAGAGCCCACATTAACGCGAGCTTTTAATTCTGGCGCTTCCATATTCAGGCTCTTGGTGACATATTTAATAGCGCCGCCAATTGTATTTCGGCCATACAGCGTGCCTTGTGGCCCGCGCAGAACTTCTATGCGTTCAACATCAAAAACGTCCAGAACTGACCCCTGAGGACGCGCGATATACACATCATCGACATAGATTCCTACGCCAGGTTCAAAGCCCCAAACAGGGTCTTGCTGTCCCACACCGCGAATAAAGGCAATCAAAGTAGAACTTGACCCGCGCGCCGCTTCTATGGTCGCATTAGGCGTCAATTTTTGAACATCCGTTATGTCAACGGCGCCAATATCTTCAAGATAATCACCGGAAACAGCCGTTACGGCGAGCGGTACATCTTGGATGCTTTGGACACGGCGCTGCGCCGTGACAACGACTTCATCCTGTACTTGCGCATAAACGGGTGCTGCGCTCGCAATAGCCGCAAGCACGAGCAGAGAAGAAGATAGATTTAGACTGCGATGGATAGACATTGTATTCCCCTGTTTGGCGACGCTAATTTCAACAAGCGTTCAATTTCAACACTTGTTGAATATTTTACACCGCATGTCAATTAGGGAAATTCACCCCCTAGTTTTCAAAATCCAAACTCTATAATTTCCCTTTAAATCTAGCTGGATTTGGCCTGTCGCCAGGACCTTTTTCACAGTTCTTTTCGTAGGTGATAGCGATAACGGCCTGCAAAGATTGATTGCTTTTTTTCATAAAATTTGCAATTTTATCCTTATTAAACAATGATTTCGACAATTTTGGCTAATGAGGATAACGGCAAGATGATTTATAAATTCAATTCACTTACTCAAGCCAGCATTACGAGTTTACTCTGTGGCTCTGCCCTAAGCGTGGGCGCCAATGCCGCCGCGAATGAAGCGCCAAAAAAGAACGATGTCCCCGCAAAACATTTTGATTTGAGCCATTGGAATATCACCCTTCCTGTCGATTTAAACAAGGATGGCAAGGTCGATAGTATCCCCGTAAAGAAAATTAAAAAATTTTCGCACCCAGATTTTTTCTACCTAGATGATGAAGGCCGAATGGTATTTGTTGCCCCGAATAGAGGCGCGAAGACCAAGAATACGAGTAATACACGCAGTGAACTTCGCTATATGTTACGGGGCAAAAACACAAAAATTAAAACCCATGACGCTAAAAACAACTTTGCTGTCCTCGCGCGTAAAGACTCTGACAAATTCGGTTCGATTGGCGGACGGATGGACGCCACGCTTCGCGTCGATCATGTCGCTCTGAATGCAGGACATCCCGATAAGAAAGCCGCATATTCCGCTGTCATTGGTCAGATTCACGCGGTTAAATATAAGAGCACTAAAAGTGGTTTTGGTTACGGAAACGAACCTCTGAAAATTTACTACAAAAAATGGCCTGATCACGAAACGGGATCTGTATTCTGGACTTATGAACGAAATCTCGCCAAAGATGATCCAAACCGTACGGACATAGCCTATCCAGTCTGGGGTAACACTTGGGAAAATTCTGACAAGCCGGGCGCCGCAGGGGTCGCATTAGGCGAAGACTTTAGCTACACCGTGAATGTGCATCAAAACACAATGTACTTAACCTTTGAAAGCCCCACAAAAGACACGGTTAAATACGCTATCAACTTGGCTAACAATATTGATGCCAATGGTAATATCGACCCCCTAGATAACAAATATAGTTACGGAGGCGATTCACTCTATTTCAAAGCTGGCGTCTATAATCAGTGTAGCACTAAAGATGAACCAGGCATGTGGTATGTGGCGTGTTCCGGTACAGGTGACTGGGCCCAAGATAAAGCCAATGGCGATTACGCTCAGACAAGCTTTTCGGAACTTACCGTCGGGCCCTCAACAGCGCCCTAAAGACAAGTATTATGCGCGCCGATTAATTACGGCGCGCGCCATGTCGTCTTATTGAAATGCTGATGGCGCGATAGCCGCTGTACATGTGATGACAGCTGAGCAAAATGATGTGAACATTGATTTAGAAATACGTGTCATAAACATTGTATCAATCCTGAAAAACAAAACACTCTAAAAAGCGTTGGCGAGACCTGTGTCCCGTTAATCCTTTAATACGCGATCCTGTTTTTTCGGGAATAGACAGCTTTGCAAAGAAGCTATGTAAAAAATCATAGCACAGCCCGCTCGCTATGCATTCATTTGTCTGAAGAATAGATTTTTCACACTTTATATAATTCAAAGCCAAGGCTTGTTTGCATATCTCATCACTAATGAAACCAGAAATGATGAATATGATGTACTCCCCCCAAGGTAATCTCAGCGGCTCATAAAAAAGACCGAAACGAAAAGTTTCGGCCTCTTAGTTTATAAATTTAGGTTTATAAATATTGGTTTTGAAATCTAGGTTTTGAAATCTAGTTTATAAGTCAATAGGTGCGTTATCTTTGCACACGACCAGAACCGTCACCGCCCATAAGCGCTTCTACCTCTTTACGGTTCACACGGTTGAAGTCGCCCAAGATTGAGTGCTTAAGCGCAGAACCCGCAACAGCGAATTCAAGACTTTGTTGGCGATCTTCATAAAGATGCAATCCAGCAATGAAGGCTGACGCAAAGCTATCGCCGCCGCCAACGCGGTCAACGATATCAGTAAGCTGATATTTCTTAGAGGATAAGAAACCCGCTTTGCGATCCCGCATACAAGCTGACCAACCATTAATATTAGCATTTACAGCCGCGCGAAGCGTAATCGCAATTGTGGACATACCCGGGTAAATATCCAAAACTTTTTGAGATAATTCCTCATATTTACTAAGGTCCAAGTGACCGCTGCCGCTTTCAACATCAACATCAACAGAGATACCAAGTGACTTTTGACAGTCTTCTTCATTGGCAATACCAACATCAATATGTTTGACGAGGTCTTTCATGACTTCCGGCGCTGTCTTGCCATATTTCCAGAGTTTACCACGGAAGTTAAAATCACATGATGTCGTCAGGCCAGCTTTCTGAGCTTCCTTCACGCATTCAAGGCTAAGGTCCGCAGAATCTTGTGATAAGGCCGGCGTGATGCCTGTAATGTGCAACCACTTTGCCCCTTTAAAAATTTCTGGCCAGTTGAAGTCACCAACCTTGGCTTCGCAAATTGAAGAGGCAGCGCGGTCATAAATAACTTTGGATGGACGTTGATTGGCACCTGTTTCGAGATAGTAAATACCGACGCGCTCGCCTTGACGTAGGATGTTTGACGTATCGACACCCAGCGCGCGCAATGAATTTACGGCGTTTTGTCCGATGTCATTATCTGGCAAAGCAGAAATAAATCCTGCGTCTAATCCATAATTTGAGAGTGAAACAGCCACATTGGCTTCGCCGCCGCCAAAGGTGGCTTCAAAGCTAGGTGATTGAAAAAAGCGCTCATAACCGTTTGTACGGAGGCGGAGCATGATTTCGCCAAATGATAAAAAATCAGTCATTTAAAGTCTCTATTTGTCTAATGCTGTGAAATATCTTTTGGCCGACCTTTGCAACGTCACTCAGACCGGCCAAATAATTAAGTTAAGCTATGAGAAAAACATTCCCCCATTAATATCAAGATTGGCCCCTGTGATATATGACGCTGCGTCAGACGCGAGATACACAACCGTATCAGCGCAATCATCAGGGTGCCCTTGACGGCGCAAAGGCACAGAGGCCTCTACATTTTTCCGCACCGCATCGGGTGTGAATTTATCATGGAAAGTTGTATCAATCATTCCGGGGCAAAGGGCGTTTACTCGGATACCCTGAGGGCCAAGTTCCTTTGCCATTGATCGCGTAAACGTCATAACCGCCGCTTTCGAAGCGGAATACGCAGAAGCGCCCCCGCCTCCGCCATCACGTCCTGCCAGAGACGCTAAATTCACAATCGCGCTACCATGTGGCATGTACGGAACAACCGCTTGCGTCGCGAGAAATGTCGAATTTAAATTTAGCGACATGACAGAGTTTAAAAAGTCTTCGTCCATTTCCGATAATGTTTTCCGAGCCACGAGGCCGCCAACATTATTCACAAGGACATCAATATTATCGCCAAAGGCTTTACGCGTTTCGGCGACCAAATTATCGACATCAGCTTTCAGGGTCATATCCCCTTTGACAAGGATAGCCTGCCCACCAATCTTTTCGATAGCCGCGACTGTCTCTTCACCCGCGGCCTTGTTATTATAATAGTTTGCAACAACCTTCGCCCCTGCCTCGGCAAGTTTGATAGAACAGGAACGGCCGATATCACGAGTACCGCCTGTAACGATTGCGACTTTACCTTTTAAACCGGTCATTTCTGATTTCACTCTTACTGAAGGTTACTTCTTGAGTTTTACAAAATAGTCGAAAATCTCAGGGACATTACCGTTACCCATTCCGGCGTCTACAGCCGCTTGGAGACAAGTGGATGTACCTTCGGCAACCAAGGAACGTGATCCCAAATCAGAGACCATTTGTACGAAATATCCAAGGTCTTTATTCGCATTATTGATTGAGAAACCAAGGTCGCTCACGCCATCAACAGCGTAGTTTTTACAGAACTTCATAAAGGGCGAGTTTGAAGGGCCAGAGGACATAATATCATAAAGCTGTGCACGGTCTACGCCTGCGAGTTCCGCAGCAGCGAAAGCTTGCGACATCGCTGTAACTGTTGTCATACCCATGAAATTGTTAATGAGCTTCGTTGTGTGACCTGCACCGAGTTTGCCAAGATAGAATACATTTTCACCCTGCTCTTTTAACATAGACTCATATTTGTCGAATGTAGCTTTATCGCCTGCGGCCATAATGTTCAGCAAACCATCTTTGGCATGGGCTGGCGTACGGCCAAGCGGCGCGTCAATCATGCCAGCGCCTTTTTCAGCCAATGCTGCGCCGATCTTTTGTGTAGACGCTGGGATGGATGTACCAAAATCAATAAGGACTGAACCCTCTTTGATACCGGCCAAGATACCGTCTTCGCTATAGACGATTTTTTCAACAACGGCAGATGTCGTCAAGCAAAGCTGAACGATATCACTTTTTTCTGCCAATTCTTTGGGCGACTTGGCTTGGCTCGCATTTCCGCGCGCCAGAACAGCGTCTACGGCGTCTTGATTCAAATCCATAACGATGACTTCAAAGCCGCGTTTCTGTAGATTTTCGACCATATTGCCGCCCATGAGGCCAAGGCCGATAAAACCGATGATTGGTTTTGACATAACTCTACTCCTATTAAGTATCTAATTAAATTATTCTCGCGCCGATTATTTCGCGCGAGGTTTAAGAGGTTGGATGTTCCCGCAAAGGAACCAAATTGAAGCAATCGCCGTGAGAGCCATTATGGCACCAAGAACGAAGACCGTGAAATAATTGCCGCCTTGCGTCATAATAGGCACAAGGAAAATCAATGCTGCGCCTGCAAGTTTTGCGGCCATTCCAGCCAAACCGGCCAAAGTACCAACGGTTTTTCCACCGTAAAAATCAGCAGGCAATGTCTGTACATTTCCGATTGCAGTCTGGAAACCAAACAGAATGATAAACATCAAAGTTAAAGCCAAACCAGGCGTCGATGCCACAGCAAGCGCCAAGAGCGAAGGCAACATAATTAAACAGCCCAATGTAATTGTAAGCTTGCGAGTCTTATCTACGGTCCAGCCAGAATCGATACGGTTTTGAGCCAATAGCCCGCCGAACCAAGCCCCAAGCATAGCGCCGATATAAGGGATAAAACCAAAGGCCACGAGATCCTTCATCACGAAGCCATGGACTTCGAATAAGTAAGTCGGGATCCAAACAATGAACAACCACCAAATTGGGTCGATTGTCGCAGAGGCAACAATAACGCCCCAGCTTTGTTTACGCGACAACAGCTCACCCATTGGTGGGTTATAACCACCATCCAAGCTACCGTCCTCATTCAGGTCCTCATTAATCTGACCACTGAGGATATACTCGCGTTCTTCATCTGAAATCCAAGAATGGTATTTCGGCGGCGCTTTTACGATAACCAACCACGGCACTAACCAAAGAATACCCAATATACCAACAGCAATGAAAATCAGCTGCCAGCTCATGAATAAAGCCATGTAACCAATAAGTGGAATTGAGATAATGCCGCCAATTGCAGCGCCAGAATTAAATATACCTTGCGCGAGAGCGCGCTCATTGACTGGAAACCATTCCGCATTGGCTTTTGCCGCTCCGGGCCAGTTACCCGCTTCAGATACCCCTAAGATAGCGCGGAAAATGCTGAATGATAACACGCCTTTTGCAAAGGCATGCGCAATCGTTGCCAGAGACCACACACCAATTGAAAGGACAAAACCAAGACGCGTGCCAACCCAGTCAAATATCTTCCCGAAAATGGCCTGACCAAAGGCATAGGAAAACATAAAGACAATCGTAATCACGGAATAAATTTGCTTAATGCCTGTCGCGTCTTTTTCAGGGAAAAGATCAGGGGCGATTTCCGTATACCACAAAACGCTAAGCGTTTGACGGTCAATATAATTAATAATTGTTGCTAACGCGACAAGGCCGACAACGACCCACCGCAACTTACCCTTCATCATGGAATTTCCCCTTTTTATAATTTTCGAAAAAGTCTTCACGGATGGGTGAGAACATATCCAAGAGAACGCCCGCTTCGATACAGACGGCACCATGCATCGCATGAGGTTCTACAAAGAAACAATCTCCTGCTTTTTGGCGCTTTGTGACGCCATCAATTGTTACGTCGAAAACGCCGCTTTCAACATAAGCGACTTGGGAGTGAACATGAGAATGCTGATAGCCCTCTGCCCCTGTTTCGAAGGTCGCTTTTACAAGCATGATATCGTCATTGTGACCAAGGATTTGACGTTTGATACCAGGATCAACATCTTCCACCGGAACCTTGTCACCAAAAAGAAAAGCGTGGCTTTGCATGATTAATTATCTCCGGATAAGTGTTTTTGTGAATGAAAGAGTTTATATGGCCCCGTCCATGTTTGAGTCGTGCCTGCGACTTCAATACTATGAACAGCCTCAGCGTCCGTCTCGCCAGAAATAGCCAAGCCTACAACTTCGCCATCTTTTGTCTCAATGCGAATAAATTCATCGCCGCCATTTTCGAAATGCTGGACAGTTTTAACATTTGAATGGCTATTCACAGTATATTCCACAATTGGATTATACTCGCCATGTGGCTCTATGACTGAAGCAATTGAAATACCATCATCGCTTTTCGCTCTGATGATAAAGGCGGGCTCTCGGCGTAGATTGAAATTTGGGTCATTGGCGCCAATTTCAGCAAAGATTAACTCAGCCTCGTTAGGTACGGATGAGGTGACCGAATAAAACTTTCGATCCAATAGCCATGTGACTTTTGATAGACCATCAACAGCGCTTCCATGCCCCACTCGCCATAAATATTCGTAACCGTTTTTCAGCCCCAAAGGTCTACGCACAGTCGTGTCTGCGGTGATTTTGAAGTTCGTTTCTGTTAACTGACCATTATAGTAAAAGGGTAAGTCATATTGATGTGAATTTTCAGAATGACCTTCAATCAAGTCGATAATAATCGGGCTTGGGAATGCAGCATCAGAGACCATCGCCATAGTACGATCCATGGTGACATCTGGATAGGCTGTTTTAATTTCTGCCGACGTAATTTTTAAATCACCGCCATCGAAAAACACACCTAGCTCGGGGGCATTTTCATTACCCACATCAACTTTGCCATTAAAATGGCTGGTCTCGTCTACAACCAGTGCATTATGCGCGATGGTTTGCTTGGCGAATTTATTATTCTCGGCAAGATAATGGCCGCCATATTTGGCTTCTACATTCAAAAATCGCGCGGCGCCATAATCTCGAATAATCTCAAGCCCTTCATCGTAAAGTAAGAAACCCAACTTATCAAAATGGCCGTGACCTAGGCCTTGAGACGTATTTTTCGCGACAAGAACCAAATCCTTTGGATCGGTTGAAACCCGTAAGATATCAAGCGCCCCTTCCGTTCCGTCTTCACCGTCTCCGAGGCGCATTGTTTTGTAATTAAAGGATTTAGTCTTACCTGCCGCAATATCTTCGGCCAATTTTCGGCTCTCTGGCGTAAGGACAAATTCCCCTTGAGCCTGAGCAATAGAGAGCAGCCCTGCATCACCCGTTAGCTCATAAGCAATGGCAACACCGTGTAACAGCTCTGTCGTCGCGATACCTTTATCTTTGATAGCGTCATTAATCGGAAAGAACAGCCCGCCGTAATTTTGCTGAATTGTTGTATAGATAGCTTTTTTAAGAATGCCGTCTCTTTGTTCAAAAATTTTGCGCTCTGGATTATTCTTTTCAACGGCTTGCGCAAAAATAACAAAAGGCATCAGCGCATAGCGTTGATAATAGGGCCCTTCATTGTAATACCCATCCGGAGAGAAGAGCTTATTCATTTGCTTAAGAAAACCCGCATCACCAGATTTATCTAATCCCAGTAAAGCCTGCTCTACATAGTCTTCATCATTAATCGCATAGCCTGTGAGCCCCACAGCCGCTGTCGCCCATGTGCCATGATTATGAATTTTATTGAAAGTTTTTGGAGAACCATCGGATAAGAAATCAGCCATGTTTCGCAGCAAGTCTGTTTCAATTTTCTCGCGCTGTTCCTCGCTCAAAGTCGCCTTAATGGCATTATAGCTCTGCGCCACATGTAAAAGCCACCAACTTTCATTCAAGTTCTGCCAGAACATTCGCCCCGGTGACTGTTCTTTTTGGGCGGGGTGCAAATCCCAGCTTGGATAGACATCCGCATAAGCCAACATGACTTTTCCGGCATATTCTGCATAAATCGCATCACCCGTCAGGGTATATAGTTGTCCCGCATCATAGATTAGTTTGGCATTATCTTTATGCTTTTCATGCGTGTAGCCGCCGCCTGCATCTTTGGGCGTAGGGACGATGACGTCTTGTGATATTTGTGTTTTTACGCGCTGCTCCGCTTGGCTTTGTACACTATCAAAACCACTGGCTTGCGGCGAAATTGACACAGGTTTTTCGGAAATTGAGCTTTCACAGCCCGATAAAGCTGTTCCTAATATAAGCGCCGACAATAATGTATGAGAGAACCGTATCATGGCTTTAACCCCTCATTTTCAGATATGATAGCCGTCGGCTCCAAACCACTATTTAATTCGGTCACAATCGGAGCCGATATCTGAGAAAACTTATTTTCAACAATGCGCGTTTTTGGCTCACCAACTGTGTGATTAATGACAAAAGGTTGGCTGTTTTTGAAACTATTCCCAGAAATATTCGTCACCTGAACGCCATGCAAGAGAAGTGACGCTTTTGACTTATTTCGCTTCCCGCCTCCTATATCTGAAACAGAAGACTCGCTTAAATTGAAATGCGGCCCAAAAGTACTTTCATCCGTACCCCCGCGATAAAAGTTCACAATTGCGCCCTCAACATTTTCAAAGGTTGAGTTTTTAATGGTCAAATATTCAGCGTTATAAATGCCGTAATCATCATCTTCCTTATCAAGCTGAAAAATCGCGCCCGTTACATCTTTAAAGTTGGAATTTTCGATTAATATATTATCCGCGAATGTCCCTTTAGAGACTCTCAGAATATTGAAAGAGTGATTGACATCCATTTGCGTAAAATTCGTGTCGCTAATCTCAAGCCTATAATTTTCGAGCATGGAATAAGGGCTCGTGCGGATGACACTATTACCCGCATTATCAGGCGCTTCTGCTCCGGAAATATTTAGACCAGAAAGTTGCAAGCTACCGCCATTTAAAATCTCAAACAAAGCCGACCGCTCGAAACTAATATTAACTTCGCCCACAGCCTTGATAGTCAGAGGCTTATCGATCTTCAAAAACTTGCGAACGACATAATCACCCGGACTCAGCGCGATAACATCGCCGGCTTGAGCCGCCTCTATCGCCGCAAATAAAGCGCCCTCCTCTGATGTAACGGCATGCGTGTCACCAGAGCCAAATTGAACAATTGGCTCTGTCTTGGGAAACCACGTGACTCCCGTCATTTCCTTCGTCGTAACGGTCATGTCCCGCTTTATACCAGCAGAAATACCCTCTTGGGGGTACATCAGACCATTTTCAGCCCGCGTAAGACTCACTGTTTCGCGAGAAAATCCATCCGTAAAGTCAGGCGGATCCATAGACCCCAGAATATTGTTCTCAAAATCAATACCTGACATATCATCATAGACGGTGAAGACATCACGGCCATCATCATTATAAATGAGATTACTTTCAAAACGGCTATCCGTAGGAACCCCGCTCCGTTCTTCATCGCTACCCGCGCCCAGCTGGATATTGTCGCTATTAATTAAGCTGTTATTCTCAATCAGCGCATCTTTCACCGGATCATAACGATTAATGGGGCCATTCGGAACGCCATTCATGACAACCAAAGCGCCGCCAAAGCGTGTCCCTTTCAGGCCTTCCATATAGTTATTTCGTATAGTTTGACCCGCATTGATGACGCGAATACCGCCTGTATGGTCTGCGTCATTACCAAAAAAGACATTGCCTTCAACGAGGTTGTTATTCCCGTGGCGCATCGTCAGCGTTCCACGCGATTGATAAAAGGTGTTATTTAGAAATTGATTACGTCCAGACTTATTAGAAATGATTTCCAATTCACCGTCGCACCGATCAAAATAATTATTCTCTACAACCGTATAAGAATCTGTACGCGAATAATGGCTCGTACCAATTCGGATAGTCTCACCACCATTTGACCCCAAAATTGGGCGCGGACCAAAATAATTATGATCTATACGGTGATGGTTATTTTGGCTGTCTTCGTCGTTTAAACGAACAGCAAGCGTCACACCCTTATTACGCTTTCCGACAACGTGATTATGGTCAAAGCGATTATTCTTCCCATACAGCATGACCCAATGGTCAACCTCTTGCCGCTCAGGTTGATTGAAATTATCGATCACCACTTCAGTGACACGAGAATTATTCGCGAGGTCTTTTGAATTCCTCCGAAATGAAATCACCTCGCTCGTTGGTGTGTAACCGTCTTTGAAAACAAGACCTGAAACTTCGAGATATTCTCCCGCAAGTCTCAGGTTGGATTGACCGGTAAGAAATACTCCCCCCGAAGTTTCCGCCGTCAATCGTATAGGTTTATTCTTTTTACCCTCGCCTTTGAAAAGGATTTCGAAATCCTCCCAAGTTCCATTTGCGAGCTTAATAACATCTCCAGGCCCAGCCTGCTTAAGGGCCTCTTTATAGGCTTTCTGATCTTGAACTAAAAACTCTTCCGCCTGAACATTGCACGCAGATAGAGCGAGCATGGCTGACGCCGAAACGTATAAATACAGCACCCCCGACAAACCCTTCATCCTCATTCCCCATATATTTTGTATTATTTTATAGAGGAATAGTTGAAGATTCAGACAGATTTGTCAACCAATATTTCCAACCAATTTGTCAAGATTGGTATATATAAATCGGTATAAACCGATCAGGTCAATTGAGCTGTTATCAAGAATCTTGACCGGCTTTCAGAGGTCTTCTTTTTGACCGCTTGATAAGCCTCTTCCTCAGAAGCCACGAGTAAAGCTTCAATCATTCGTGTAAAATGCGCGCGCATGGCAATTCTTGCCGCCGAAGAATCTCTGTTTTTCAGAGCATTCAGAATATCTTTATGCTCATCTTCGCGATGGCTAGGATCTTTATGGCAAACAGAGCGGTAGACCTTTTGCAACTGGGCCGCCTCTTTTCGCATATTCCACATACTACCTATGACAAATATAATTGCTGGATTATTTGTCGCTTTGGCAATTTCCAAATGAAACGCCTCATCCGCTTCATCCGCTGTCATCTCAGATGACACTGTCCCCATCATAATTTGAATTAGTCGTTCTAGCTCGGCAATGGATTCATCCGTGATGATAGGCGCGGCTAATGCGGCTGATTCGGCCTCAAAAAGCGCGCGAGCCTCAGTCAATTCAAACGGCCCGACCTTTGGTAAACCATGCGCTGTATATTCACTCCCATCGAGGACATAGGCACCCGACCCTACTCTGACTTCTATGCGGCCTTGCGCCTGCAATGAAATCTCCGCCTCGCGCACAGCAACACGGCTAACCCCGAACTTTTCCGCCAAATCGCGCTCACCCGGCAAACGACTCCCCGGCGGGAAGACCCCAGAATCAATCAACTCTAAAATCTGATTTGCCACTTTATGATATAAACGTTGTTCAGCCATTTCTTCCTCAAAACTAGACTATACCAATAGTGACTATTTCACCATAATTGTCCATACCAATTTTATAAAAAGCCCTAATTTCTTCAAGCCAGCCATGAAATGGCTCAGCGAAATGAACATAAATGCCGAAATTTAGGTATAGGAGGGCTGTTGAAACAACAGCCCTGTATTTACGTCACATGACGCTTTTAGCTAGAAAGTATAGCTAGCACCGAAAATAACGCGGCGGTCGGTAATGCCCTGATAGCACAGCAATGAATCCTCATTGACGCAATAGACTGGCGCATCAGATTTCGTCAGATTAACGGCGTCAACACTCACTGTGAATTGATCCGTGAAATCATAACTCGCACTTGCGTTAAGCTGACCACGGGCCCCTGCTACACCTCTGAAACCAAGAGGATCGAACACATTGCTCGTACCTGGCAAATCATCAGTTCTATAAGCACTACGCCAAGTGTAACGCACTCTGGCGGACAAGCCGTACTTCTCATAGAAACCTGTAAGGTTATAAGAATCCTCAGACAGATTTAACAATGTCGCAGCTTCGCGGCTAACGGGGTTGGTGACAGGGTCAAAACCTTGCAGTGCAAAGATATTTTGCGCCCGCGTCTCACCAATATTGATGAAGCCAGTATTCGTGTCCTCTTTTTGGTGCGTATAGTTAGCAATCACACCAAAACCAGAGGCCCAGCCGAAGCTACCAAGACGGTCTTCCAGCTCACCAAGGCTATACTGGAACGCAAATTCAAAGCCAGATTGAGTGGTTTCACCATCGGCATTAAACCGCGTTGAGTCACCAACACATACACCTCGACCAGAGCCGAAAATACCCGCATCTGTATCTTCACTAAAGACACCACCAAGAGCACACGGCGCACCATCATTGGCACCATTCACATCACCGCCATCGCGCCCAAAAATGTCGACCTGTTCACGATCACCATTAGCCAAAGAGCCGGGCTGCTCAATCAGGTCTCCGAAAAGAGAACTACGTGTTTTATGGAAGTAACCTGCACTCAAGACACTGCCCGGCGCAAAATACCATGATGCAGATACATCGAAAGATTCGATTTCTTCTGGCTTCAGCTCTGGGTTACCAACGCGTGAGACATCATTCACACCGCCGCGATTTGGTAAGGTCCGCGCAGCTGTCAGGAATGTAAAGTCAGGACGATTGATATCTTTGGAATAAGCACCACGAAGAACGATGTCATCTCTCACATCCATAGCGACGTTCACACGCGGCAAGAGGAAGTTATATGAGCTTTGGCCATCAACCTGATTAGTTGAAGGATTACCCACATCATCGAACACTCTTTCATTGCTGATCGAACTAAAGTCAGTTTCAATATACCGCAAACCAACATTACCGCGGAAGACTCCATGCTCAAAATTAGCCTGAGCATAGAACGCATTTGTCTTCTCTTCGACATCAAAGAAGGCGAGTTCGTCAGAGACAAGCACAGTACTGATTGGGCTTTGTGTAATACCCTCAGAAGCAATAGCGGCATTAATAGTTGACACAAATGATTCCGCGTCAACGGCTAGCTCTGGATTGAAATGCAGGATATCACGCAAGAACAAATCGCTCCCCGTACCATCACCAAAATTATCAGGGATCGCTGTTAATAGGTCAGCAATCGCAGCGCCATTCAGACTGTTGTCAAAATTACTCGTACCACCAGCACTTGCACTTCTGTTATCACGAAGGCTTGTGCGGTTATTGTGACGGAAGCCAAAGTCTACAGATTTCAAAAACTTGGTATCAAAGTCATAGCTCGCATCAATACGGAATGTATCTTCTGAGTTCTCTCTCACATTTGCACTATAGGTTCCGCCATTATCCATGACGTAGTTCGCAGGGTTTAATAGGTCCTCTACAGTAGGCGCAAATGGATCATCGAAATTAATGCCGAAGGCAATGCCGTCCCGCAAATCGAATCTGATAGGCGTACCATTTTCATCACGCGTCCCAAATCTATCCGAATTCGGGTTAATAAAGTTAAGTGTAAGCGATAAGTTCGGGTTCACGGTTTCAGATGAAACTGTTGAATACTCGACGCCCACAGTCAGGGCGTCTTTTTCATACTCGCCGCCAAATCTAACGACAGAACTTTCTGTCAAACGCGAACCAGAATCCATAGAGCCTCGTAGGAATGGCGCGCCGCGATCAACCGTTGCATCTGTCAATTGCTGCGGAGAGAAAGTACCAGAGGTTACAGCCAAAATACTCCCTAAATCCTGCGGCCCATTTGCTCCCTCAACAACGCCCAGATCGAACGTATCAAAAGTGTCAAATGTTGACCAAATACCGTCTGCTCCGTCGGAACGACCATTGAGGCGACTGATATTAGATACCTGTACACGAGAGCTTTCCTGACGGCGCTCTTGATCGTTATAAATGACATCCGCATAGAGCTTCATATTTTCACTTGGGCGCGCCTCGATAGAGCCAGCCAAGTTCAAAGTTTCATATTCTTGGTTGATTTGCACTTGGTTCAAGAACTGAACGCCAAGGAAATGCGTGGCCCCATCAGGGCAAGTCGTTGAACCATTTGAACATGTTGTTGGGTTATCGCGGTCAAGACGTGGGCGGAATGCGCTGACATCTGACTGCGTAAAGCTACCGCTTAAGACAACACCAATTTCTTGCCCTGAAGCGTTCTCCCACTTCTTACCAAGGGCGCCAGACACTCTTGGTGTCGTGGTTTTAGAAAGACTACTATGCTCCCCCTGAATACGAACAGACGCCAAGGTCTCTTTCAGGTCTAGAGGGCGAATCGTACGCAGGTTAACTGTACCGCCAACTGACCCCTCAGTGGTCTTTGCCTCTGGCGCTTTAATGACTTCCAAGCCAGCAATAATAGACGCATCAATGTCTTCAAAACTAATGCCCCCTCTTTCATTGCCAGCGCCAACAGTGCCCACTCCATTGATCTCAATTCTGTTTTCGTCCGTACCACGAATTTGAACACCGGTACCAACGCCGGCCTCACGCGTGATTTGCACGCCAGTGATGTTCTCTAAAACTTCAGCCAAGTTTTGATCAGGAAGTTTACCAATATCTTCCGCTAAAATCACTTCGACTAAACTATCCGCCTGACGCTGCTCCACCAAAGCATTTTCAAGCGACTGACGAATACCTGTTGCAACAACTTCATCCTGTGGAGCTGTCTGCGCAGAGGCCGCGCCAGCATAAGCCATTGTACAAATTCCAGTACCAAGCAGCAATGTGCCCCTAAGCCCTGAAGCGGTAAAATATTTTAAGGTAGCAAGCTTTGCGTCCGTTATAGGCATAATAATTCCCCTGATGTGATTTTTATAAGTATTATTACCCTACCGTAACCAATCTATTTGAAAATGCAACCATTTATTGTTACCAATTTTAAATATATTGGTCATACCAATTGAAGTGCAATTTTAATGCCCCCTCATTTACGCAAACCATTTTTCACCCTTTTCAGCAAAAAAAAAGCGCCGCTCGAAATCTCGAACGGCGCTAAAATTTTTACTTTAGGCTTTAATTAAAACTTGCCTTGGATCCCAAAGAATACACGTGGTCCGTAAACATTGACCTCATAAAGATCATCAGGCACCCACTTATATTGCTCTTTCGGCTCATCAAAGAGGTTGATAGCCTCAACCGAAACTTTGAAGTTATCATTGATTTTATACGATGCGCGCGCCTCGAAGACACCAACATCACCAACATAGCGGATCCGTGTACCATTTGATGTAAATGGCTGGAAGTAATCGCTTCTGTACTTATACAAACCTTGAAGGTCTAAATTACCAATTTGGTAATAGAGCTGACCAGAGAAGACATGTTTAGAGAGACCAGGAATACTCGCTGGTGCAACAATGCCTGCATTTGTTTGAACAAGCGTACCGTCTAATTCACGCGTATAAAGGTCGCCATAAAGACTATCTTCAAATTCGAAATCAGAATCTGTGTAGTTATAGCTCATTTTTGTACCAAAACCGCTCAAGAAGCCTGGCAAATATGAGAAACGATGAGACGCAGTAATTTCTACACCAAACAAGTCACTTGTATCTTGGTTTGACTGGCTCAGCGTCACTTCACCGTCAACTTCCTGCCCATCAAGAACATAAGTTTCAATTGCGCGGACATTCTCAAAGCCACCTTTGAAGCTCTTATAATACGCTCCAATAGCAAAGATTGAATCTTCATTCGGATACCATTCAACACCGGCATCTAAATTCCATGACGTCAAAGGCTTGGCATCAGGGTTACCAGAGGCATTCACACCAGAAATCAAATCGTCAACATTTGTGATGAGATCATCTGCGTCACCTGAGTTGAAAGAGAATGTTCTCGCAAAGCCCATATCAGCGGGGTCAGCTCGTGAAATCCCTCTAAACGCGCCGGCACGGAAAAGAACCGTGTCGTTAATGTCGATGATTGCATTAACACTTGGCAGAACTTCTGTGTATCCGCCTTTCGCTGTGACACGCTCCAAATCACCCTCAGGGCTGATTTCCAAGCCGCCATCCGTATTCGTCGTAATCGCATAACCTTGGCGATAACCAACAGAATCTACAGACGTATCCACAACACGCACACCAAAGTTACCTCGCATAGGCAAGCCATCAAGTGTCGTTTCGTAATTCGCCATAACATAACCAGCCAAGACTGTTTCTGTGACGTCAATTGTTGAAGAGTTTTCACGCTCTAGATCAGGAATACCAAAGACAAAGTTTCCGCCCTGAGCATTCACTGCATCAACAGCGAACTCAACCAAACACGAAGCGTCATAAGTCGCCCAAGAGTTAGTCGAGCTAATAACAGCACCGCTGTCATCAATATTCGTAATTAAATCTCCATCACGAACAGAGCCCAAAAAGTCGCTTTCCGCGAAAGACGTCCGACAATTTTGATTAGCCTCAGCGAGAATGACCTCGTTCTGCTCTTCCGTTAGGATTGTATCTGTTGAGTTACGGAGTTCAAACTCTGTACGGCCTTGGCCGCCGCCGCCAACCAGTGCTAAATACTCAAGCTCAGAATAACGGCCACCAACCTCAAGGCTGTTGACGATGCCAAAATCTCTGTCATATTTAAAGTCCAAGCGCGCCGCCTTACTCGTATTTCTACGCTCTAGGTCGTTATCAATACGAACGCGGAGACGGTCGACAAAATTGCTGTGATCATTCACATCAAAGACTTCGTCGGAGAGTGTATATTGCGGAATACCAGAATCTAAATTCCAAGAAATAACAGGAGAAATATCAGACTGCAGACGGAACTGAATTCCCTGCTCATTCCGCTTCGTCTCAGAGAAAGAGACGTCTGCACTCATGCTAAGACGTTCTGTCAAATCATAAGCGACATTAATACCACCGCCAAGATATGTTTCTTTACGCTCGTAATCGTCACCCTGAATTTCAATCGTGTTATCAGTCGTGAAAGATGTAATCGCGCCCGTATCAGAAAACTCGATACTGTCAAAGGCTGTCGTATTCGTCCCCGTTCCGACATTAAGGCTCGTATCATTCCGCTTTTGACCATTAAATGTCAGATCATTACGCTGCTCTGATTGAATACGCTCTGACCATTCAACGTCAAAATTGACATCAAGACGATCATTTGGCTGCCATTGTAAAGCACCGAATAAAGAATCCCGTTCGTCGCGTGTATCGTTTTGGCGATAATGGCGCTGTGACGGCACAAAGACATAATCTTCGCCATGGCTATAGGCTAAGCCCGTCGCTGGGTTAATCGCTGTATCATATCCATCTGGGATACGGCTGCCATCATCCCGCGTACGGCTTTCATTTTGGTCTTCACAATCATCATCACGCGATGGGTTGTTGGTGAAACCTTGGGCACCAGCTGAGCCGCCAACGATACAAGCAAAAGATGAGCTACCTGTGTTACTTGTTGACCGAATTTCTTGCTCTGGCTGTGAAATATCACTGCGCTGTAAACCAACAGAGAAACCAATATCGCCCAGACCATTGACTTCGAATTGATCAACATAAGATAGCGTTCCGCGGAAACCAATATCGCCGGCTAGCGTATCATCTTGATTCAGCTGATCAGGGTTTACATTACCCTTTAAATTCACTTGAACACGACGCTTATTATAATCAAGCGGCTTAAGGGTTTCGAGTTGAATTTGGCCAGCAACACCGCCTTCGATTTGGCTAGCATCTTGAGTTTTAAAGACTGACAGCTTGCTCATTAACTCCGAAGGGAACTGAGAGAAGTTTACTGAGCGGTCACCCGAACCATTTGTCGCTTCACGGCCGTTAAACACTGTCGAGCTCAGATAAGGCCCAAGACCCCGAATAGACACCTCAGTCGCACCACCATTTTCACGATGAGAGGCTACACCTGTGATAGTTTCAAGCGCTTCACCAATTGAGAGCGCTGGAATATCACCGATTTCTGATGCAGAAAGACCGTCAACAATCTGTGTATTTTGACGTTTTAACGCAATCGAATCCTGAATAACGGCCCGCGTACCTGTGGCAACAACCTCATCAGGAACGGCTGCGTCTTGGGCGAGTGCCATTTGCGGCAGCGCTAAAGTCGAAAGACCGACACTCAGCAATAGCGATTTCTTGAAAAGTGAACACCCAAAGGTATCTCGTGAATGAGTCATATATCTATTCCCCTATATGGACCTTAACCGCTTTATGACGGATTTTTTAGTTTCTTTAAAAGAACCAATAAAAAAACGTATGTCAACCTATTATAATTACCGATTTGCAATAATTGGTATGACCAATCATCTTTTCCTTTCATCTGTTGCATATTAAACACAGTTCATTTTTGGAGGCGTTTTAAAGGGGTGCGCCTCTCTATATTGAGGCCAGAATGAGACACTCAGGTGAACGCTAACAACTCAACTATCACAATCACTTAGGATTTTTTCGGTTATATTTATTTTATCCGTTTTTTGATAAGCGGTCTTGTAAAGCCCTTCCCCGCACGAACATTTGTTTGGGGCAAACAAGCCTCAGGCCTTCACAGAAAGACAATTATCTATGCAATTAGATTATTAGATAGCCAGTGCCCCAGAGAGCGGCTTCATCCTTTCGACACCCATGAGAATCGTGCCAAAAGGACTAATTAAAAGAGTAGATCTCTTATAATTTCCCAACAAGGTTGATGAACCAACCATCAGAGTCATTTTCAAAATCTGTCAAATCATCCGAGAAAGTTGAAAAACTATAGCCGCCGCCAATTTTCATTTTATCCCCGATATGGCGGTGAAGACCAAATAAAGAGCCTGTTCGCGCATCGTCTGCCAGACTGGCGGTCAAGTAACGACCTTCCATGAAGGCATCCCATTCATTCATAATATGCAAATCAGCGCGCAATATGGCCAATCCCGCTTCACTATCATAGAACTCATTACTTCCGCGGACGGTTTCGACCTCGCCTAGGCGATAGGCCAGCTTGGCACCAAGAGATAGGCGATTTGTAAGGTCATATGTCCCATCAAGCGAAGCAATATGGCTGCGCTGCCGCGCTGTAATTTGGCTACGATTGCCCGCATCATTCAACCCCTGATCAGCAGGGGAAAGATCCTCAAAGAAAGTATATTTAGCCAAAGCGTTGAAGCGGTCATGGAAAACAGGCCGATAGGCGACACCAACAACGCCCTCGATAAAGTCCGCATCGAGTATAGAGCTTTGATCCGATTCTGACGTAGCAAGATTAAACCGGCCTAACAGTTCAAAATCTCGTCCGGCTTTATAGGCCAATGTGTTGCGCAGGAAGTAACTGTTTCTATCACGGTTTTGGGCGTTTAGAACGCCGCGTTCAAACCGCGCTTCGACATTCGTGGCAATGCGCAGGGCTTCGCCCGTAAAGGCAGAGGAGAAAGCAAAAGCCTCTCTGTCAAAGTCCCCATTAATATCATCTTGAATATTCCCGACTTCGGCGCTCACGCCAAAAGCCCAAAGCGCATTCGGACGGAAATCAACACCATATGCATGGGTAAGGTTTTGCCCAGTCTGACCGAAAGAGAGTTTTTCTTCGCCGTAAATAGAGAGGGCATCATTATATCGACGACGTGCACCCGCTGTAATCGTCCCATAGCTAGAATAGGATTCGCGCGGCACAGTAGACAAGTCATCTTGGTCATCCGTGCTGAGCGCATATCCAATATAATATTCCGCACCCTCTGGGTTTTGATAATTCAGCTGCGCCGAAGCGCCTATACCCCCATCTCCTTCGGAAACTTCACCAGAAAGACGCATATGCTGGTTCAAACGCACATCCGCGCCGGCGCCATATCGGTTTGCACTCGCCCGCCCTGCATCGCGCTCCAAAGTATCTTGATAGAACGCCCGTACCGATAATTCATCAGACGGTTCAAAACGTAGCTCTGCTGTGGCATCCGTTCGCGCGCCAATTCCTCGCGGAGAATCTGCAGAAAGGTTACTAATCGTAGAAGGATCTTGATCACTTCGGCGAATACCTGCTGCAATGGCAAAACTATTCGTGATTTTTTGGGTTAAGTCCGCATAGAAAGATTTACGCTTGCCGCGTTCTTCAGAAGACAGCTCGTCATATTGCAAGCTGACCCGAGTGCTATCACCCAAAGACCCATCAAATCCCGCTTCGGCCCGCGTTACCTCTCCATATCCAATACGGCCCTGCCCTGAATAGCCAGCCTCTTGATGTTCATAAGTCCCTTTAATTTTCGCTGTATAAGGTCTTGGGCCTCTAGCCATGTCTGCCAGATCAAGTTGACCTTCCACACGGTACGCTTCGGCTTTTTCGCCGCGCACACCAGGGGCGTTGACTGAGTCGAATATAAATCCACCATCAGAAGAACGCGCCTCATCAAAACCCGGGCCTTCACTCACGCCGAACTCACCTTTTAAGTAACTCGTCTCAGACGCCCGCAACAAAACATCTGCGGCCAAAACTGTCTGATCAGCCGTCCCTGTTTTTTCGCGCTGCATAGTCGTCCCGACACGCAAGTGATCTCCAAACCATTGACTGGCGCGTCCGCCGACAGTAAAGCCACTGATATCTGCGACACCCGGCGTATATTCATAACGCGCGACCAAATAGGCTTCGTGACCAGACAGCCCCCCTGTACGAACAACTTGGTTATCTGACACGGTGCTTTGTAAAGGCTCATTGAGCAAAATTCGACCCTGCAGGTAATCAACGGTATAATCTTCGTAAGCCGTCAAATCGCGCGTTTCGAGAACAAGGCCTGTCAATTTATCGCGAACTTCTATCCGAAGTCTTTCTGACCCCACTGTGATGTCTTGGCGTTGAATATAGTATAGCGAGCCGCCTGTGCCACGGAATTCATCTCTCCCAGCTAAAGTTCCTGGGTCCGCGGCAAAGACGGTCGCTTGGCCGCGACGCTCTCCGAAACGGGTCGTGTCGAGGCTTTTATAATTCGCCAATCCACCATACAGCCCTCTATCAAGCTGTGCGATTTCTGTTCCTGTCACTGCCGTTGCAAAATTACCCCACATCAGGGTCGAGTCATCCTTTTCAAGACGGACATAAAAACGACCTTGCGTCGGCGCATCTTCACGGGTTGTACTATTATCACCGTAAACAGGATAATATGCATCGGAATCTAATCGCCGTAATAATTGGCGTGGATCTTTATCATCTAGGTTTGAGAGCAAGTCGTCTATTGAGGCTTCGCCCGTGTCGAGTGAGGCCGTAATCAACGTCTCCCCTTTGATACGCCCTTTAAGGTAAAAAGCGCCGCGACCCATAATTTCGACGGAGTCAAAATCATCACTCGCATCTGTTAAATCGGCCAAACCAATTGCGCGGCTTTTCCCGACTGTTAAATCCCCCAATGCCACATAAAACAGATCTGTATCTTTAATATCTACATTGCGGTGAAAAGTAAGGTCTTGGCCATAAGGACCGGTAAGGTGAACATGTACGGGCGCTTTGCCAAAGGGTAAAATTTGCTGAACAACAAATTGTCCATCTGCATCTGTTGGAACGGGACGGCCAAAGACATGCGGGCTGACGCCAGCTGGCACGTGAGATCCGTTTACCGTAATCGCTCCGCCGCGCACGCGAATGTTTCGCGTTTGTGTGGCATCTTTACCATAAGCGCCAAGCCCCCCTAGGCTATCTGGCCCTTGATAAGGTTCATTTGATAACATGAGCGTTTTAGGTTTTGTTTCATCGAAACGGCCTTCACGGTCATAAACGCGTAATTGATAAATGAGCTTAGCCGGCGTTTGCGGCGCCATGAAGACTTGCCCGCGTCCATATTTATCTAATGGAACGACATAAAGCGGCTTGTCTGTTTCAGCGTCTTTTGGACGTGTCGTTTTAGAAAGGGCTTCTGAACCTTCGACAGGCGCGGCAAAAACAAGAACCTCAGAATGTGCGATATAGGCATCATAATTGCTATAGGATAAAAATTGCACTGGCCCGCCACGAGGGACATGCACGCTGTCATTTAATGTACCTACATTCAGCCAAGGTTTCACATCTAATCCGTCAACACGCACTTGAATATTAGCGCGCGCCAGAGCTTGGTCAGCCCTAACCTGTCCTAAGCCTTCTTCGAAACCATCCCCTGTAATATGCTGTCCATCTACGGACATACGGAAATGCGAGCGTGACTGAGACCCTTGCGGCGCAATCCCATAGGCTTGAGGCATAGCTCCATAAGGGTGCGGGTGTTGCACCGGCCCGTTATGCTGCGGTAAGTTTTGCGGCACAGCGAAGCGCGTTAGCGCTGGCCCTTGCCTGCCAAGAAATGGATTGTGACCGGCTGGCACATAAACGGATCCAGCCGCTGGGTTGTTCAGGCCAACAGGCATTTGAACGGGTCTTTGTTGCAGTCTCTGAAGTGGCCTTTGAGGTAGTCTCTGAGGCAGGGCCTGCATGGGAATAGGTTGAACAGGATATGACACAGGGCCATAGGCTGGCACCTGAGTTGGCACTTCAAAACGCTGCAAGACGGGGCCGTGGCCATTATAATGCGGGTTATATTGCGGCGGCACATAGGTACGAGACGCCCGAGGGTCTGCAAAAAACTTTTGAAATTGCGCTGGATAAGCAACAGCTGAAGGCGTGATGTTTACTGCTTTAGAAATCACCAAGCGACCGATTGGGGTCAATCCAATTCCCGCAATTAACCCGAGTCCAGTCGTACCTATAAGCACGCGGCGTGTCCAAGCCGCTGGGCGCGCTGTACTTGGTTTTCCTTGTGAAAAATTACTCATCGGCCGCCTCCCCATATGGGTCTCTGGGTGGGTGTGATTGCGGGCATCATATTGGGCGCACTCGAAACTAATCTCTGTTCGATTACCAAATCATAACAGCATCCTTCGACTTTCCAGCGGTCTTTCAAATAGCTTTCCAGAGCGTCCAAGCGCGTCTGTGCGAGCGGGTCATAGCCTTGCGTATGATAGGTCAATCTCAGAACGCTTTGACTTTCCCGAAGCGCGTAAAAGAGCTTTGGCAATTCAGCCATAATATAGGGCGCAAGCTCAATACGGCCATTCATAAATCCAGCCGTTTCGACGTCAAACGTCGCTACGCGCATCTGAGAAACACCAAAATTTGCTTTCCCCATTTTACCGCGCGTCAAACGAATAACGCGTGGGTTTTCACTCACCATGCGATAGCCCGTTGGCAGAGTACGCGTATCAAGCTTAAGAATAAAATTAGAACCAATCGTCCCATTAGGAACGGCCGCACAAGCGATATGATAGCGACCTTCAGGGTCAGTATTGACGAGCAAACCATTCACAGTCGCGAGCCTTACGCCTGCCAGACCTTTCTCCCCTAAATCCTGAGCGCCATTTTGGTTGCGATCTTCATAAACCTTACCGATGACCTCCGAACAATCGAATTCAGGCGTTGGCAACAATCTCACGCTTGCCTCTGCTCGGCCTGAGAGTTCGCTTCCATCAACAGCGGATTGCACCACGACTTGGTTGACAGATATGCCAATCGGCGCGCCCGTACCGACTGCAGCTGAAAATTCCAACGTCAGAACTTGGTTCGCAGCAATCGTTAAATTCTCTACCGTAAAGCCTGTTGGCGTAGCGAGTGATGTATAGGAGAAACCATCAACCGTTAGAGTATCTGGCAGGTACCGAAATCCAGCAGGCATAATATCGACAACATCAACGCCGCTATACGGATAGTTTTCTGCATTCGTCACAGTGACTGTATAAGGCACAATTCCGCCTATACTCGTCGTCGAAACGCCTGCGCTTTTCGTAATCATAAGCGGCGATTGTGCGACGCTCATCGGGTCCAAAGGAATGTTGTTTCGCGTAATTTCGCGTTCGCCTGCCCCAACTGTGACCGTGTAATAGTGATTAGTGTCAGAGTTCACATTCGGCGCACCGAAATCTGCCACAACAGGGAAAGGCCCTGTCCCTGCTGGCGGGTCAATGGCATCAGCATTAGACGGCACAATCGCCGAAGCCCCATCACGATATCCAGACGGAGACGTTAAATTAATACGGTATGGCGTTGGCGCTATAGGGCAGCTCATGTCTGCGCCGGGGACAATTTCAAAAAAGTACTCCCCGTCTGAACCTGTGGATTGTCCTTGTTGCGACGCATCACGCAGACAGCTTATGGGTAGCGGCGTACCGTCCTCAGTCGCGACGGTGACAATCGCTCCGGCAACGGGAATACGGTCAATACTGTCATAAATGACGCCCATCGGCTCGATAGGCAGATTAACATTATCAATGTCAGCCCCACCCGTAAGAACAATCATATCTAAAATTCGATAGGCAACCTGCGTTTCAGGATGCCGCGAAATGACAGTGAAGTTCCCACTAACAGCCCCTGCATGTGCCAGAATATCAATATTGTTAAATTCATATTGACCCAAAGAATCCGCTATCGTTGTTGCAACGAGGCTCCCATCTGGCGCGCGAAGTTCAACCACCCAATTTGGGCGCGGAGCTTCTGAACCATCAAAGAGGTCATCTAGGTTTTCATCCAAAAATACGACGCCAGACAGGCTTGCCATTGGGTCTTGGATAGTAATCGTAATTTCGGCTGTATCGCAATTATTACGATTATCACAAACCGTATAAGGCACCGTAATCACGCCCACAAAATCTGTATTCGGTGTGACCGTTAAACTGCCATCCGAATTAATCACGACAGTCGCATCAGCTGGCGGATCAAAGCTTGTTACAGTGAGTGGATCATTTTCCGGATCGGTATCATTCTCTCTGGGGTCTAATGTTACAGGCGTATTGAAAGCCGCATTACGCATATCATTCGTGGCCACGGGCGGTTGACTTACGGGTAAAGGCGTCACTGTGGGATCAGAGGGCTGTCCATCTCCGTCAGGGTCTGCCTCAGCCGTATCCGCAGGGTCATCAGACACGGCGCTAATGACATCTCCATTTGGCGCACTGGCCGAAGATGTCGCTGTATTTGTGACCGAACCATTCTCTAAATCGGCCTGCGTTAAAACATAGCTCGCCGTAAAGGTCGTCGTGTCTTCTTGCCCGGGGGAAAGCATTGCAATAGGGCCGCCAGTTACATTAACAAGCGCGTCAGCCACGGTGACATTCGTCAGATTGACATTACCAACATTCACAAGGCGGAAGGCGTAATCAATTGTATCGCCCACATCGGCCCAACCATCGCCGCCATCATTCAAGACGGCTGTTTTAAACAAGGCCAGCGCGGGGTCGTTTGGCAAAATAACACGGGTCGGGTCATCTGGATTACTGTCGCCATTTAAATCAGTATTCGTTAGATCCGCAGGGTCATCAGAAATATCTACAACTGTGTCCCCTGCTGGCGTCTGCCCTCGAACATCAGAGCGATGGGTCACCTCTCCATTGTCGATATCGTCTTGCGTAAGGGTATAAACCGCTGTGAAAGTCGTATTGTCTACACCCCCAGAATTTAGGCTAGGGAGTGGCCCGCCAAGAATAGTTAAATCAGCATCATCAACTATAAGCGTCGTGAGTGTAACGGGCCCCGTATTCGTCACAGTTAAAACATAATTGATAACATCACCTGCCGTGGCAACACCATCAGGGCCAAGGTCAAGTACGCCTTCCATCTGCAGGTCAACGCGCCCCATCGCGCCGAGCTCTGTGACTGTCGGGTCATCAGGGCCGCCGCCCGCGCCAAGAGGATCATCAGAAATATCGGTGACAGGATTACCTTGCGGGTCATTGCCCGTCACTGTGGCTGTATTCTCTACGCGGTTGGCGTCTAGATCAGACTGCGTCAAACTATAATGCCCTGTAAACGTCGCCGCATCACTAGCGCCGGGTGCTAGAGAGGCTATTGGCCCGCCATTCACGGTAATTAATGGGTCAGTGATAGACACATTCGTCAATGTCACATTGCCAATATTAGAGACAGTAAAGGTGTAATTAATGACGTCACCAACATTCGCCTCACCATCGCCGCCATCATCTAGGCTCGCTTGTTTTAATAATTCTATTCTCGCATCTTTTGGCAGTGTTGTTTCTGTCGGGTCATCAGGGTTGCCATCTGCATCTGGGTCAACATCTGCTGGATTAACAGGGTCATCTGAATTATCGGTCACCACAGTGCCGCCTGCGGTCTCGCCCGTAACAACAGCGACATTCGTGACGCCCCCATTATCGATATCGGCTTGATTTAATGCGTATTGCGCCGTGAAAGTCGCCGCATCTGTGCCGCCTACGGCAAGATTAGCAATAGGCCCGCCTATGACAGTGACTAATGCATCCGTCACTCTCACATTTTCCAAGGGCACATTGCCTGTATTCGTGACGGTAAAGCTGTAATTAATAACGTCACCAACATCTGCCCGCCCATCAGGCCCAGTTTCCAATACAGCCTCTTTCAACAAGGCCACGCTTGGGTCTTGGCTAAAGGACGTCACTGTAGGGTCATCAGGGCCGCCGCCAGAACCGGCTGGGTCATCAGAAATATCTGAAACCGTCGCCGCTGTCGGCGTTTGTCCCGTCACTGTTGCCGTATTGGTGAATTCGCCTGCATCAATATCAGCCTGCACCAGAGAATAGCTTCCAGTATAAGTCGTATTATCAATATCCCCGGGTGCAAGAGACGCAATTGGCCCGCCTGATACGATCGCATCTGGATCCGTCACCGTTAGGGCTGTCAGCGTGACATTACCTGTATTTTGAACGGTGAAGACGTAATTAATAACATCCCCAACATCCGCGCGGCCATCACCACCATCATCCAATGTCCCTGCCTTTAACAAAGTCACCGACGCCAATTCAGGCAAATTCACGACTGTTGGGTCATTGGGAACGCCGTCATTATCAGGGTCATCATTTGCGGTATTGGCAGGGTCATCAGAGGTTGATGAGATTTGACCAAAACCCGACACATTGGCTGTTACGGTTGCAATATTGTCAAATTGGCCAGCATCAATATCACTTTGGGTTAAAGCATAGCTCGCAGTAAAGGTTGTGCTATCATTCGCGCCAACAGCTAAACTCGCCAGCGGGCCACCATTCATCGTAACCTTTGGGTCTGTCACCACAACATTGGTGATATCCACCGCAGACAGGTTTGTGACCGTGAAAGCATAATTAATTAAATCACCTTCATCTGCCTGTCCGTCACCGCCGTCTTGCAAAACGCCGGATTTTAAAAGGGATACACCCAACACTTCATCGCTATCAGTAAGGAGTTCGGCGGGGCCTGACGGGGTCGTCGTATCATTATAACGAAGCTCAATTGTGTCACCGGGCCTTGATTCCAACGTGCCTGAATTATCCGAGGCGCCTGCTCCAGCCTCTGTCACGATTGTACTCGTAAACACGCCTGTATTCGCGCCCGTTTCGGTCAGTGTCACCGCCTCGGTTTCGCCGTTATCAAGGTTAACGACATCAACGGAAACAGTGCCTAACCCTGCACGGTCAGCATCATTGACGCTAAGGGTCAACGTATCGCCGGGAACTGAAAAAGGCGTGATATCAACAGTGGCGAGAACAGGCACAGGGTCGTCATTATCCGCAACCACTACGCCCGTTGTTCCAGTGGAGGACAAACCATACACCCATGTATCAATAAATTGTTTGTCCCCAAGTGGGCCCTCGGTAAAATCACCCCAAGTGTGATAACCCGCCGCCGTACCTGACGTGCCGCCTTCGGGGAGGTTATTCGTTCCGCCTGCCCCTGCCCCGAGCTTTGTCACATCATCCCAAAAAACATTTGTTGGTTCTGAACCGCCGCCCGCTAAACTTTTAAAGACCGTTAAACCGTCTTCATTGCCCCCAGAGGTTTCGGCATCATCCGCCACAAAGTGAAATTCACCAAGTCGAACATTGGCTTGCGCGGTAAAATTTCCATATGGCACAAAATTGCCATTGCTATCCCTTCCGTCCCACACAACGGAATTGACGCCTTGCACCGCATTGCCAACAAGACGCACATCGCCGCTATCCCCAAATTGACCATTTGAGTTTATATCAATTGCAATTTCATATGTGGCTTCAGACGCATCGGTTCTGAAGCTAAAGACGCCTGCATCTTGAATCGTATTGCTGGTATCAGGGGAAATTGAATTATCAACACCCTCATCATCAAGAAATCTAAAATCTTGAACCGTAGGTGGACCCGCGGGTTCTGGACGCGCGATAACGGGGCGGAACAGATAAATATCAAAATCTTCCTCTACCCAATTCGGCCCTGTATTTCCGCTACCCACTGGGAAAGGGACAGAAAACCCAGAGTTAGGCGGAATAACGCCTTGGGAATTTGCGCGTAGTGAAAAGCCAAAACCTGCAAAATTATTTAAATCAAGCGTCCAAACATAATCCGTGTTTGGGAAACCACCGGGTGTCAGAATAAAATAATTGGCATCCGTTGCATCCGCAGGATCAAATGACCCAGCCCGAAAACGCCAATGTTTTGAACTTACGCGGCCTGTAATACCTGTGGCTCCGCTTGGGTCAGGGTCAATCGAGTTATTCGCAGTAACCGTAACATCAAAACGATGAATTTCATCATTATTGGCATCTGTATTTTCAACGGCTAGATAATATTGCCCCGTTGTTGCGGGGGTGTATTTCCAAGCATTTGTGATGAGTCCTGTCATCGGATCAGTCGGACTGATTTTTCCGATAGACCCCGGCCCCGTGGTTGTATGTGTTGCCAGCGTAACGCCATTTTCATCTAGGATTGTGAAACGAATATTGTCATTTTCATGCGGTTGGTTGTCTCGCTCGCCGCCCCCCGCGACCACATTAATAACTTCGCCTGCATTCAAAATATCAATGCGGACAAGGCGGTCAGTCTCTGATGGGGCCCATTCGACTAGCTCTTGAGAAATGCCCATTTGTAGTGTGCCCTCTGCCAGGGCTGCTTGAGGGATCATAAGACTCGTACAAACAGATACAAAGAAAGGCTTTAAAAACCCGACCCTTGTCGCTTGTGATTTCATGAGGTTTATATTTCGATTTTTATTCGGCATCATATCCCTCAAAGCACTTTACTTTGTGAGATCCACTGCCAGAGAAAATTGCATAAAAAGAATGAGTTATGCGAATTTTTGCGCGCCGTTTACAATATCAGAGGACCGAATCTCAGTAACTTAACGACTAGAATCGGTATATAGAATAACCTAACAGAGTGTAAATTTTGCGCAATATGTTGGAAATTTCAAACTATTTTAGCGATAATAAAAAGAAACCACACTCAATTCTATCTTGGGGTGCGCCATCATTTCACCCTAACATAGAATAAATCTATTCTGACTGTATTTGGCACTTAGTTTTCACCTCACATCTATACGCCTGAAAGACACCAATAATTCTGCAGAGTTTATATGCTCTTGACCTATTTGGCTCACCCGCGCCATGACGAGCCTACAAATATTTGAAAGGTATGTATGGACGCCCCTCTATCCGGTTACAGATTTATTGAACTCGCGGGAATTGGCCCTTGCCCCTATGCAGGGCAAATTCTGGTCGATATGGGCGCAGAGGTTATTTTGGTAAATAACCAAGCTGGTATGAACTTTCCAAATATTTCTCATCGCGGAAAAAAAACAATAACCTTGGATTTGCGCTCAAGTGAAGGCGCGGCTGTTTTAATGGATCTCGTCCAAACAGCAGATGGACTATACGAAGGGTTACGCCCCGGCGTGGCAGAACGATTAGGTGTCGGCCCAGAAAATTGTCACGCCATCAATCCCAAGCTCGTTTATGGCCGTATGACAGGGTGGGGCCAAACAGGGCCTTGGGCTAAAACCGCCGGTCATGATATCAACTATATCTCTATCACAGGCGCTCTCGGCGCGATGGGGAAACCCAATGAAGCGCCGCCTATCCCTTTAAACCTTATTGGAGATTATGGCGGCGGGTCACTCTTTCTTGTCTCGGGTCTGTTAGCAGCTTTATTGCAAGCCGAAAAAACGGGCAAAGGGACTGTTGTTGACGCCGCCATGATTGATGGTGTCTCGTCCATGATGACGTTATTTTACACCTTGTCTGGGCTAGGCCAATGGACGCCAAAACGCGAAAGCAACCTATTGGATGGATCAAAACCTTATTATCGCTGTTATGAAACTTCCGATCAAAAATACATGGCTGTGGGTTGTATTGAACCACAATTTTTTGCTGAAATGCTCTCACGACTAGACATCGATGCCGAAGAATTTGGCGGGCAAAATGACACGCAAGCCCATGCAGAACAACAAGCGCGACTTGAGGCACTGTTCAAATCTAAAACACGTCAGGAATGGGAAGACATTTTTGACGGCAGCGACGCCTGTGTCACCCCTGTCTTAGATTACCAAGAAGCAGCGGAGCATCCCCAAAATAAAGCCCGCGGCGGTTTCCATCAGGCCGGCCCCTTTCTTCACCCACGCCCTGCCCCCATATTTAACACGCCAGAACCCTTTACGCCGCCCCCTATTTTAGGCCTGAATGATACAGCGAAAGATCTTCTTTCTGAGCTGGGCTATTCAAATGATAAAATTGAAAACCTCGCCTCGGATAAAATTATTGGGCCGATTTAAAGCGACCCATTTATAAGCTTCATAACGGCAGAGAAGTCGAGCCCGTCCTTATCGGCAGCTTCCATCAATGTGTAAATCTGTTCCGATTGCGCGCCAAGCGGCGTTGCGGCGCGGGCGGCCGTTGCCGCTTCTTGGGCTAAACGTAAATCTTTCAACATCATACCCGCAGCAAAACCTGCCGCATATTCATTATTTGACGGCGCAGAAGGCACGGGCCCCGGCGCAGGGCAATAGCTTGTCATCGACCAGTTTTGACCAGATGCCGTTGAAGAAATATCATAAAAAGTCTGTGCATCTAACCCTAGTTTTTCAGCCAGATTAAACGCCTCACAGGTTCCAATCATATGGATGCCAAGCAGCATATTATTACAAATCTTAGCGACTTGCCCATTTCCTGCGTCACCCGCATGGAATATATTTTTCCCCATAATCTCTAAATAAGGTTTAGCGCGATTATAGGCCGCCTCTGTCCCGCCGCACATAAAGGTTAGCGTCCCTGCTGCGGCCCCGCCGACGCCGCCAGACACGGGCGCGTCAATCATAGCAAAGCCCTGATTTTCAGCGTGTGAGATAACCTCGCGCGCAGAGGCTACATCAATGGTTGAGCAATCGATAAAGAGCGTGTCCGCTTTCGCATGAGAGAAGACACCGTCCTCTCCTGCATAGACTAATTTCACATGCGCGCCCGCAGGTAGCATTGTCACAACAACATCAGCCCCGGACACCGCGTCTTGAGTATTCTTTGCCGCTTCGCATCCCGCCTCGGCAGCCTTGGCGATGGCGTCTTTGGAGATATCCAAGGCTTTAACCTCATGCCCTGCTTTGGCGAGATTGGCCGCCATGCCGAGGCCCATATTCCCCAATCCGATAAAAGCGATTTTAGTCATGTTCGGTTCCTAATCTAAAAAGGCTTGGCGCGGATCAGCGGTTTGACGAAAGAGGCGTTCAACTTGCTCAGAACTGACAGTCTCTACGCTATCATGCGACCATTTTGGATTTCTATCTTTGTCAATTAATTGCGCGCGAATACCCTCATAGAAATCCTGTGTTTTCAGGAAGTTCAAAGACAAATCGAGCTCTTGCGTCATCGCCGTACGGAAATCCAAATCGAGCCCGCGCTTAATTGCCTCAAAGGTCACTGACAGAGCCAAAGGGCTTTTCTTGCGGATCGTCGCCGCCTGTTTCGCGGCCCATTCTCCGTCCATTCCGTCTAGAGCCCGTAAAATAGAGGGCACGTCTTTTTCGTTAAATGCCGCAAGGGCGCCAGGCAGGTCTGAATCCATAGGGCCGGCCTCTTGGAACTTATCCATCACAGAAATTACGGCTTCATCAGAGCCGTCCAAAGCCGCTTCAGAAAGCGCCTTGATAAACCATTCATGCTTCTCAGTGGGAATAAAACCATTCGCTACGCCAAGCTCAAGCGATTGCGCGGTATTGAGCCGCGCCCCTGTTAAGCCAAGCCACTGCCCAACATCCATACCTAGGCGAGGCAGAAAATAAGTGCCGCCAACATCAGGAAAATAACCTATCCCCGTTTCGGGCATCGCGAAGAGTGTGTTGTCACCCGCAATTCTGTATTGTCCATGCACAGATAATCCGACGCCGCCGCCCATAACAAAACCATCAATCAGTGTGATATAAGGTTTTGAATAGCGATGAATTAATTCGTTCAAAGCATATTCAGTACGCCAGAATTGTTCGGCGCGATCGTCGCCTGCTTTGCCGCTATCATGCAAAAGAATAACGTCACCTCCCGCGCAAAAAGCGCGGTCTCCCGCACCGTCAATAAGGACAGCACCGATAGTATCGTCTTTTTCCCAAGCCAATAACAGCCGCGTTAGTTCCACACACATATCAAGCGTTAGCGCGTTAAGCGCTTTAGGGCGGTTAAGCGTTATGTGTCCCAAATTTCCTCGGACATGAGAGATGATTTGATCGGTCATAATTATTGTCTCAGCAAACTACGGCTTACGATAACGCGCATGATTTGATTTGTGCCTTCAAGAATTTGGTGCACGCGTAAATCCCGTACAATTTGTTCAATCGGATAGTCTTTAAGGTAGCCATACCCCCCGTGAAGTTGAAGCGCATCATTCGCGATTTTGCTACACATATCTGTGGCAAAACGTTTGGCCATAGCGCAAGCCGCGCCTGCATTTGGGACTTGTTTATCAATCATATCTGCGCCGCGATAAATCATAACACGGGAAGCTTCGAGTTCTGTCGCCATATCCGCGAGCATAAACTGCGTATTTTGAAAATCGGAAACGGATTTGCCAAATTGTTTGCGCTCTTTGGTGTAGTTCAAGGTCGCATCGAGCGCCTTTTGCGCGCCGCCCAGCGAACAACAACCGATATTAATACGCCCACCATCAAGGCCGCTCATGGCAAATTTAAAGCCGTCTCCTTCTGCACCGACGCGGTTACTGGCTGGAATACGGCAATCTTCCATAATCACTTGCGCCGTGGGCTGGGCATTCCATCCCATTTTCTTCTCATTCGCTCCGAATGATAATCCAGGGGAATCCTTTTCAATAACGAATGTCGAAACGCCACGCGCGCCATCATCTGATGTTCGGGCCATAACGACATAAACATCTGACCACCCTGCCCCTGAGATAAAGGTTTTTGTCCCGTTGAGAATATAGTCATCACCATCGCGAACCGCCTTGGTTGATAAAGACGCCGCATCTGATCCCGATCCGGGCTCGGTCAAACAATAGGAGGCAATTAAGTCTCCGGCCGTCAGGCGCGGTACATATTTAGCGCGTAAGTCTGCATCGCCGTAACGGTCAATCATCCATGTCGCCATATTATGAATGGTCATCATCGCCGTATGAGAGACATCCCCCCGCGCAAGCTGTTCAAAGACCAGCGCAGAATCCAGACGCGATAACGCCGTTCCGCCATGTTCTTCGCCTGTATAGATACCCATAAAGCCAAGCTCTGCGGATTTTTTAAAGACGGCGCGATCAAGAAATTTTTCTTCATCCCACATCGCAGAATGCGGCGCGAGTTCCGCATCAGAAAACTGCCGCGCCATATCCTGAATAAGGGTCTGCTCTTCAGTAAGTTGAAAGTCCAAGAGGCCCTCCTAAAATGTCGGGATAATAAAGGCGCTATCTTCTGTCTCGCCTTCCGGCCATCTTTGTGTGACCGTCTTGACTTTCGTATAAAAGCGTAAGCCCTCCATTCCGTATTGGTTTGCATCGCCAAAGGCAGAGCGTTTCCAACCGCCAAAGCTATGATACGCCACAGGCACAGGGATGGGCACATTAATGCCAACCATACCGACCTCTACCCGATCCGCAAATTCACGAGCGGCGCGACCATTTTGCGTAAAGATTGCAACGCCATTGCCATATTGATGCTCAGACGGCAGCTTAAGCGCTTCTTCAAAGCTATTTGCGCGGACAATTTGCAAGACAGGGCCGAAAATCTCGTCTTGGTAGGTTTCCATGTCTGCTGTGACATTATCGAGTAAAGAAGGTCCAATAAAGAAACCATCCTCATACCCTTGAAGAGAGAAATCACGCCCATCAACCAGAAGGTCTGCCCCCTCTTCAACCGCTTTTGTTACTTGTGCCTTGATACTCTCTTTATGCACGCCTGTGACAACAGGGCCGTAATCTGCCTCTGGGTCTTCGGACACGCCCACTTTCATGGCCTCAATTGCAGGGAGCATTTTTTCTAAGAAACGCTCGGCTGTGCCTTCGCCTACGGGTACGACAACAGGCAAAGCCATGCAGCGTTCGCCTGCGGAGCCAAAGGCCGCCCCCAGAATATCTTTCACGGCTTGATCCATATTGGCATCTGGCATGATGATGCCGTGGTTCTTTGCCCCGCCCATACATTGCGCGCGTTTTCCATTGGCTGTTGCGCGCGCATATACATATTGCGCAATGTCCGATGAACCAACAAAGCTGACCGCTTTGATCGTCGGATGATCGCAAATCGCATCCACGATTTCTTTGTCGCCATTAATGCACTGCAAGAGGCCAATCGGGCCGCCCGCTTCGACAAAAAGCTCTGCAAGGCGCATCGGTACAGAGGGATCTTTTTCTGAAGGCTTTAAAATACAGGCATTGCCTGTTGCGATAGCCATGCCGAACATCCACATTGGAATCATCGCAGGAAAGTTAAATGGCGTAATGCCTGCCACAACGCCCAGCGGCTTACGCATAGAGTAAACATCAATCTCTGGACCCGCGCCGTAAGTGTGCTCGCCCTTTTGGCCATGCGGAATACCGCAGGCAAATTCAATAACATCCACGCCGCGAATAACATCGCCGCGGCTATCTGCCAGCACCTTACCATGCTCAGAAGACAGCATGGCCGCGAGGTCATCCATATTCGCCTCTACCAGCTGTTTATAGGCAAAAAGTATGCGAGAGCGTTTTTGCGGGTTTGTGTTAGCCCAAGCAATTTGAGCCTTCTCGGAAGAGGCCACAGCCGCATCAAGTTCGGCTGGCGTCGCCATAGACACTTGGCTCTGCACCTGTCCTGTATTGGGATTAAATATATCTTTGGTTCTACCAGAGGTCCCCGCGACGCGTTTACCATCTACAAAATGCCCGATTACGTTCATCAACTCTTTCCTCATTTTTTATTTTGGGTAACTTAGACGCTATTATTGAAGTTTAACATAGTAATTTAGCAGAATTAAAAGAAATGATAGAATAACTTTTCAATAATTCATAAAATATAGCAAAATTAGTACAATCTAAAATCTTCAGTTCTGAGCGTTCATTCCTAAAAATCACTCTCATCCGAACTTGGCCCGTCTCAATTCAAAATACTATTTAATTCGACATTAACCCTAAATCCCCGCGAATTGGTCACCTTTATAACATAAGAAAGTGTGTGGCTCGAATACCGCATGGATACGGCCCTCTGTCCGAAATGGGACAATCTTGGGGTTCATATCAAGTAATCGATGGAAAGTGAGAAAGATGTCAGCAAAGAAAAAACAAGCAGACACCTATACAGATACAGCGCAGTTACGCGCCGAATTGACCTCTGCCATGAGCGCTCCACGAGCGTCTGTCCGTAAAGAAGATGAGAAGCGAACAGGCCAACAGGCGCCTCTACCGTCAATGCCCGATCGCCGTAGACGCCGTAAATCCGTTACAGATATTAAAGTGACTGAGAAACAATCCAACCTCAGCGCTTGGCGTTTCGTTATGCGCAGTCTTGATGCCTTCGCTGTGATTTATGTTATCACAGTGGGCATATGGAACGGATATATTGGTGCCAATAATAATGGCATTATTGCCCCGATTGCCGCCGCGACGTTAGGCAGTCTTTTCTTTATTGGCCTTTTGATTTTAAACCGCGCGCATAGTTTCAAGCCAACAGAACGATATCTTGACCATATGAAAACCGTGGCTCTGGCTTCGACAGGAGCTTTAGGTGTCTGGTTGACAATAGCGTTAATTCTGCGTCCTGATAGCTTCCTTCCAGACACGTTGGCGAAATCAGGTTTGCTTGCCACGGGCGTTCTCTTGGCCCTGCATACGCTTTATTATATGCATATACGGCGACTGCATGAAAACCATGCACTGGCCCCAACGATTGTTATGCTCGGCGCAACGGAATCTGCGCGGCGCATCATCGAAGAAAACGCTCGCACCAAAGAATTGAACATTCTGGCTATATTTGATGACCGCATCGCCCGTGCGCCGCATGATATTCACGGCGTGCCTGTTGTCGGCAAAGTCGAAGATCTTCTGGCGTGGGATAAGCTGCCATTCATCAATCGTATTGTTGTGACCCTGCCGTCTATGGCGGCTAAACGGAAACAGGCCTTTGTTGAGCAAGTGCGTTTGCTACCCAACCGCATTGCTTTTGTGGTTGATGAGTTTGAAACGCTTAATCACGTGCGTCAGCGCGTTTCAGAAATCGCAGAAGTTAGCCTGCGTGATGTAACAGGCAGCCCAAAATCAGGCCGGCACACCGCGCTCAAACGCGTGACAGATATCGCCCTGTCTTCGATTGCTTTGGTATTAGGGGCCCCTATTTTGCTCTTGATTTCTATCATGATAAAAATCGACAGTCCCGGCCCTGTTATTTTCAAACAACAACGCCACGGATTTAATAACCGTATCTTCTATGTTTATAAATTTCGGTCGATGAAAAAAGAGTCAGAGGATTTAAAAGCGGAACGCCAAGTCACCCATGGGGATGACCGCGTCACCAAGCTAGGCCGTTTCATCCGTAAGACGTCTTTGGATGAATTACCGCAGCTTTTAAACGTATTAAAAGGTGAAATGTCTTTGGTGGGGCCGCGCCCTCATGCTGTTGGCATGCGCACAAATGGCAAAGACAGTATGGAATTGGTTGAAGAATATGCTCACCGCCACAAAGTCAAACCCGGCATGACGGGTTGGGCACAGATAAATGGCTCTCGCGGCGCGCTTGAAACGGCCGAGGATATTGCTACGCGCGTTAAACTTGATGTCGATTATATCGAACGCAGTGGTTTCTTCTTTGACCTTTATATTATGTTGATGACCTTACCCGTATTATTGGGTGACAAGGACTCAATTCGATAATTATGATTCAACGCAACCGTCATAAATGCCAAGGCAAACGCTCATGATTGGGCGTTCCATGCTCGCCTATATACCGGTCAATCTTGCGAATATTGTCGTGAGTTTTGGTACGGTTGTGATCTTGACGCGCCTTCTGTCTGCGGCAGAGTTTGGGCGCTATGCCGTGGCAATTATCACTATGCAATTTGCCCATATGGCTATATTTACATGGATTGAAGCCGCGATGGCACGCTTCCAAGCTCGCGCCGAAAAAGAAGGCGACGTCGCCCATCACTTAAAAACGCTCTACAGCCTTGGCGCAGGAATGTGTCTGTTTGCGAGTTTGTTTTTCGCCGTGTTTTATTATTTCATCCCGCTCACGGGCCCCATGAAAACGGTTATAGGCTTTGCTCTGGCCTCAACCTGTATTCAGGTGTTTTTCAATATCGGCATGGAAGCCCATAGAGCCTCTCACCGTATCAAGCGTTATTCCCTCAGCTTTTCCTTTCAAACCTTATTGAGCTTTAGCCTTGGTATTATCCTGATACTAACGACGCCTTTACGAGAGATTGCCCCCTTTATCGGCATCATGATTGGTGTGTCCTTTGTTCTGATATTCGACCTGTTATTCATGCTACCTAAAATGAAAGGCGGTAAATTTAGTCGTGTAAAAACAAAAGATTACGCGGCTTACGCCCTTCCTATCAGCCTATCTTTATTATTATCTTACGCCCTTAACTCCGCTGATGTTTATTTAATTGCGGGATATATGGGAGAAGCCTCCGCCGGTGAATATAATGCCGGATATAATTTGGCAAATCGCAGTCTTGAAATCATATTCGTCTGGCTCGCAATGGCGGTCACGCCGCTGGCCGTCAGCGCTTTTGAACAAGACGGCGCAGAGAACTCTAAATCCATCATGCGTGATTACGGGGCAACACTGCTTTTGATTGCCCTACCCGCAGCAACAGGGATCGCCTTGGTCGCCAAAGATGCAGGATTTATCATGGGAGAATCCGTTCGTGATAATGCCGTAACCGTCATGCCCCTTATCGCCTTTGCTGGTGTGCTGAACGGTTTTATCAATTACTATGTCCAAAGAGCTTTCATGCTATCAGGCGCAACCAAATCTTTCGCTTGGGTTATGCTGCCGCCCTTTATCATGAATATCGGGCTCAATCTTTGGCTCATCCCTCTTTATGGATTGATGGGAGCTGTTTACGCCACGGTCGCGGCCTATAGCTTGGGCGCTGTTTTATCTATGATTATTGCCAGACGGCATTACCCTTTGCCCCTGCCGATAAAAGCCCTTGGCCAAATCTCTGTTGCCTGTGGGTTAATGTCAATTTCAGTTCTGACTATGCCTTGGCCAGAGGCTTGGCCTGACGCTGTCCGCTTGATTTTAAAAGCCGGATGGGGCGCCTTTGTTTACGGCTTTGCTTGCTGGGTCATGAATATTGCGAATTGCCGAAACCTTGCCCAGCTTCTGCGCACTAAATTTAGTCCAACTCGCAACAATGACTCTGCGGGTGACATAAAGGGCGCGAATGACATAGAGGGGGCGGTTTATGAATAAGATTATTTGCAATACTGCCGCAAACGGCGCCACGCCTCGCCTGTCCGTATTAATACCGTTCTACAAAGACGATGCGAGTGCATTGATAAACGCCTTATCCGCGCAAAACCTCTCTCAACATGTTGAGATTATCCTTGTGGATGATGGAACAGGCGATGCGGATTTAACGGCTAAAACATCCCAAGCCGTTATGGATTGCAAACCCGCTTGCACACTTATCACGCTAGCCCTAAACCAAGGCAGAGCCAAAGCTCGCAATCATTTACAATCCGCCTCAAAAGCCGATTGGATATTATTTCTAGATGCTGACATGCGGCCCGTGAAGGATAATTTCCTAGAGAATTACCTCTCTCTTATCGAAGCCAATATGGCGGATGTATTCTTTGGCGGCTTTACAGTCGAAGCCAAAAGTCAAAATAAATCAGGCGAGCTTCACCGCGCGCTATCGGCTGTATCTGATTGCCTGCCTTTACATGAACGCCAAGCCGCAGGGCCGCAATTTGTGGCCTCATCCAATTTGTGTATTCGTAAATCCGTTATAGAAGACAATCCCTTTGATGACGGTTTCCAAGGCTGGGGCTGGGAAGACAGTGAATGGGCCGCCCGCATTGCGTCGAAACATACCCTCCTCCATGTCGACAATCCTGCTTTGCATTTGGGCCTAGAAAGCACAGACACCTTGCTTAATCGCTTTTCATCAAGCGGGGCGAATTATGCGCGTTTCACCCAGAAACACCCCGAGCTCGCAAAAACCCTCACGCTATTCCAGCTCTCAAATAAGTTGAAATCAATACCGGGACAAAAACTCATTCGTCCGTTCTTAAAATTAATTGTAAAGCTGCCCTTCCCTATCAAGGCGCGTTTAATTGCCTTGAAACTGTGGAGGGCCTCTTGGTACGCAGAGGCGCTCTCATGAACAGCGCGGCTATAAATTCTACAAATAACTTCCAAGCTTCAGACTTTAATATTTACAACCCTTCACAGTCTTTACGCGCAAAATTGGATCGACGTCTTGTCCGATATCGTAAACGCGAGGTTCTGAATATTCGCACGGAAAAACCTATCGTCAGCTTTTCTTTTGATGATTGTCCGCAATCTGTTTTTCTTAATGCACTTCCCGCCATGGAAGAGCGCAACTGGCGCGGCACAATATATGCCGCCATGGGGTTGTGCGAAACGACTAACCATCTTGGCCGTCACATGAGCCGAACGGAAATGCAACACGCCCATCAGGCGGGACATGAAATTGCTGATCACACCTATTCTCACCTTGATGCGAACCAAGTTTCACTGGATGAATTCCAAAGAGATATTGATAAGAACAAAGCCGCCTTTCAGGCGCTCGGATTACCGCCAGCGCGGAGCTTTGCTTACCCTTATGGTGAAGTCAATTTCGCTGCAAAATCAGTCTTGTCTGAACGATTTGATCTCTTACGCGGTATTCATTCGCCAAAACAAACGCACGCCCTCGATTTAAATCAGGCGGCTTCACAACGCTTATATTCGGGGGCAGATTTCGTGGCTTGCCGTCAGGCTATTCGCGCCCTGAAGTCCAAACCGTCATGGCTAATACTCTTTACACATGATGTGCGTAAGAGCCCCAGTGAATTTGGCTGCACACCCAAAGACTTCCAAGCCATTTTAGATGACGTTGAAGCAATTGGCGCTGAGGTTCTCCCCGTAAGTGAGGCTTTGGACGCAGTTGAAAGTCACAACGCCTTTGCTGAAAACCTCAAGAGTAAAAATTTTAAAGGTGAATACTTTAAGGGTGACACTCTCCAAGACAATAAATGGCAGGAGGATCAATCATGACGATTACATCACACGCTTCATGGACTGAAACTGGCGTATCTATTGTCATTCCAACCTATAAAAGACCAGACGATATCATCCGCGCCCTTAAAAGCGTCGAAGCCGAAGCGATAGCTCTGCCACTCTGCGAAATTGTTATCACCGATAATGACCCCGCCGCTTCTGCAAAAGAGGCCGTAGCGGAATTTATAGAAAACACGCAAGCCGACGCGCATTATATTCATGAGCCTAATCCCGGTGTATCCAATGCACGCAACACCGCTCTGAGCAAAGCACGCGGTCGATATATTGCCTTTTTGGACGATGACATGGAAGCGCTCCCGGGCTGGGTGTCAGCCATGTTAAGCGCCTGCGAGTCCTATGATGCAGGATTAGTCTTTGGGCCCGTGACCGCAGTTATGCCAACGGGCAAAGCCATATATCCTTTCATGGCCCCTGCTTTTGATCGCCTCCCACATTCGGTAACGGGCTATATTGACGAAGGCGTTGCAACGGGCGGCTGTCTTGTCGATTTGGGCCGTTGCGATATGCCCAGCCCTGCATTTGACGTCTCGCTGAATCAGACAGGCGGCGAAGATGACGCCTTATTCAGACATGTGATTTCAAAAGGGGCAAAAGCCGTTTGGATAAATGAGGCAAAATGTTTGGAACATGTTCCAGAAAAACGCGCTACCTTCCATTATATATGGCAACGCAATTTTGCTTTTGGGCAAAGCCCAAGCCAAGAAGCCAGCGAAGCGGGTTTCAAAGGCTTTCCGCGAGTTTTATTTTGGATGGCTGTAGGCGGCGCCCAGTCTCTCTTATCTATCCCTAGGCTGGCTTGGGACGCGATGACTCTCTCGCCAAAGCGCGTTTTATCTCTGGCGAAATTTGCACAAGGTCTGGGTAAAATCTTTTGGTTCAAAGCGTTCTCGCCCAAACTCTATGGCAATTAAAGGCTTTACCCGGCCCCCTTTAGAGCCTGTATCGGAGACCCCCCATTTAGGATAAGCCCCTCATAACGCCCCCCAGTCTGAATAATTCTATCGCGCATTTGCCGGTGTAGCGGGTCTTCTGCTTCATCGGCCAACGCCACAATAATTGTCCCGTCGCAATGCGGCGCAAGCGCAAGACAATCTTGCGATCTATCAAATGCAGGCATATCGACAAAAATATAAGAAAACTGAGACCGTAAATGCATCCAATAGGCATCATTTACGAAAAACTGTAGCTGGTCTCCTGCCTGCAATTGATCCCAGAATAATGTGGTAAAGGCGAGGCCTGATTTCGCATTTATGAAAATGCCGCATAAATTTGGCATGTCTTTATATTGACCCGTTGGGGTTTGGACGGCCCAAAACCCAGAGCCGCCAAATCTAACGTCATAGGGGCCTTGCATATCAACGGCGCGGTGCGGCGCAAAAAAGAACCCCGTTTGATCTTGCTGCTGTAAATCACAATCAAACAGGCCCACGCGTTTTTCATCATATCCCGAATTTGCAGCGGCAAGTTCGGCGAGGTTTCGCGCGACGAAACTTGTACCCATTTTGGGATTGGCGGCGCAAACTTGTATAATTTTTCCAAGGCCATCAGGACGCGGCGAGGATTGAATGCCTTGCAAGACCTGTTTCAAAACAGAGCTTGCGGCTTGTGACGAAGGGTTCGTCCTATTGTCCATAAAGTTAAGCCCTAAAGATAAACCCTTGCTTACAAAGCGTCAGACTTAACCTCGGCTTATTAACTTTGCGGATTTGAATTCGGCGGAAGCGTTCCTAGCACGTTCATATCACTGGAAGTCTGCCCCTGCAATTGCGGGTTCTGCCCAGAATAGGGAGCATCATATGGATTTGCATAGGGGTCCAAAGCCGCTGAACTCCCCTGCGGCGCCACATATGGGCCGTTCTGTACTTGGGGCGTCCATTCAACGGGGCCAGATAAAGGCCCAGAAGAGGTATCTGCTTGGGAAGGCGCAGCATAGGGTTGTGCCTGTCCACCGCCAGCGGCCTGTTGCGCATAATATGGCTCTTGATGCGGCGCAGCGTAGTCTTGTTGATATTGCACAGGCTGATAGTGCGCCGCAGGCTGATACTCTGTTGGCGCAAACCGCGGCTCTGCGACGGCTTCAGGGATATAGGCACCTCCGCCCACTGTCTGGCCAGAGGCTGGCGGGCTAATCCGCGCTGACACAAAGAGTCTGGGGTCAAGGAAAACACGTGCCAAGGCCACCATAAGCAGAGCAAAGCCCCAAAATAATGTCGCCAAGGCGAACATAAGCATTCGGGTATTTTGCCCCTTTAAGGCATAGCGCGCCCGTGAAATCTCACGAACATTTTCATTATTGGCCGCCGCTTGTGCCTGATTGATTAAGGCTTCCTGCTCACGTGCATTATATGTCGCCAAGCGCTCAGAGAGCGTTTTGCGTTCACGGACAAGATTTTGATATTGCGGCGTTAACTGCGTTAATTGGCGAACTTTGCCATCGGCGCTGTTAAGTTGACGCTGCAGAGTAAATTCTTTTTCGCGCAAAGAATCTGCAGACGCCTGTAATGTATTTCGGCTTTTCATAATATCTTGATGCACAGGATTGGGGCCGACGCGGCGCCCCCCTGTTGCTTGACCATTATAGCCAGATTGAACCGACCGTAACTGTTCTAGCTCTTCGCGCTTTTGACGAACGGGGTCACTATTCGGGAGATATTTTGCCAGTAACTGCCCTAATTCAAGTTCGGCCTGTGCAATACGCTGCGAAGCGCGGTCATCACGATATAAATCAATCATAGCCGGGGTTGATCGCAACTGGTCTTCGACCTTGGCCAAAGCCGCTTCGGTCTCTGCGATTTCGGCGCGGGTTTTATTGAGCATTTCCTTAAGCTCTTCCGTCCGTTTTTGAACGCCCTCTTGCTCTGAAGCGAAATCAGAAATGTTGTTACGCTTTAAAAATTGCGCAATCATCTTCTCATTTTCCGTCAGCTGTTCTTCGGTCGCTACACGGCGTTGACCAATGAGGTCAGAAGAGCCTTCTACAAAGACAGACCGTCTAAAGACTTTATATTCATCGATAAAGGCGTTGAGGGCCTCAACCGCTACGGCAGGATCAGAATGCTTATAGGCCAAGTTGATAATCGAAGATTTTGGCTGCGGCATAACCACAAAAGACGATTCAACCCGCTTACGGCGCTCCATTTGCGCCTCTCTGATTGCGGCTTGATTATTCCCTGCGGCGCGAATGCTTTCCTCGGCCGTTTTGTCAAAACGCATACTATCCGAAGGCGTTGATGTCATTTGGCCAATGACAGCATCAATCACTTCTGAATTTTTGATAATACCGACTTCGGTTAAGATAATGGTATCTGGCGTTAATTGTAGACCGTTTTGCGCCGCCTGGCTTCCGATGGGCTGATACACATATTCATCACCAAGCTGCACCATCAAGCTACCATGCGCGGTATAGGTGCGTTTGAACTTATTCGTCGCAAACCACGCCACTATCATCCCGATGAGCAATAGCGGAATCAACCATTTCAATTGTCGACCAAATGACTTCACCGCTTCGGAGAGACGAATATTAGGAACACCCTGCGCATAGTCGCGGACGGTCAAGTCATGACCGCCTTTAGCGCCATAGTTTTCCGTGTCTACGGTTCCACCAGAGGCTAAGACCGCTCTCTTGGCTCCAGCATTTCTAAGTCTATTTCTAAGGCCAAACAGAGGCATAGATAATCCTTGTTGCGATTCGTTAACCATAAAGCCTTGTAAATTTTAATATTTCCTTATCCATTCTTGTTAAGAATTGAAAAAAGTGAACGTAACGGCAGAAAAAGTCGGATATTGAGTATTTTATGCAAAAATCATCAAAATTATTAGGTTTAATGGTGGTTTCAGGCGCCCTCATTTTTACCAACGCCGCCGAATCAGAGGCGCAATCTCGCTATTCACCAGCGGGGCCAATGACTGTAAACACAGCAAATCAGTTTACACCTTATGGTAAAACAGTTCCCATGATGCAGGCTCAATCGCTAAATAAGGTGCGAAATGGCGGATTAATGGGGCGTCTCACAAAAAAAAATACAGGGTCTAAAACATATGGCATGCCGTATCAGGGCTACCCTGGACGCATGGCCACGCCTTTCGTTTATGGCAGTTCCTATCCGATGCAAGGCCATCCACAGAGCTATGCCGCGCATACAATGACGCGCCCAGCCTTGTTCCAACAATGGGTCGATTACGAACCCGAATATCTTATCCAACCAGATGATCAGCTTGATATCGTTGTATCCTCTGCCCCTGAATTATCGCGCACTTTGACAGTAGGCCCTGATGGGCGGGTTGTCATGCCTATGAGCAAGCCGATTATGGCCGCAGGTCGGAGCTTTACACAATTACAAGGGCTATTGCGGGCTGAGCTCTCGAAGCAATTACGAGATCCCACAGTGGCGGTCACGCCGCGCTCTTATGCGCCGCAGCAAATCTTTGTGGGCGGTGAAGTCGGACAGCCTGGCACCTTCACTATTCCGGGTAAAATTGGCGCGATTGAAGCTATCTTTATGGCAGGCGGCATGCGGCCTACGGCTAAAACCTCTCAGGTCGCCATTTTACGGCGCGCCCCAAATGGCGGCATGATGATGCGGACGGTCAATATTCGCAACGGACTTCGCAATATTATTGAATATAATGATAATATGCAGCTACGTCGCGGCGATATCGTCTATGTGCCTCAGTCCAGTATCGCCGAGGTCGGAACCTTTATGCAGAACCTAAGAGGCGCCCTGCCTGTGGACTTTAATCTGAGCTACCAATTCGGTAATAATGGCGGCGGGACAACAGTCATTTCGCCATAAATCGCGCCAGATATCGCGCTATAAATCGCGAAAGACCAACTTATTCATTCAAGGCCGCATCAAGCGGCCTTTTGCTTATCTAAAACTAAGCCGCTTTTGAAACTATTTGGCGGTTTTCAGCTAACCAACCTCGCGCCGCTTTGAGCGCCAATGTGACGTCCTCTTGGCTCATTTCACGCTTTAATTCTGCCTGATAGGCTTTGGCCGGCGATGAACCCATCATGGCCGCAAGGCTGAACCATTTATGCGCTTCAACGAAATCCGGTCCTCTATCTTCTACATCTGTTGAGTAGATCAGGCCCAAACGAAACATGTCATCTGAGTTGGCTTGAACGGCAATCGCCTGCTCGGCTTCTTGTACTTCAATTGTTGTAAAGGCCATCTTGACCTCCCTATTTCTTGTTTTCACCTAAAACCTTCAGGAGTTCGGAGACCCTTTTCCTAAAGCACTGTCTGAGGCCAGTTTTCCTGTGTCTCTCAGACTGTGATTAGACTTTTACTTCACAGGATAAATATACAGTTAACAAGGAACAGGGTTAATCATGGTTTATCTTAGTTAAAACAAGTAAATATGAGTTACTTTTAAGTTATACTTAGATTAAAATATTATTACATCAAGTATACTGTCAATTTAAAACCCAAACAAACAAGTATTTTTCAAGTATGCCAAGATTGGAAAGAGCCAAAAAAAAATCCACTTTTCTTTGAAAAAAATGGATTTTGATAACGATTTATTTGAACTTTCAAGTACTAATCATAAAATTGGCTTACTTGGTCAAGCTCTGCCCTATCAGCATAGAGGGAATTGACGGCCTTATCCGGATTTCCATATCCCATCGCCATACCAACCAGAACTTCTTCTTCGTCTGGAATGGTCAAGATTTCATGGCAGACAGAAGACCAATTCCGCCACCACCCCTGCGGCGCTGTATGCAGACCTGCTTCACGCGCCAACAGCATTAATGACTGTAATAATATCCCAATATCCATATATTGCGGCATATTGAGCTTTTTATTCCCCGTGATGATAATCCCGACAGGCGCATTGAAAAAATCGGCGTTTCGCGCCAGCCAAGCCAAACGAGCCATTTTATCGTCTTTCGCAATACCGATCAGTTTATACATATCTTCGCCAAGCTTATAGCGCCAAGAGCGTTGAGGCTCCCACAACGGAGACGGATAAGCGGGATAAGTTGGCTCTTCGGTTTTTCCAGCTAAAGTACGCTCGGTTGCGCGCTTTTTGAATTCGGCCAATGTATCGCCAGTCATAACATGGAGCTTCCACGGCTGGAGATTGCCGCCAGACGGGCTACGCATAGCCTTTTCCAAGATTTCACGCAGTAAGGCGCTAGGAACGGGCGTGTCCAAAAAGTCCCTGACGGTAATACGTGTAGAGAGCGCTTCGCTGACGGTTTGACTCGTAGATGTGTTTAGGCTCATTTTCTCTTACTCTTGATAGAATTAATCCAGACCAGAATCGCATAATCCGCAAGGCCCAAACCAAGCCCTAACAAAAGGGCAAGGGCCAAGTTCTTTGTTTGGTTATAGAATAAGAACCCCACACCAACAGCGATGATAGACGCGCTAAAGGCAGGGCCCTCTTGAAGGCGCATCTAAGCTCCGCCTTGTTTTTTCAAAAAAGAGAATACCAAGAAGTCAGCCAAAGCGACGGCAAAAGCAATGCCGCCGGCCAGCCAAAAATTCATTTTTACGATGAGGGCTAATGTCAAAAAGATAACCACAAAGACAACAGCAGGCCCAATAACCCGCATAAGGTCCCAAATTAAATTTGGCGGCTGATTATCTGGCGTTTCTGACATATTGGCTCCTTATAACCCTAATTTTTCTCGTAAAATCTTATTCACGGCCTGCGGGTTAGCTTTACCTTGGCTTGCCTTCATGACCTGCCCAACAAAGAATCCGACAAGCTTTGGATTTTCCTTGGCGGCCGCGGCTTGATCGGGATTAGCATCAATCACCTTTTGCACCATTGCCGCAATCGCGCCTGTATCGGTAACTTGCTTGAGACCTTGCTTTTCGATGATTTCATCGGCTGTACCTTCGCCATTGAACATACGCTCAAACACATCTTTGGCAATCTTACCTGAAATTGTGTCATCAGCGATACGGTCAAGCAGTCCACCCAATGCATCCGCAGAGACAGGGCTGTTTTCTAGGTCGAGGCTTGCTTTATTCAGCGCCCCAAACAATTCACCCATGACCCAGTTCGACGCGATTTTTGCATCACGGCCCTTGGCCACGCTTTCGTAAAAGTCTGCCTTAACCGCCTCTGCAGTAAGAATACGGGCATCATATTCGGGTAAGCCGTAATCGCTCATGAAACGGCTCTTACGCGCATCAGGCATCTCTGGAAGCTCTGATTTAATCCGGTCAACAAAGCTTTGCTCTAATTTCAAGGGGAGCAAATCAGGGTCTGGGAAATAGCGATAATCATGCGCGTCTTCTTTGGACCGCATAGTCCGCGTTTCGCCCTTCACACTGTCAAACAGGCGTGTCTCTTGATCGATAGTCCCGCCTGCTTCGATGATTTCAATATGACGGCGGGCCTCGTAATTAATGGCTTGGCGAATGAAACGCATAGAGTTCACGTTTTTAATCTCGCAGCGCGTCCCAAGCTCTCCGCCAGGTCTACGTACAGAGACATTCACGTCAGCGCGTAAATTACCTTTTTCCATATCGCCGTCACATGTGCCAAGGGCCCGCACAATACCGCGTAGTTTTTCTACATAGGCCGAGGCTTCCTCTGGCGAGCGCATATCGGGTTTAGACACGATTTCCATCAAGGCCACACCACAGCGATTTAAATCGACATAGGTTTCATCTGGCGACAGATCATGCACTGACTTACCAGCATCTTGTTCCAAATGCAGGCGTTCAATCCCAACGGTGACGGCATCACCAACATTTCCGTCAGCATCGATAGGCAAAATTTCTATTTCGCCTTCGCCGACAATGGGGAACTCAAACTGAGAAATTTGATAACCTTGCGGCAGATCGACATAGAAGTAATTTTTACGGTCAAATCGCGAGAATAAATTGATTTGCGCGTTTAGGCCCAAACCTGTTTTTACGGCTTGCTCAACGCAAAATTCATTCAAGACAGGGAGCATGCCTGGCATACCCGCATCAACTAATGAAACTTGGCTGTTTGGCTCAGAACCATAGGCTGTTGATGAACCTGAAAAGAGTTTCGACGTCGATGCCACTTGCGCATGAACTTCTAACCCGATGATGATTTCCCAATCACCCGTTTCGCCTTTGATATAATCTTTAGGGTCTCCGACCCGCTCTGCTGTGAACATGTTCTAGCTCCACCACTTTGTTGGTTTGGCTTTAAATCCTGCTGCGTCTTCCAATGCACTTGCGGCCTTGAACACGGTTTCTTCGTCCAGCGCGCGTCCAATTAATTGGAGGCCCAATGGCAAGCCGTTTTTGTCGAGGCCCGCAGGGACAGAAATACCCGGCAATCCTGCGAGGTTGGTCGTGACAGTGAAAATATCATTTAGATACATTTGCACCGGATCTGTCACTTTACGCCCAACGGGGAAAGCCGCGCTTGGGGCTGTCGGCGTTAAAATCGCATCGCATGTTTGCCACGCATTTTCAAAATCTTCGACAATCCGCGTACGGACTTTCTGCGCGCGAAGATAATAAGCATCATAATAGCCCGCAGAGAGAACATAAGTACCAATCATAATACGGCGACGGACTTCTTTGCCAAAGCCAGCAGTCCGTGTGCGGTCATATGTATCGTTCAGATCTTTGCCATCAACACGCAAGCCATATCGCATACCGTCATAACGGGCGAGGTTTGAAGAGGCTTCGGCGGGCGCCACCACATAATAAGCCGGCAAGGCGTATTTCGTATGTGGCAATGTAATTGGCACGATTTCCGCGCCTGCGGCCTTCATCCACTCAATACCTTGGTCCCAAAGCGCTTGGATATCATCGGGCATGCCCTCAATGGCATATTCTTTGGGAATACCGATACGCATGCCTTTGACAGATTGACCACATGCGTCCGACCATTTCGGCACCTCAACATTCAAAGAGGTAGAATCTTTGGCATCATATCCCGACATGGATTCAAGCAATATCGCGGCGTCTTTCACGGTCTTTGCAATCGGCCCCGCTTGGTCAAGCGATGAAGCGAAAGCAACGGTACCCCAACGCGAACACCGTCCATAAGTTGGCTTTATCCCAACTGTCCCAGTAAAGGCAGCCGGTTGGCGGATTGACCCCCCCGTATCAGTGGCCGTTGCGCCAAGACACATATCTGCCGCGACAGCCGCCGCTGACCCCCCAGATGATCCGCCCGGCACGAGGTCTTCTTCGTTACGCCAAGGGTTTATAACTGGGCCATATGCCGAAGTCTCATTCGAAGACCCCATCGCAAATTCATCCAAGTTCAACTTGCCCAGCATGACCATGCCGTCTGCCTTCATATTGGCGGTGACGGAACTTTCATAAGTCGGTTCGAAATCCCCCAAAATCTTAGAGGCCGCACATGTTTTCACACCGTCCGTACAAAACAAGTCTTTCACGGCAAGCGGCGCGCCTTCCAAAAGGCCGACCTCGCCGCGCTCTCTGCGGTTATCAGATTGTTTGGCCTGCTCTATCGCAAGCTCATGCGTGTCTGTGATAAAAGCGTTGAGCTTTTTACCCTCAGTACAGGCTTTGATATGAGCTTCTGTCAGCTCAACAGATGTGAAATCGCCCTTCGCCATGCCGTCTAGGGCATCAAAGAGGCTAAGTTGTGTAAGTTCGCTCATGCCCTACTCCACACTTCTTGGGACGACAAAGAAGCCATCGTCTTTTTTCGGCGCATTTTTCAATACATCATCGCGCTTATCACCATCAGTGATCGCATCAGCTCTCAATGGCGCAGACATATCCACGGCGGATGTCATCGGCTCTACGCCTTCCACATCCACTTCGTTTAACTGCTCAATCCATGACAAAATCCCATTTAGGTCATCGGCCAAAGGTTGAAGCCTATCCGCCTCAACATGGAGCCGCGATAATCGGGCGATTTTCTTGACATCTTCGGCGCTTACGGCGCCTTCAGGCTTACTCACAGGAGTCTCCATCTTTCGTTTGAATGCGCGAGTTAGCAGGGGCAATGTGACTGGGCAAGTCATGGATTGATTGAAGCCTGTAATTTCGGCCGTCTTGCACAGCGCTAAGGCCATATTTTGCCTTGTTTATCTAATTTATTATCAGCGCCGCTCATCGCCCTCTCCCTAGGCTGCGCCCTGCTTTTGCGTAAGCCTAGCCTCTCAGGCAAAAGCAGTCTAATAAGCCCTAAGCGGACATAACAGATAGAAGAGAAGAAAGATGAAGCAGAAGACGAAACTTAAATATGAAATCTAATATATGAAATATGACAATAGGGTGGTCAGCCCCTCTACGCCGCGCATGGGCAACCGTTTTTCGCGGTGGTTAGGCCAAACCATTATGAATATGATGGGATGGACGATTAAAGGATCATTTCCCGACGAGAAAAAACTGATTATTATCGGTGCGCCTCATACGTCTAATTGGGATCTTATTCTCGCTATGTCCGCCATGTTGTCTGTGGGTTTACGGTTTTCGTGGATGATGAAAAAAGAAGCTTTCTTTTGGCCATTGGGCAATCTTTGGAAAGCGTTAGGCGGCATCCCAATTGATAGAGGCGGCGATGTTGATGTGGTGGGGCAAATTTCTGAATACTTCGAAAACAATGATAATGTGTGGATTGGCCTCACGCCCGAAGGTACACGCACAAAAGTTGATTCTTTTAAAAAGGGATATCTGCGTATAGCCTATGGCACCAATGTCCCTCTTTTTATAATCGGCATAAATGCACCAACGAAACAAGTCGTTTTAGAGAAGATCTGGAAAACGACAGGAGACATGGAAAAAGACAATGCAGCGGTCAAAGCATTTTTCGACGACAATTTTAAAGGCATCGTGCCTAAAAACGGCTAGCCACAACGCTGAGTATTTCTCATGAAATACGACAATCCACATATGAGCGAACACTCCCCGCGCATGGGGAACCGCTTGACCCGCGCTATCGGGTCTTTGGGGCTAAAGCTAACAGGGTGGGAGCTTGTTGGGAAAATGCCTGATACGCCAAAATTTGTCATTGTTGGCGTGCCACATACTTCTAATTGGGACGCGATTGCGGCCTCGCTCGCCATGCTGGCATCTGGATTTAAATATACGTTTTTGATAAAGAAAGAATGGTTCTTCTGGCCGATGGGGCCGCTTTTTCGCGCGCTTGGCGGCTATCCCGTAGACCGCGGCAAGGGCAATGATGTCGTCACCCAAATTGTCGAACTCTTTGAGAGCGAAGACAAAGTTTGCGTCGGCTTCCCCCCTGAAGGCACCCGGTCAAAAGTTCAGCGCTATAAGACAGGCTATCTTCGCGCGGCCTATGCCGCCAATGTGCCGATTTTCATATGTGCTTTTGATGGGCCCAATAAGAAAGTCGTTCTAGACCGCCTTTTCCCGCTGACGGGTGATATGAAAACCGATAATAAAGCGCTTAAAAAATATGTCGATGAGACATGGATCGGCGTCAATCCCGAACGGCAATAATCAAACCCCCGAACGGCAATAATCAACACAATGGCTTGCCTCAAAAAGCTTTAAGAGGCGCGCCTATGAGACATAGACTCATATGGCGACTCATATGGCGCTAATGAACGAGCGACCACCTCTTTTAAAACGTCAGCGAAAATGGGTTTTGGAATATAATCGTCAAAACCCATTTTTATAAATCGCTGTTCCTCGCTTTTCATCGCGTGGGCCGTGACAGCAATGATAGGGGTATAATCGCCGCCGCGCTCCATTTCTCTAATACGCTTTAAAGCCGTCACTCCGTCCATGACCGGCATTGAAATATCCATAAGGATTAAATCATATTGGCTGGCCTGAACGAGCTGACAAGCCACGTGCCCATTGCTAGCGACATCAAATTCATATCCCATCCCCTCAAGCATGCGTTTCAAGACAAGCTGATTTGTTACGTCATCCTCAGCAATTAGAATACGTTTAGACGGCATAGAGCTATTTTTAGGCGGCAAAGCGATAGTTTCTGTAGCCATTTTAACAGGGGTCTGAGGCACTAAGTTCTTTTGAATAGACGCCTCTAAGTGGGACAGCCTGACTGGTTTTTGGTGATAGGTGCAATTCTCTATTTTAGAGAACTGATTATGTAATTCGTCCGAATTGACCGACGATAAAACGAGAATTTTTAGATCATCAAATATCGAGACTTGGCGAAGCGCTTTGACAAAATCAAACCCATTTACCTCTGGCATATGATAATCCGTAATGAGCAAGTCATATTGCGATTTCTCGGCTCTTACCTGTTTAATTTTCCTGATGGCCTCTTTAACCGATGTGGCTCTATCGGGCTTAATGCCAAACTTATTTAGCAACCCTTCAAGCACACCCAGATTTTGTTCCAAATCATCCACAATCAAAACACGGCTATCAGAGGGAATTTTCTCAGAGAGTATTTTCTCAGAGGCTTTATTCAGAGCCTCTGATGAGACTTCCTCTATATAGCCCCCCGCCTTTAAACCCACCTTTATCGTAACTTTTGTGCCCTCCCCCAGAACAGATTCGGCTCTGATGCTTCCCTGCATGGCTTCTACCAAGCTCTTGGTAATCGTAAGACCTAACCCCGTCCCTCCATATTCTCGTGTGCGTGAGTTATCTGCTTGAGAAAACTTGTCAAAAATCTTTTCTATTTGGTCTTCGGCAATACCAATGCCTGTATCCTCAATATCTATCGTGACACAAAGCCTGTCCGCTCTATCGGCCATACGTATTTTGACTAAAACAGAGCCTTCTGGTGTAAACTTAATCGCATTGCCAATAAGGTTAGTCAGAACTTGGCGTATCCTCCCTTTATCCCCTAAGACGAGGCGATTAGATGGGTTCTGAAAATCTAGAATAAGCTCTATTAATTTTTCATTGGCTGTCACACCAAGCAAAGCCACCACATCTTCTACAGCCTCTTTTAAGTCAAAAGCCTCTTCGACGAATTCAAACTTGCCCGCTTCAATTTTAGAAAAATCAAGAATATCATTAATGATGGTGACCAAGGCTTCACCAGAGCGCATTATAACATCAACGCATTCCGATTGCATTCCCGTCAGCTCTGCCCCTTTAAGAATTTGTGCCATTCCCAAAACACCATTCATAGGGGTTCTGATTTCATGGCTCATATTAGCAAGGAAATCTGATTTAGCTTGCGAGGCAGCAAAAGCTTTCTTTTCCGCTTTAATGAGAGCCGCTTCTCTTTTTTTCAGCTCCGTAATATCCGTCAATATGCCGATGATATACCCCTTACCACTTCTATCTTGATAGTAAGATTTGACGGATTCCATCCATTTAACATCACCATTTCGCATGGGCATTTTAATGATATCAGATCGCGTTTTTTTAGTTTCAAAAACAGCGTTATTTATTTTCCAAAACGCTTTCGCTCTCTCACTTGATGACAGTTCAAAATCAGTCTTTCCAATTAAATGTTCCCGAGGAATTCCGATGAATTCACAAAATGCCGAATTAACCTCAACCCAAACATGGTTCTCATTTTTTATGTAAACGGGGCTCGGAAGCAAGTTGATAACGTCGATTAAAAAATCAACGCCGTCCTTAGGCGGAACATTCATGTCTAACCTATTGTCCAACAAATTCTCTCCGTAAATCCTTACGTTTCTTGAATATATTTTGCTGAGCCAATGAATGTGCGTTACCCTGCAACACTGTGAAGTAACACCAAACTTACTACCAAATTATAAATATTATACAATAAAATCAATGACTTATCTACCTATGGTAGATTTTTATACTGTTCTAGGCCAAATCTCTATTCTCGGCCAAATCACGGGGTAAAGGCACAGGCATGTCAGAAGGCTAATGACCCAGGAATGAAGGCTGCGATGAATTTATTACTGAATATCAACCGCCCCTTTGGAAACTCTGTTAAATTTACGTCCTCAAAAGTCTGCCGCAAAAGCCCCATAATCATTACCTTTTTCAATATCTAATCCCCGCTCTTCAAAGCGAGGGTAAATTAGATTTGTTCTTTATGGCGGGCCTGATCGTACGTTGGATTGGCATAAAGATGACATGCGTCGTTGAACGCTTTGGGTTGTAACGCGCCCAAAGTTATGAGGCGGCCTGATGCGTGCTATCAACGCCTTGTAATGAGGGGTCTTTTGGCCATCAGTAATCTGGATGAAACATGTCACCGTGTGGCCGAAAGGTTACAAAAATAAATTTCGCTAGCCAGGGTTCCCCAGCCCGTAACCCAATGACCACACGGACGCCCACTTTCATCCAAAACAGACATATAATTAGGCGATAATTGAGCAGAGACATGAGCCCTTAAAATAAACAAATACCTTGCAACGCGAATGCCGCTTGCGCCGCTATGGCGTCAAAGCTAAGAGCGCCACATGGCATACATCACCTTAGACGATCTGCGCGAAACCAGCGGCGCTTTGCTTGGGCTTGACCCGGGTACAAAGACGCTTGGCCTCGCCATAAGCGACCGTACGCGCCTTATCGCTTCGCCATTGCACACGATACACCGCAAGAAATTTACGCCTGATGCACAAAGCCTTTTGAAAACCTTTCAGGAAAACGAGGCCACAGCGCTTGTCGTGGGCTTGCCCATAAATATGGATGGCAGCCACGGGCCCCGCACGCAATCCGTCAGAGATTTCTGTACCAATCTCACCCGTATCGAAGATATTCCTATTTTCCTGTGGGATGAAAGGCTCTCGACAATGGCTGTGACGCGCACCATGCTGTCTGATGATATGTCACGCGCCAAACGCGCCAAGAATGTTGATAAAATGGCGGCGGCTTATATTTTGCAAGGGGTTCTGGACAGGCTTCGCACTTAAGTCATCTACAAGAGAAACCCAGTTGAGAAAACCATAAGGAAAACTTTGACTCTGAAACCGCCCCGCCCTATCACCGCGAAAATCGTAAGAAGGTCATCTCGTCTTGAATTCTGAACCGTCTATTTTAGAGAATGCGACTCGCGAATATCCGTTTACCAAACGGCATTGTCTTTCTGTTTCAGACTTTCACCGCGTTGATATTGAAAACCTATTACAACTTGGCGAGCATTACCTCGACCTTGACGTTCAAAAATCCCCTGACAGATCTGTCCTATCGGGCAAGACCCTTATTAATTTATTCTTTGAAAACTCGACCCGAACCGAGAAAAGTTTTGAGTTGGCGGGGAAACGCCTTGGCGCAGATGTAATTTCTATGAATGTTGCCACCTCATCCGTGAAAAAAGGCGAGACGCTGTTGGATACGGCGGTCACATTGAATGCTATGAACCCTGACCTTTTAGTCGTGCGACATGGCTCATCTGGTGCGCCGTCACTCTTAGCACAAAAAGTCGGCTGTTCGGTCATTAACGCCGGTGACGGCATGCACGCCCATCCCACACAAGCCTTGCTCGACGCCCTCACCCTGCGACAAGCCTTTCCCGAAGGGCTAGACGGCCTTCGCATCGCCATTTGTGGAGATATTATGCACTCCCGCGTGGCGCGTTCAGATGTCGCCTTGTTTAACATGCTGGGTGTAGATGTCCGCCTTATCGGGCCGCCGACCCTTGTGCCTATGGATGCCGATAGATGGGGCGCAGAGGTCTTTCATGATATGGAAGCCGGATTAAAGGGCTGTGATGTTGTCATGATGTTACGCTTGCAAACTGAACGTATGAATGGGGCCTTTGTCCCCTCTAAACGCGAATATTTTCATTATTACGGCCTTGACCGAACCAAGCTTAATTTTGCCAAGCCGGGCGCCCTTGTGATGCATCCCGGCCCGATGAATAGAGGCGTCGAAATTGCGGCGTCTATCGCAGACGACCCCGAAGTCAGTTTAATTTCGAACCAAGTGGAGACGGGTGTTGCCATGCGCATGGGTATTCTTCACGCTCTGGCCGAAGCGCAAGACAGTCATAATAACACAGGAGCAGCCTCATGAGCTTGCTCTCAATCGTGAATGCCCGTCTGATAGATCCCGCTTCTGGCCGTGATGAAGAAGGCGGTATTGTTTGTGAAGATGGGAAAATCATCGAAATCGGGGATATTATTCCACGCGGTGATATTATTGATGCAGGTGGTTTGATCCTCTGCCCGGGCCTTATTGACATGCGTGTGCGCACAGGCGAACCGGGCCGTGAAAACAGAGAAACCCTCGCTACGGCGGCGCAAGCCGCCATAGCCGGCGGCGTAACATCTGTGGTTCTGACGCCGCAAACAGACCCCGTTATCGATAACGTCTCTCTGGTCGATTATCTTATACGCAAGGGTGAAGATTTACCCTTTGATGTCTATATCTCGGGCGCTTTGACGAAAGGTCTGGACGGCGTGAGCCTGACCGAAATCGGATTAATGCGCGAAGCGGGGGCTGTGCTTTTCTCAAATGGGTCAGAGCCTATTGGTGATGCACAAATTATGCGCCGCCTCATGTCTTATGCGGCAAATTTTAATGCCTTAATTGCCAACCGAGCCGTTGAACCCAGCTTAAGCGCGGACACAGTCGCTCATGAGAGTAATTTCTCATCGCGATTAGGCCTCACCGCCTCCCCCGCCATATCAGAACGGATTATGGCAGAGCGTGATATCGCCTTGGCTGAACTTACGGGCGGTTCAATCTTGATTGATTTAATATCATCCAAAGCCGCCTTAGAGTCTATCATTCGCGCAAAGTCACGTGACCTTGATGTTTATTGTTCCGTTTCCGTCAATCATCTCTGTTTGAATGAACTTGATATCGGGGATTACCGCAGTTTCGCCAAACTCTCTCCGCCGCTACGTGAAGAAAGCGACCGAATGGCCCTGCTTAATGGCATTAATGAAGGGGCGATTGATGTTGTCGTTTCCGATCATGATCCGCGCCCTGCGGGTGAGAAGCGATTACCCTATGCCGAAGCGGCCAGCGGCGCTGTGGGGCTTGAGATTTTACTCTCTGCGGGATTAACCCAAGTCGCTGATGGGCATTTGGACCTTATGGCCTTCTTGTCCACGGTGACATGTAACCCTGCGGATTTACTGGGGCTTGATTGCGGACGCCTTGCCATCGGCGCGCCAGCTAATCTTGCTCTCATAGACCCGCATAAGCCTTGGATTTGTGAGAGTGACAAACTTCGCAGCCGATCAAAGAACACGCCCTTTGACGGTCGCCGCTTAACGGGCCGCGCTGTTAAGACATTCTACAAAGGTAAAGAGGTCTTTTCCCTCTGAGCCCCTATAAGGTTTTAGTGAGATTTAAGCAAAAATTGACGTGTTACGACAAGGATTTAGGCCTGATTACGCTCGTATCGCGCCATCTTTGTCAATGCCGGCCTTTTCAAGCTCTTTGCCCATTTGCCCCGTCAGAAACACGAATAACATCTTAAAATCACTAATGAAGGACCAGACAGGATAGGTAAATGTGGCCGGCTTATTTTTTTCAATCAAGCCATGGCTCATCCAAGCAAAGAAATAGCCTGAGACAAACATAAGGGGAATCAACCACCAATTTTGTGAAAGAAACGCGTAAATCAATATAGCCAGCCCCATGGCCGTGCCAAAATAATGCCATCCCCGCGTCGCGGGTTTGGCATGTTCACGCAAATAATACGGCCAAAACTCTGAATATGTTTTTATAGTCTTCATCTCTGTTCTCCCGCCCCTATCATAGAACAATCTTAACAGCTTGAACAGTTTCATGAATCAAATTTAAAATTTTGAAGAAAAATTAAGGTTATCTTTACCTCGTTCGTTAATAAGAGCGATGTCTCCAACAGAGACACCCCAATTTTCACCTAATACCTTCAGGAGCCCTCGCGCTCCTTTTTTTTTGCGTATTGGGAATATTTACGCCTTTTAAAACCTCTCAAACAACTAATATGAAATTTGTTTGAAAATAGTGAAAATCGGGCTTGTCGAAACGGTTCTTTCCCGTTATTGAGCGCGCCTACCAAGAATGATGTTCCGCAATAGCTCAGTTGGTAGAGCAGCTGACTGTTAATCAGCTTGTCGCAGGTTCGAGTCCTGCTTGCGGAGCCATCCTTTCCTATTCTGAAATTGACTAAATGCCTGTTTTTCCTTATAAATTAAGGATGAATTGGCTCATCAATACTCCCTTATCGCGTTCATGTGCCCTTTTTAAGTTTTCGGCATGACTCGTGCTGTCAACAAGTACCTCTACATGCGAGGGGAATATTGGAATTATAAGCGCAATGTGCCGCAGAAGTTCAGACATGTCGAACCGCGCCCTCGTGTGCGAGTCGCGCTCAATACGCGTTCACTCGAATTAGCCCGTGCTAAGCGTGATGCCCTCGTCATAGCTGATGATAATTACTGGCAAGCCCTGACTTTAGAGGCCGAATCTTAAGGCGGCGTGACAGATGCAACTCGGGCCGTTCAGCAGCATCTTTACAAAGCTGCTTCATCCAGAGCTTTGGCCTACGGGTTTGACTACAAGCCAATCTCACAGCTCCGCGATGAGCAAGCTCTTGAAGAATTCTTAGCGCGCACTGAGAAGCTGGCTGAAAATTATGAGTTGGGGACAGAACCCCCTGTCTCTGAAACGGCTGCTCTCTTGGGTGGCGTTGAGCGTCCAAGCGCAGGCTCAATCACACTGACCGAGGTTTTCGAGCTTTATGTTGCAGAAATCGCGTTTGATGCTCAACGTAAAAAATCCCCCGCTCAGCGCAGTTCCTGGGAGAAAGCCAAACGCACGTCTATCAACTATTTTGTGCAAGCCATCTGTGATTTGAAGATTGGTAAAATTGAACGTCGTCACGCCCTTCAATATCGCAACTGGTGGGCTGACAGGATAAAATCAGGCGATGACAATGGGGATCGTCCCACACCCTATACTGCAAACCGTCATATCGGGAATATGCGTTCTCTCTACCGCGAGTACTTTTCTTATAAAGGAGAAGAAGACCGCTCCAACCCATTCCGCCGTATTTCGTTCAAGGAAGACCGCTCTACAAAAAAGAAACGACCGCCATTTTAGACAGATTGGATAAAAGACAAATTTCTAGTGCCCGGCCTGTTTGATAGTGTGAACGAAGAAGCACGCCACATTCTTTACACACTGATTGAAACGGGTGCTCGTCCAAGTGAGCTTTGTAACTTACGTCCTGAGAATATTCGTCTTGATGCGGATGTGCCCTATTTGGCAATTCGGGAAGCGGATAGCCGCGAGATCAAAGCGGACGCTTCTGACCGTGATATTCCGTTGGTAGGAATTTCCCTTGCGGCAATGAAGTTACATCCGCACGGATTTCCGAGATATTTTGACAAAAGAACAAGTAACACATATGTTACCATATGATTGAGGTTGAAGAATATCTTGATGCGCAGGGTCAAAGCCCCTTTGGAGCCTGGTTCGACAAACTGGATAGTCAGGCGGCCCTGAAAGTCACAACCTATCTGGCGCGCATTGAGACGGGTAACACGTCCCAGCTCAAAAACCTGGGCGACGGCATTTCAGAATGTCGTATCCATTGGGGTCCGGGCATTCGGATCTATTTGGCCTAGGGTGGCACAAAACTGGTCATCCTGCTTGGCGGCGGGACGAAACGCCGCCAGAGCAAAGACATCGACGCGGCCAAAACCGCATGGAAAGACTATAAAGCGTGTAAGCGCAAAGACAGAAAGTAGAGCGATGGCCCTAACAAAAAGTTTTAAAGACCGTATTCAAAATCGCGCCGCG